>NZ_JBIATN010000007.1:0-361008 GCF_042891825.1 Streptomyces sp. NPDC001852
CCAGGCCGACCGGCGTGTCCCTGGGCGCGAGGGACCCCGCCCCCGCATCCCCGGACCACGGACACGATCCGTGCCGCCGGACGCGGCGAGTACGCGGGCGACCAGGGCATCCACAACCGTTCGGGGTGTCCGCAGTGACCAGGCGTGGGTCCAAGACTCACTCCCGCTCACTGATTAGGAACGGTGGCACTGACAGGCTCCGGGGAGATGCGCCGATCCTGAGGGGCGCGGGCCGTCACCCGTACGCCTCGAGCCGGCGCAGCACCCGGGGCGTACGCGCCTGGGTGACCGGCGCCCGCAGACACCGCCGCGCGGCGGGCGTCCCGGCCAGCGGTGCCTTGAAGACCGCGAGCGAGCCGCCGACGACCAGCACCAGCGGGCACAGATAGGCCACGGTGTCCGCGAAGGACCCGAAGAGCCGCAGCAGCGACTCCAGCCCGAGCCCGGTCAGACACACCGTGAGGACCAGCGCGCGCACCGCCAGCTCGACGAGCCAGTTGACCAGGGCCCGTTCCGGAGTGATCCCGCGCTCCAGCCACAGCCGGAGCCGGTCGAAGGACCACGCCGTCGCCCAGCCGGTCAGCGGCCGCAGCAGCACCCGGTCGGCGACCGCGCCGAACGCTCCCCCGCGGGCCCGGTAGTCGTACCCGGTGAGCAGGCGCACGCCGTGCGCGTCGGGCACGTAGCGCCAGTAGGCGCTCGCCTCGGCAACCGGGGAGAGCGGGTGCGAGGAGGAGAAACGCAGGGCGCACACACGCGTGCCGTCGGGGCGGTCCTTCTCGCCGGCGGCGACGCCGGTGGCGGGCACGGTGAAAAGCGGCAGTACCCGCCACGTGCAGGTGAAACGCCGCGGCTCGCCCGCCATGGCCGGGAGCGGGGCGATCGACGTGAAGCGGAGGTCCCAGCGCAGGCGCGTGACGGGGTCCTGGGTGCGCGCCCACACCTCGTCGAGGTCGGCGCGTATGTGTGTCTCTCGGTAGAGACCCATGGTGTTCCCCCAGGCCAGAACGTGAAGTTGAGCGATCGCTCGGATGATCAGGAGGGGAACGTACACCTCCGCCCACGACCGCTCAAAAAAGGGGGCCGACTACTGCGCGAGGTGCCGTTCGACGGTCTCGACCTTGGAGGTGAGTCCGTCGGTCACGCCGGGGCGGATGTCGGCCTTGAGCACGAGCGACACGCGCGGGGCGCGCTCCTCCACGGCGGCGACGGCGCGCTTGACGACGTCCATGACCTCGTCCCACTCGCCCTCGACGGAGGTGAACATGGCGTCGGTGCGGTTGGGCAGCCCCGACTCGCGGACCACGCGGACGGCGTCGGCGACGTACTCCCCCACGTCCGCGCCGACGCCGAGGGGCGTCACGGAGAAGGCGACGATCATGCGTTCACGATTCCTTCCTTGCGGGCGCGGGCCGCGATGACCTCGTCCTCGGCGGCACGCTTGAGCTTGCGCTCGGCGAAGAAGCCGCCGGTGGGCAGCACCGAGAGGACGAAGTAGAGGAGCCCGGTCCGCAGCGGCCACTTGGTGCGGTTCCAGGCGTCCGCCCAGAAGATCACGTACAGGATGAACAGGACGCCGTGGACCGCGCCCATCACGGGGACCGCGTTGAAGTCCGTGGTCCGCTTCAGGACCGAGCAGACGAGCAGGATCAGGAAGGACACGGCTTCCGGGGCCGAGACCAGGCGGAGGCGGCGGAGGGCGGAGGCTGTCTTGAGGTCCACTGGTCACCTTCGGTGGGAGAGACGTCCACAGTTTGTGAACGGAAGCACAAGCGAGGCCCCATTGTGGCAAACGGCGCCCGTAGGGGTCCGCTCAGGGTCGGTGTCCACCTATGGGCCCTGTTCCGTCCACCCGCGGCGCCGCTACTTTCGCTGCGTGGCGATGTTCCGACTGCAAGGCAGCAAGGTGCTCGCCGTCGACATGACCGGGGACGCCGTGAAGGCGAAGAACGGCTCGATGGTCGCGTACGACGGGCAGATGAGCTTCAAGAAGCTCACCGGTGGGGGCGAGGGACTGCGCGGGATGGTGACCCGGCGGCTCACCGGCGAGCAGATGACGGTGATGGAGGTGAAGGGGCACGGCACCTGCTGGTTCGCGGACCGGGCCTCGGAGATCAACCTGGTCGCCCTCCAGGGGGACAAGCTGTATGTCGAGTCGAGCAACCTGCTGGCGACCGACGCGGGGCTGCGCACGGGCACGACGTTCACCGGGCTGCGCGGCGCCTCGCAGGGCAACGGCCTGTTCACGACGACCGTCGAGGGGCACGGGCAGGCCGCGCTCCTGTCCGACGGGCCGGCGGTGGTGCTCCGGGTCACCCCGCAGTACCCGCTGATCGTCGACCCGGGCGCCTACATCGCCCACCAGGGCAGCGTCCGGCAGTCCTTCCAGTCCGGAGTGACGTTCCGCACGTTCCTCGGGGAGGGCGGCGGCGAGGCCTTCCAGATCCGCTTCGAGGGCGACGGACTGGTGTACGTGCAGCCGAGCGAGCGGAACACGATCGCGGGGGATCTGTAGCCATGGCGTTCCGGGAGATCAACTCGAAGATGGTCGAGGCGACCGTGCTGCCCGGGCAGCGGCTGTTCAGTCAGCGCGGGGCGATGCTCGCCTACAAGGGGGACGTGTCCTTCACGCCGAACATCCAGGGCGGCCAGGGCGGGCTGATGTCCATGATCGGGCGCCGGGTGACGGGCGAGGCGACCCCGCTGATGACCGTCGAGGGCAGCGGCACCGTCTTCTTCGGGCACGGCGGTCACCACGTCCACGTGATCCACCTGACCGGCGACACCCTCTACGTCGAGGCCGACCGCCTGCTCGCCTTCGAGGGCACGCTCCGGCAGGGCACGATGTTCATGGGCTCCCAGGGCGGGGTGATGGGCCTGGTCCGCGGCCAGGTCACCGGACAGGGCCTGTTCACGACGACCCTCCAGGGCCAGGGTTGCGTCGCCGTGATGGCGCACGGCGGCGTCTTCGAGATCCCGATCACCCCGCAGCGCCCGGTCCACGTCGACCCGCAGGCGTACGTCGCCCACCACGGCGAGGTCCGCAACAAGCTGTCCGCCGCGCTGGGCTGGCGCGAGATGGTGGGCCGCGGTTCCGGCGAGGCCTTCCAGCTGGAGCTGAGCGGCAACGGCACGGTGTACGTCCAGGCGTCGGAGGAGAAGCTGTGAGCGCGTACGGAAGCACGTACGGCACCCCCGGCGGCCCGGTGGTGCACGACCCCATGACCCTGCCCGCCGACGACAACGTGAACAAGTACACGTTCTGTGTCGAGCTCAAGAGCGGGCAGTGGTTCCTGCAGAAGGGGAAGATGATCGCCTACTACGGGGCGATCGAGTTCAACGGCATCGGGCACGGCCGACTCGACCGGCTCGTCCGCACCTCGTTCCATTCGCCACTGCACGCGAGCGACTGGGTCGTGGCGGCGGGCTCGGGCAAGATGCTCCTCGCCGACCGGGCCTTCGACGTCAACTCCTACGACCTGGACGACGGGAACTTGACCATTCGCGCGGGCAACCTGCTCGCTTTTCAGCCAAGTCTCGCGCTCAAGCAATCGATCGTGCCGGGTTTTCTGACCCTTATCGGAACCGGAAAGTTTGTGGCCGCATCTAACGGTCCGGTGGTGTTCATGGAACCTCCGATCCGGGTCGATCCTCAGGCGCTCGTCGGGTGGGCCGACTGCCCGTCGCCGTGCCATCACTACGACCACGGATATCTGACGGGGGTACTGGGCGGTCTACGTGCGATGACTGGCCTGGGCGGGGTATCCGGAGAGGAGCACCAGTTCGAGTTCGTGGGCGCCGGGACGGTCCTGTTGCAGTCGACGGAGACCCTCATGGAGGAGGCGGCGACGGGTGTCGTTCCGTCCGAACCCGGGGTGCCCGGGGGTGGCGGAGCGGCACCGGGCGGACACGGTCCGCAACCCTCGGGTCAACCGCGCCTTCCCGGACAGCTGGGAGACCTCCAGCGCCGCTTCGGGCTGTGAGCGGTAGTCTGCGGAGGGTGACATCGAACGCGTGCGCACTGTCACACCACCCAAAGTAGTTCGCCATTCAACTTCTTAGGTAGACTTCATACATGGAGACCGAGACGGCCACGCGCTGGCTGACCGATGCGGAGCAGTGCGCCTGGCGCACCCACCTGGAGGTCAACAGGCTGTTGACGTACCAGCTGGAGAGGGATCTGCAGCCGTTCGGCCTGACAATGAACGACTACGAGATCCTCGTGAACCTGTCCGAGTCGGACGACCACCGGATGCGGATGAGCGACCTCGCCTCCGCGACCCTGCAGTCGAAGAGCCGGCTGTCGCACCAGATCACGCGGATGGAGAACGCGAACCTGGTGCGCCGAGAGAACTGCGAGTCCGACCGGCGGGGGCTGTACGCCGTGCTGACCGAGCATGGCATGGACACGATGAAGAGGGTGGCGCCACATCATGTCGCCTCCGTGCGGCGGCACTTCATCGACCTGCTGTCGCCGGAGGCGTTGACGGACCTGGACAAGGCACTGAAGCCGATCGCCGAGCACCTGAGGGGGCAGCGGGGGCGTCCCTGAGCTCGGCTCATCGGCTCGGGGTGGGGTAGTGGGGCCGGGGGGTTGGGGTGGGTGTTGTCTGCGCCCACCCGTACCGCCTGGGGGTGCCCAGGCCCTTGCGGTGCACTGGGGAGACGGACCGCCCGTAGCGGCAACGGCGGCTTCAGGCGCGAGACCCGGTGACGGCGGACGGCACGACGGCGCCGATCAGAGCCGCGCCCCCGGCCAGGACGAAGCACAAGGGCAGCGGCATGTGCCCGATGAGCAGCCCCGTGACCATCGCCCCGCCCGAACTCCCCGCGTTCACCCCCGTGTTGACCCACGCCCCGGCCCGCGTCCGCGCCCCCTCCCCCGCCACCTCTGCGGCCAGCAGGTACGCCGTGGTGAGCGCGGGAGCGATGAACGCGCCGGCGCACACCATCGCGGCCAGCAGGCTCCACACTCCCGGTGCCAGCCCCGCCCCGGCGATCACCACACCGAGAGCCGCCGCGAAGCGGCACAGGCGGGTGCGGGCCGGGGCCCGCCAGCGGATCACCCCGTTGAGCAGCCCGCCCACCGCGCTGCCCGCCGAGAGCGCGCCCATGGCCCAGGACACCAGGGCGGTGCCGTAGGAGTGCTGGGCGGCGAAGGCCATGACCAGCAGGTCCACACCGCTGAGGGCCAGCCCGAGGCCCGTGGCGACGGCGACCGGCGCCGACAGCCCGCCGAGGGCGCCGGTGCCCCGACCGGGCGCGGTGGCGGGGCGCGGGCCGGGCAGGGCCGGGGAGGTGGCGAAGACACCGGTGCCGCCCACGACCAGCAGCGCGCTCAGCAGGATCCCGGCGGCCGGCGGAGCACAGCCGCTCAGGACGCCGACCAGCACGGGACCGGTGACGTACAGCAGTTCCTCGGCGACCCCGTCGAGGCTGTACGCCCGCTGCAACAGGCCCGGCTCCGCCACCAGTTCCGACCACAGCGCGCGCATGGCCGGGCCCAGCGGGGGCGCACAGGCGCCGGCGAGGGCGGCGGTCGCGGCGAGGGCCGGGGCGGGGGCGCCCGGGCGCCAGGTCAGCGCGGCGAGGACGCAGAGCAGACCGCCGTACAGGGTGGCCATGGGCGGCAGGGCGCGGCGCGGGCCGTGGCGGTCGATCAGCGAGGCCCTGAGGGGTGACAGGAAGACGGTCGTGGCGCCGAACAGGGACAGTACGGCGCCGGAGACGGCGTAGGAGCCGGTGGCACGGGTGACGGACAGCAGCACGGCCAGGGAGACCGTGCCGTAGGACAGGCGGGCGATGAGGGCGGAGGCGAAGGCGCGGCGGGCGTGCGGCACGCGCAGGACGGCGGCGTACGAGGGCCGCGCGGGGGCATGCGTGGACATGCTGGAGTTCCTCTGGTGGAGGCGGAAGAGGGGACACCGAGGGACGCGAGGGCCGGTCGTTCGTCGGCCTCGCGGTCCGGTGCCGCTCTACGCCACGGAGAGGAACATGCCCGCCAACTTACCAGTGGGGTCCGTCGGTTGGCGACCGCCTTCAGCCCTGGGTCAGGCCCGCCACCAGCTGGTCCGCCGCGCGGTACGGGTCGAGCTCACCGGCGACGATCCGCTCCGCGAGCGCGCTGAGCCGGCTGTCGCCGTGGAGGTCGCCGATGCGTTCGCGCAGGGCCGTCACCGCGATGGTCTCCACCTCACGGGCCGCACGGGCCCTGCGGCGCTCCGTCAGGACGCCGCGCTCCTCCATCCACGCGCGGTGTTTCTCCAGCGCCTCCACGACCTCGTCGACGCCCTCGGCGCGGGCCGCGACCGTCTTCACGATGGGCGGGCGCCAGTCGCCGGGGCCGCGGGACTCGCCGAGGCCCAGCATGTGGTTCAGTTCGCGGGCGGTGGCGTCGGCTCCGTCCCGGTCCGCCTTGTTGACGACGTAGACGTCGCCGATCTCCAGGATGCCCGCCTTCGCCGCCTGGATGCCGTCGCCCATGCCGGGGGCCAGCAGGACCACGCTGGTGTCCGCCTGGGAGGCGATCTCGACCTCGGACTGGCCGACGCCGACCGTCTCCACCAGGATCACGTCGCAGCCCGCCGCGTCCAGCACGCGGATCGCCTGGGGCGCGGCCCAGGCCAGGCCGCCCAGGTGGCCGCGGGTGGCCATGGAGCGGATGTACACCCCGGGGTCCGAGGCGTGCTCCGACATCCGCACCCGGTCGCCGAGCAGGGCGCCGCCGGAGAAGGGGGACGACGGGTCGACGGCCAGGACGCCGACCCGCCTGCCCTGCTTGCGGTACGCCGTGACGAGCGCGGAGGTGGAGGTCGACTTGCCGACGCCCGGGGAGCCCGTCAGGCCGACCACATACGCGTTGCCGGTCAGCGGGGCCAGCGCCGCCATGACCTCCCTGAGCTGCGGGGACGCCCCCTCCACGAGGGAGATCAGCCGGGCCACGGCCCGCGGCCGGCCTTCCCTGGCCTGGGCCACCAGAGAGGAGACGTCCTGCATCAAACAACTCCGTTCGGTTCACAGACGTACAGACGCGTGCAACGAGGGTGGTTACGCCTTCGGTACCCGCACGATCAGCGCGTCACCCTGGCCGCCGCCACCGCACAGCGCGGCCGCGCCGACCCCGCCGCCGCGCCGCTTGAGCTCCAGCGCCAGGTGCAGCACGAGCCGGGCGCCGGACATGCCGATCGGGTGGCCCAGGGCGATCGCACCACCGTTCACGTTCACCTTTTCGGTGGACACGCCGAGGTCCTTCATCGACTGCACGGCGACCGCGGCGAAGGCCTCGTTGATCTCGATGAGGTCCAGGTCGGAAACCTCCAGGCCGTCCTTCTTCAGCGCGTGCAGGATGGCGTTGGACGGCTGGGACTGCAGGCTGTTGTCCGGTCCGGCCACATTGCCGTGCGCGCCGATCTCGGCGAGCCAGGTCAGACCCAGCTCCTCGGCCTTGGCCTTGCTCATCACGACCACGGCGGCCGCGCCGTCCGAGATCTGGGAGCTCGTCCCCGCCGTGATCGTGCCCTCCTTGCTGAAGGCCGGGCGCAGCTTGCCCAGGGACTCCACGGTGGTGTCGCCGCGGATGCCCTCGTCCTTGCTGAACAGGACCGGGTCGCCCTTGCGCTGCGGGATCTCCACCGGGGTGATCTCGGCCTCGAACAGGCCGTTCTTCTGCGCGGCGGCGGCCCGCTGGTGGGACAGGGCGGCGATCTCGTCCTGCTCGGCGCGGCCGATGCCGAGGCGGGTGTTGTGCTTCTCCGTGGACTCGCCCATGGCGATGCCCTCGAAGGAGTCGGTCAGGCCGTCGTACGCCATGGCGTCGATCATCTGGACCGCGCCGTACTTGAAGCCCTCGCGGGACTTCGGCAGCAGGTGGGGGGCGTTGGTCATGGACTCCTGGCCGCCCGCCACGACGATGTCGAACTCGCCGGCGCGGATCAGCTGGTCGGCCAGCGCGATGGCGTCGAGGCCGGAGAGGCACACCTTGTTGATGGTGAGCGCCGGGACGTTCATCGGGATGCCGGCCTTCACGGCGGCCTGGCGGGCCGGGATCTGGCCGGCGCCTGCCTGGAGCACCTGTCCCATGATCACGTACTGCACCTGGTCGCCGCCGATCCCCGCACGGTCGAGGGCGGCCTTGATCGCGAAGCCGCCCAGATCGGCTCCGGAGAAGGACTTGAGAGAGCCCAGAAGTCGTCCCATGGGCGTACGCGCGCCCGCGACGATCACCGAGCTGTTCGTTCCAGAAGGCATGAGCTGCGATCCCCTTACCGGCCTGCCCAGGCCGAGGAGTGAACGAGGGTTTACTTCGAATGTACTGATGGCACTCCGTGCCGTCATCGGCCTGTCAGTGTGATCGCTCGCACGTTGCGCAACCACCGCCGTAGCGCTGCACTGAATCCATGCTGACGCGAATCGACCACATCGGGATCGCCTGCCACGACCTCGACGCCACCGTCGAGTTCTACAGGGCCACCTACGGCTTCGAGGTGTTCCACACCGAGGTCAACGAGGAACAGGGCGTGCGCGAGGCCATGCTCAAGATCAACGAGACCTCGGACGGCGGCGCCTCCTACCTCCAGCTGCTGGAGCCGACCCGCGAGGACTCCGCGGTCGGCAAGTGGCTGGCGAAGAACGGGGAGGGTGTCCACCACATCGCCTTCGGTACCGCGGACGTGGACGGCGACGCCGCGGACATCCGGGACAAGGGCGTACGGGTCCTGTACGACGAGCCGCGGCGCGGCTCCATGGGGTCGCGGATCACCTTCCTGCACCCCAAGGATTGCCACGGCGTGCTCACAGAACTGGTCACTTCGGCCCCTGTTGAGTCCCCTGAGCACTGACCCCCGTACATAAGGGCCGGTAGGGTTGGGGGCGGTCGTCCCCGAAACCGGGGACGACCGATGCCGGGGTCCGGGTTTCGGGGGACGAGCGTCGGGGCAGCAGCCCGTGCTCCGCCGTTGATCTGACACCATTCCCCGGGGGCCCCGTTCGGCGGAGGACGAGGCTCGTTGGAGAAGCTGACCAGGGGACGGATGGGACCGCGCAGTGCGGGGCTACGAGAGCCAGGAGCGAGAGCCGGCGGCTGACGTCGACCACCTCTCTCGGTTCGAGGCCGAGATGAAGCGGCTGAAGACCGAGCGGGAGAAGGCGATCCAGCACGCCGAGGACCTCGGCTACCAGGTCGAGGTGCTGCGCGCCAAGCTGCACGAGGCGCGCCGCACCCTGATGACCCGGCCCGCCTTCGACGGCGGTGACATCGGCTATCAGGCCGAGCAGTTGCTCCGCAATGCCCAGATGCAGGCCGACCAGCTGCGTCAGGACGCCGAGCGGGAGCTGAGCCAGGCCCGCGCGCAGACCCAGCGCATCCTGCAGGAGCACGCCGAGCAGGCCGCCCGGCTCCAGGCCGAACTGCACCAGGAGGCGGTGACCCGGCGCCAGCAGCTCGACCAGGAGCTGGCCGAGCGCCGCGCCACGGTCGAGTCGCACGTCAACGAGAACGTGGCCTGGGCGGAGCAGCTGCGCGCCCGCACCGAACAGCAGGCCCGCCGGCTCATGGACGAGTCCCGCGCCGAGGCCGACCAGGCGCTGGCCACCGCCCGCGCCGAGGCCGAGCGGCTGACCCGGGAGGCCCGCGAGCGGCTGCAGAGTGACGCCGAGGCGGCCCGTGCGGAGGCCGAGCAGCTTCTGCGCCGCGCCCGCACGGACGCCGAACGCCTGCTGAACGCCGCCTCCCAGCAGGCCCAGGAGGCCACCGACCACGCCGAGCAGCTGCGCACCGACGCGGCCGGCGAGTCGGACGCCGCACGCCGGCAGGCCACCGAGCTGAGCCGGGCCGCCGAGGAGCGGATGGCGGCGGCCGAGGAGGCGCTGCGCAAGGCGCAGGCCGAGGCCGAGAAGCTGGTCACGGAGGCGGAACAGGCCGCGGCCAAGACCCTCTCCAGCGCCGAGGCCGCGGGCGAGGCCCGCACGCGTACGGCGAAGGAGCAGGTCGCCCGGCTGGTCGAGGAGGCCACCAAGGAGGCCGAGACCACCCGGTCCGAGGCCGAGCAGCTGGTCGCGGACGCCCGTGCCGAGGCCGAGAAGATCGTCGCCGAGGCCGCCGAGAAGGCCCGCACGATCACCGCCGAGGAGAGCGCGACCCAGCTGTCCAAGGCCGCCAAGACCGCCGAGGACGTGCTGAACAAGGCCTCCGAGGAGGCCAAGCGGACCACCAGGGCCGCCGCCGAGGAGGCCGAGCGGATCCGCACCGAGGCCGAGGCCGAGGCGGACCGGCTGCGCGCCGAGGCGCACGACATCGCCGCGCAGCTCAAAGGCGCGGCGAAGGACGACACCAAGGAGTACCGCGCCAAGACGGTCGAGCTGCAGGAGGAGGCCCGCCGGCTGCGCGGCGAGGCCGAGCAGCTGCGCGCCGACGCGGTCGCCGAGGGCGAGTCGATCCGCGCGGAGGCGCGCCGGGAGGCGGTCGCGCAGATCGAGGAGGCGGCCAGGTCCGCCGAGGAGCTGCTGGCCAAGGCCAAGGCGGACGCAGACGAGCTGCGGCAGACCGCGACCACCGACAGCGAGAAGGTCCGCACCGAGGCCATCGAGCGGGCCACCAGCCTGCGCCGGCAGGCCGAGGAGACCCTGGACCGGGCCCGCAAGGAGGCCGAGCGGCTGCGTGCCGAGGCCGACGAGCAGGCCGAGTCCGTCAAGGCGGACGCCGAGACCGCGGCGCGCGAGCTGCGCGCGGAGACCGAGCGCGCCGTCGAGGCCCGCCGCGCCGAGGCCGCCGGGGAGCTGACCCGGCTGCAGACGGAGGCGCAGGACCGGCTGGAATCGGCCGAGCAGGCGCTCACGGATGCCCGCGAAGAGGCCGGCCGGATCCGCCGCGAGGCCGCGGAGGAGAGCGAGCGGCTGCGCGCCGAGGCGGCCGACCGGATCCGCACGCTGCAGCAGCAGGCCGAGGCCGAGGCCGACCGGCTGCGCACCGAGGCCGCGTCCGACGCGTCCGCCTCCCGCGCCGAGGGCGAGGCCGTCGCCGTACGGCTGCGTTCGGAGGCCGCCGCCGAGGCCGAGCGGCTGAAGGCGGAGGCCCAGGACACCGCGGACCGGGTGCGCGCGGAGGCACAGGCCGCCGCCGAACGGCTCGGTGCCGAGGCGTCGGAGACCCTGGCCGCCGCCCAGGAGGAGGCCGTCCGGCGTCGCCGCGAGGCCGAGGAGACCCTCGGTGCCGCCCGCGAGGAGGCCGAGGAGGAGCGCCGGCGGGCCCGTGAGCAGAGCGAGGAGCTGCTGGCCTCCGCCCGCAGGCGCGTGGAGGAGGCACAGGCCGAGGCGACCCGGCTGGTCGAGGAGGCCGACCGGCGCGCCACCGAGATGGTGTCCGCCGCCGAGCAGCACGCCCAGCAGGTGCGGGACTCCGTCGCCGGGCTGCACGAGCAGGCGCAGGAGGAGATCACCGGGCTGCGTTCGGCCGCCGAGCACGCGGCGGACCGGACGAAGCGGGAGGCCGAGGAGGAGGCGGACCGGGTCCGCGCCGACGCCTACGCCGAGCGGGAGCGGGCGAGCGAGGACGCGAGCCGTGTCCGCCGCGAGGCGAACGAGGCGTCGGAGGCCGCCAAGGCGCTGGCCGAACGTACGGTCGCGGAGGCGATGGCGGAGGCCGAACGGCTGCGCGCGGACGCCGGCGAGTACGCCCAGCGGGTGCGCACCGAGGCCTCGGACGCGCTCGCCGAGGCCGACCAGGCCGCCGCCCGGACCCGGGCGGACGCCCGCGAGGACGCCAACCGGATCCGTTCGGACGCGGCGACCCAGGCGGACACCCTCATCACGGAGGCCCGTAACGAGGCCGAGCGCCTGCAGAACGAGACGCTCGCCGAGGCGGACCGGCTGCAGACGGAGACCGCCGCCGAGGCGGACCGGGTGCGCGCGGAGGCCCTGGCAGCCGCCGAGCAGCTCCTCGGGGACGCCGCCGGCGAGGCCGAGCGGCTGCGCGCGGAGGCCGCCGAGACCGTCGGCTCGGCGCAGGCGCACGCCGAGCGGGTACGGGCGGAGGCCGAGCAGCTCAGGGCGGACGCGGAGGACACAGCCGAACGGCTGGTCACCTCCGCCCGCGAGGAGGCCGAGCGGACCCTGGACGAGGCCCGCAAGGAAGCCAACAAGCGGCGTTCGGAGGCGGCCGAGCAGGTCGACACGCTCATCACCGAGACCACGGCCGAGGTCGACAAGCTGCTCGGCGAGGCGCAGGAGCAGGCGCTGAAGACCACCGCGGACGCCGAGTCGCAGGCCGACACGATGGTCGGCGCGGCCCGCAGCGAGGCCGAGCGGATCGTCTCCGAGGCCACGATCGAGGGCAACTCGCTGGTGGAGAAGTCCCGTACGGACGCCGACGAGCTGCTGGTCGGCGCCCGCCGGGACGCGACCGCGATCCGCGAGCGCGCGGAGGAACTGCGCGACCGCATCACCACCGAGATCGAGGAGCTGCACGAGCGGGCCCGGCGCGAGGCCGCCGAGACGATGAAGTCCACCGGCGACCGCTGCGACGCCCTCATCAAGGCCGCGGAGGAGCAGCTGGCCAAGGCGGAGGCGAAGGCCAAGGAGCTGGTCTCGGAGGCCAACTCCGAGGCGGGCAAGGTGCGCATCGCCGCCGTCAAGAAGGCGGAGGGGCTGCTCAAGGAGGCCGAGCAGAAGAAGGCCAGTCTCGTCAAGGAGGCCGAGGAGCTCAAGGCCGAGGCGATCCGCGAGGCGCGGCGCACGGTCGAGGAGGGCAAGCGCGAGCTGGAGATCCTGGTGCGCCGGCGCGAGGACATCAACGCCGAGATCTCCCGGGTCCAGGACGTCCTGGAGGCGCTCGAGTCCTTCGAGGCGCCGACGTCGGGCAAGGACGGCTCGGTCAAGGCCGGCGCGACGGTGGGCGCCCCCCGATCGGGTGGCAAGTCGTCAGACGGCTAACCTGAGCGGTGCGTTCCGGTAACGTCTGGGGGCTTTGCCCGAGTCGTTGGCAAGCCCTCCGGCGGTCAGCCACCCAAAAGAGGTGCCATTCTCCAGATCAAAACCGTATCCGCTCGATGACACACCGCTTCGGCCCCTAGGATTCCCCTTATCACCTCACCGGTCTCATTGACAGGAACCCCATGAGCGACACTTCCCCCTACGGCTTCGAGCTTGTGCGGCGTGGGTACGACCGCGCTCAGGTGGACGAACGTATCTCCAAGCTCGTCTCCGACCGTGACAGTGCTCTCGCCCGCATCACCGCCTTGGAGAAGCGCATCGAGGAGCTCCACCTCGAGACGCAGAACGCCCAGGCCCAGGTCACCGACGCCGAGCCGTCGTACGCGGGTCTCGGTGCCCGGGTCGAGAAGATCCTGCGGCTGGCCGAGGAAGAGGCCAAGGAACTGCGTGAGGAGGCCCGGCGGGCGGCCGAACAGCACCGAGACCTCGCCGAGTCCGCGGCCCAGCAGGTCCGCAACGACGCCGAGTCCTACGCCGCCGAGCGCAAGGCCAAGGCCGAGGACGAGGGCGTCCGGATCGTCGAGAAGGCCAAGGGCGACGCCGCCCAGCTGCGTACCGAGGCGCAGAAGGACGCGCAGTCCAAGCGCGAGGAGGCGGACGCCCTCTTCGAGGAGACCCGCGCCAAGGCCGCGCAGGCCGCCGCCGACTTCGAGACGAACCTCGCCAAGCGCCGCGAGCAGTCCGAGCGCGACCTGGCCTCCCGTCAGCAGAAGGCCGAGAAGCGGCTGGCGGAGATCGAGCACCGCGCCGAGCAGCTGCGCCTGGAGGCCGAGAAGCTGCGCACCGACGCCGAGCGCCGGGCCCGCCAGACGGTGGAGACCGCCCAGCGCCAGGCCGAGGACATCGTGGCCGACGCCAACGCCAAGGCCGACCGCATCCGCTCGGAATCCGAGCGCGAGCTCGCCGCGCTGACCAACCGCCGCGACTCGATCAACGCCCAGCTGACCAACGTCCGCGAGATGCTGGCGACCCTGACGGGCGCCGCGGTGGCCGCCGCGGGCACGCCGGGCGACGACGAGCCCATCTCCCGTGGGGTGCCGGCGCAGCAGTCCCGGTAACGCTTCCGCACACACGCGCTCGACGAGTCGAAGCCCCCTGCCGCTCCGGTGGCAGGGGGCTTCGTCCTGGCGTGGCCGCGTTCTTCCGTGATCGCCGCGCTCACCGGCGGTCACGCAGTGCTCAAGGACCGGGACGCACAGCTTTACTTTCTCTTGGGTGGAACCGTCAGCGCCTCGGTATCCTCCTAACCCTTACGGGGGCGTGGTGCGCCCTGCTGTCCTGAACCTTTCGATGGGTGCGGAGCATGATCGAGGCTGTCGGCCTGACCAAGCGCTACGGCGACAAGACCGCCGTGTACAACCTTTCCTTCCAGGTGCGGCCCGGGGCCGTCACCGGCTTCCTCGGGCCGAACGGCTCGGGCAAGTCGACGACGATGCGGATGATCCTCGGGCTGGACAACCCGACGTCCGGCTCGGTGACGATCGGCGGCTACCCCTACCGCAAGCTGCCCAACGCCCCCCGCCAGGTCGGCGCGCTGCTCGACGCCAAGGCCGTGCACGGCGGCCGGAGTGCCCGCAACCATCTGCTGAGCCTCGCCCAGCTGTCGGGCATCCCGGCCCGGCGCGTGGACGAGGTGCTCGGGGTGGTCGGCCTGCAGGACGTGGCACGCAAGCGCTCCAAGGGCTTCTCGCTCGGCATGGGCCAGCGCCTCGGCATCGCGGCCGCGCTGCTCGGCGACCCGCAGGTGCTGCTGTTCGACGAGCCGGTCAACGGCCTCGACCCCGAGGGCATCCTCTGGGTCCGCAATCTGATGAAGTCCCTGGCCGCCGAGGGCCGTACGGTCTTCGTCTCCTCGCACCTGATGAGCGAGATGGCGCTGACCGCCGACCATCTCATCGTCATCGGGCGCGGCCAGCTGCTCGCCGACATGAGCGTGAAGGACTTCATCTCGGCGAACTCCGCCGACTTCGCCCGGGTGCGCACCCCGGACACCGAGCCGCAGCTGCGCGAGAAGCTCGGCACCACGCTCACCGAGGCGGGCGGCCATGTGCTGCCGGAGCAGGACGGCGCGCTGCGCGTGACCGGGCTGCCGCTGCCCCGGATCAGCGACCTCGCGCACGAGGCGGGGGTGCGGCTGTGGGAGCTCTCGCCGCACCAGGCCTCGCTGGAGGAGGCCTACATGCGGATGACGCAGGGCGCGGTCGACTACCGGTCGACCACCGACCAGAAGGCGGGCCTGCAGCAGCCGCTGCCGCCGGGCGCGCAGCCGCCGATGCCGGTGCCCGGCCAGGGCCAGCCCGGCTGGTACGCCCCGCCGCCGCCCCAGCAGGGCGGCCAGCCGTTCGCCATGCCGCAGGCGCCCGCGGGCGCGTACGGCGGCCCGCAGGCGCCCGGTTACGGCGCTCCCGGCGCTCCCGCCGGCGCGGGCGCAGGCGCCCCCAACCCCTACGCCCAGCCGCCCCAGCAGACGCCCCAGGCACGGCCGGCCGCCCCGGCCCCGCAGGCACAGCCGGCCGCCCCGGCCCCGCAGGCACAGCCGGCCGCCCCGGCCCCGCAGGCACAGCCGGCCGCCCCGGCCCCGCAGGCACAGCCGCCGGCGGCCCCGGCCGCCGCGGCACCGCCCGCGCCGCAGCAGGCGCCCCCCGCCGCCGCCCCGCCCGCCCCGGCCACCGCCCCCGCCGACCTGACCAAGCCCGAGGACGCCCGATGAGCACCCACCAGCCCCCGATGCCGCAGGCCCCGGCCGCCGCGCCCGACTGGCAGGCGGCGCCCGGCGGGTCATACCCCGGTTACACCTCGCCGATCCCGGTCGTGCGGACCCACCTCGGGCACGCGCTCGCCTCCGAGTGGACCAAGATCAAGTCGGTGCGGTCGACGATGTGGACGCTCGGTGTCTTCATCGTCCTCGTCCTCGTCATCGGCCTGATGGCCGGCTCGGTGGTCAGTTCCAACTCCGGGTCGGAGAGCCTGTCGGACCAGAACCCGCTCCAGTTCGGGTTCTTCGGCCTGCTCCTCGGCAGCATGTGCATCATCACGCTCGGCGTGCTGACCACGGCCTCGGAGTACGGCACCGGCATGATCCGTACGACGATGGTCGCCTGCCCGAGCCGGGGCCGGGTGCTCGCCGCCAAGGCGATCGTGTTCTTCGCCGTCGCCTTCGTGGTCACCCTGGCCACGTCCGGCCTCATGGCCATGATCCACGCGTCCATGCTGAAGGGCGTCGGCGGCGCCCGCACCCCCTCCGGCGGCGACTGGCTGAAGGCGACCGTCGGCATCAGCCTCTACATCGCGCTGCTCGGGCTGTTCTCGCTGCTCATCGGCTCGATCATCCGGCACTCCGCGGGCGCCATCACCATCATGATCGGCGCCGTGCTGGCCCCGCTGGTGATCGCACTGTTCATGGCCTCGCAGTCGCTGGCCAAGGTGCGGCAGTGGCTGCTGGAGTACTCCATCCCGAGCCAGATGAGCTGCTTCTACGACAACTCCCTGAGCAGCTCCGGCCCCACGGGCTGGGACCCGCTGTGGATCATGCTGGGTCTCTCGGCAGCCGCGTTCGCCGGCGCCTACGCGCTGCTGGAGAAGCGGGACGTGTGAGGTTCCGGCACCACTGACCGGCGCCGCGCGGCGGCCCGGTCACTCGACGACCCGAGGGCCTTCCCGGCCTGCGGTGGATGACACCATCCCCCGCCGCAGCCGGGGAGGCCCTTCGTGTTGCCGCACGCGCGCGGGGGCCCGGCGCATGTGTCGCGACAGGGGTCGGCGGTTCCCTGTGACGTCGGACGACGGGCCAGGCCCTCGCGGCTGCTGCGGTCGGACCGGAGGGCGCCCGACCGGTCCCGGGGCCGGGTCTGCCGGCGGACGGCTAGAACCTCGGCGCGTTACGGGACCGCTGTGCCCGGGTGGTGCGGCGGTCCTTTGCGTTCCAGCAGGCCTTGTGCCAGTGGCGGCGGTCGTCCACGCCCGCGTACTCCGGCCAGGCCACCACGTGCGGGACCCCGGAGGGGATCATCTGGTCGCAGCCCGGGCAGCGGTAGGTCTTGCCCTCGGCGCTCGCCCCGGCGACATGGCGCACGCTCCACTCCTCGCCCTGCCAGCTCTCGGTCGACTGCCAGCCGCCGTACCGGCCTGCGGGGTCGTCCTCGGCGCTCCGGCCCGACGATCCGGCTGCCTTCGGTCGGTTGCGACGCGGGGACACGGGACACCTCTCGGGGCTATACAGAAAGCACGGCTGTCTCCAGCCTACGCGCCGCCAAGTGGGGTACGGGTACGGAACCAACCGGCACAAGTCCCCCTCCGGGGCGACCCATTCTGCAGACAATCCGCAAATCTCTCCGCCGGGCCGTGTCCTGGGCACGTGTCAGACGGTTATGCCGGGTGGGGGAGCTCCGGGTCGGAGCCAAGGAAGCAGGAAATGCGATGTATGTAGGAAGTTTTGTGCTGGGCGCCCAGTTCCCGGGCCAGGGTCCCGGGGAGGCCCTGCACCGGGCGGTCCGCTCGGCGGAGGTCGCCGAGGAGGCCGGTCTTGACGCCGTGTGGCTGGCCGAGCACCACTTCGTGCCGTACGGCACGTGCCCGTCCGCCGTCACGCTGGCCGGGCTGCTGCTCGGCCGTACCCGCCGCATCCGGGTGGGCACGGCGGTCAGCGTACTGCCCACGACCCACCCGGTCGCCCTCGGCGAGCAGGCCGCGCTGCTGCACCTGACGAGCGGCGGACGGTTCAGCCTGGGTGTCGGGCGCGGCGGGCCCTGGGTGGACCTGGAGGTCTTCGGCACGGGCCTGGCGGCGTACGAACACGGGTTCCCGGAATCACTCGATCTGCTGCTGCGCTGGCTGCGCGAGCCGCGGGTCGGAGCGGCCGGGGAGCGGTTCCGGTTCCGCCAGGTGCCGGTCGTACCGCGCCCGTCGGAGGCGCTCACGGAGACCCCCGGACCGGAGGTCGTCGTCGCGTGCACCTCGCCGGCGAGCGTACGGCTGGCTGCCGAGCGCGGGCTGCCGATGCTGCTCGGCATGCACGTCGGGGACGAGGAGAAGGCCGAGATGGTCGACCTGTGGCGGCGCTGCGCCCGCGCGGCGGGCCGGCCCGGCGAGGAGATCGCGGGCGCCGCGCATGTCTCGGCCGGGGTGTGCCAGCTCGCCGACCGGCGCACGGACGCGGCGGAGACGCTCATGAAGGCCATGCCGGGCTGGCTGAAGCAGGGGCTGGAGGCGCATGTGACGGTCGACGGCCGGGAGCGCGCGATGCGCGACCCCTACGCCTACACCGAACTGCTCTGCGGACTGCACCCGGTCGGCACCCCGCGGCTGGCCGCCGACCGGCTCGCGGCCACCTCGGAGCGCACCGGCATCTCCCGTTTCGCCCTCCTGACGGAGGGCTCGGGCGATCTCGCCGCGACGGAGGAGAACCTGCGGCGGCTGGGCGCCGAGGTGCTGCCCCAGTTGCGCTGACCCGCACAACCCGCCGTCCGTCATGAGGGCTTGCCGCCCCAGCACTGAATGCACCTCCCGCGGGTGGAGCGGCAAGCAAGCGGCTCACAGCGTCGGCCGGACCGGGGCTGCCCCGTCAGCAGTCCCGAAGCTCCGGCGACTGGTTCAGCAACTGGCTGCGTACCGAGGTGAAGCGGGCCAACGTCTCGTCCACCGAGGCGTCCAGCGGGAACACCGCCACCCGGTGGCAGTTCTGGAAGGCCAGCCGCACACCGAAGTGCCGCTGCAGGGCGCCGCGGATGGCGTCACTCGCGAGCGCACGCAGCAGCTGACCGCGTGCCTGCTCGTCCGGCGGGGGCGTCTGGTTGTCGGCGAACGGTCCGCCGTCGACCTTCAGCTGGGCCACCAGGGAGCTGATCATCTCCCACGCGTAGGGCAGGGAGGTCCGGACGCAGTCGACGAATGCTGCTTCGTCGACCTCGCCTCGCTCGGCCTGTTCGAGTAGGGCCGGTGAGACGTCGAGCGACATGGGTTCTCCTCTCGCACCCCCGAAGAGCAGGGGTTGCCGGACAGATAGGGGAGTTCGCTATTTCGAACACGCTCAGTACATATACGGCGACCTCCCGTTTACTACGGTAGGCAACCGTCGGTGACCACACCAGCAGAATGCGTATATGGAACGGTCCCGTTACGGGCACAATCGGCCAGGGATGAACAAGAGTTTCCAGGGACAATTGGGACGATCGATCGGGTGCGGGGCAGGCGAATCGCGCGCACCGAGGGGCGTCGAGTAGCGTTGCCGACCATGCGTCTCGTCATTGCCCGATGCTCGGTCGACTACGCCGGCCGGCTCACCGCCCACCTGCCCTCGGCGCCCCGCCTGATCCTGGTCAAGGCGGACGGCAGCGTCTCCATCCACGCCGACGACCGGGCCTACAAGCCCCTCAACTGGATGTCGCCGCCCTGCACGCTGAAGGAGGGCACGGGCGAGGACGAGGGCGTGTGGACCGTCGTCAACAAAGCGGGCGAGAAACTGATCATCACGATGGAGGAGATCCTCCACGACTCCTCGCACGAACTCGGCGTGGATCCGGGTCTGATCAAGGACGGCGTGGAAGCGCACCTGCAGGAGCTGCTCGCCGACCGCATCGAGACGCTCGGCGAGGGATACACGTTGATCCGCCGCGAGTACATGACGGCCATCGGCCCGGTGGACATCCTGTGCCGCGACGCGGACGGCCGGACGGTCGCGGTGGAGATCAAGCGCCGGGGCGAGATCGACGGTGTCGAACAACTCACCCGCTACCTGGAGCTGTTGAACCGGGACCCGCACCTGGCCCCGGTCCGCGGCGTCTTCGCCGCGCAGGAGATCAAGCCCCAGGCCCGCGTGCTCGCCACGGACCGCGGCATCAACTGCCAGATCCTCGACTACGACGCCCTGCGCGGCATCGAGGACGACAAGCTCCGCTTGTTCTAGCGGAGCTGTCTACCTCACATCACCGTGCCCGAGCCGGTCGGCGTTCCCGTGCCCGTGCTCTGGGATGCGCTCGCCGGGCTGCTGGACGCCGGGCCGCTCGCCGTGTTCGTGGTGCTCGGAGGCGTGGTCGTGGGCGTCACCGTCGGGGTGGAGCTGTCCGTGGGCGACGGTGTGGACGTTCCCGTGCTCGACGGACTCGACTTGCTCGGTGTCGGTGAACCCGACTTGGTCCGGGACTTGGACGGGGTCGGGGTCGTGCCGCCGCCGCCCGTGCCCGTGGTGTGCCCCGGGTCGGCCGAGGGGGACGTGGCCGGCTGGGACGGGGTCGGGTCGTCCGTCGTGCCGTAGGTGCCCGGGCCCGTAGGGCGGGCGGCGGGTCGGGTCGGGCCGGTGCCCGCGGACGGGGTCTGGTTGGGGTCGGCGCCCAGGGTTCCGTCGCCCGTGCCCTGGCTCGCCGAGGGGTTGACGTCGACCTTGCCGGCCGGGTTCTTGTCGGCGTTCTCGTTGGACGTCATGCCCAGCGTGACGACCGTGCCCAGTACGGCGGCGAGCAGCGCACCGGAGCCGACCGCGACGAGGTTGCGGCGGGCGAGCCGCCCAAGGCCCCAGCCCCGCCCCGTGGCGGCCGGGAGCCGGGTCGTGACCAGGGGGTCCCCGAAGGGCACGTACGGCGGCGGCGCCGACTCCTCGTGCCGTACCTCCGGCAGCTCCTCCCCCGCCGTCGCGACGATCCCGGGTACGTCGCCCGAGCGGTCGGCGACCAGCGCGAGCGCCCGGCGCCCGGCGGTCGTGCCCCGCTTGTCGGCGAGCGCCCCGCGCAGCCCGATGGACGCCTCCAGCTCGGCGCGGGCCCGGTCGAGCTGGCCGAAGCAGAGCGCGAGAACACCCAACTCGTGGTGGAAATAGGCCTGTTCGGACACCTCACCGGCCAGCCGCGAGGCCTCCGCGCCGGAGCGCAGGGCCCGTTCCCAGGCGCTGAAGTGCAGCCCGGCGGCGAACGCGGGCGCGGCCGTGCGGGCGAGCCGTACCGCGCGGTTCTCCTCCCCCTCGGCGGACGGAGCCGGGTGCGGGACGATCACGGCGAGCGCGGCCAGGACCGCGTCCGCCTCCGCGCACACCCGCTGGGGAGTGACCGAGGGATGCCCGGCCCACCAGGTGTAGTGCTCGGCGGCGGCCAGCGCCTGGGCCGGGGCGTCGTCGGCGTACCCGGCGGCCTCCAGCTGGGTCTGCACACCGGCCGCGAGCCGGTAGCGGGCGCCGACCGGCGAGACCAGCCCGCAGCGCGCCAGCTCACCGAGGGCGGCGTCGGCGTGGGTGTCACCGATCAGCGCCGGCAGATGCGCCTGGTGCGGCACCTCACCGCCGAGGGCGACGGCGAAGCGCAGGGCCGCGCGGGCGGAGGCGCTGAGCCGGGAGGCGAGCAGCGGGGCGGGCGCGGCGGCCTCGCCGAGGGAGGGCAGCGGGACCTCGTCCGCCGGCTCCAGGGCCGGCTCGCCCGCATCGCGTACGTCCTCGAAGACGCCGTACTCGTCCACGGCTCCGGTGCTGGCCCGCAGTTCCTCGCGCTGCTGGAGCAGGGCGCCGGCCTGGACGAACCTGAGCGGCAGCCCCTCGGACTCGAACCACAGGTCGCCGGCCCAGTTGGCCTCCTCCTCGGTGAGGACGCGGCCGACGGCCCGCTCCAGGATCTCCACTCCGCCGGCGCGGTCGAGGCCGCTGAGGAAGACCTCCTCGACCGCGGACCCCTCGGAGGGCGCGGGCACGTCGGGGGTGGCGGCGATCAGGAACGCGCACTCGGGGGTGGTGTCGAGGAGTTCGTCGAGGGCGGTGCCGCCGAACTCGATGTCGTCCAGGACGACGACCGCGCCGATCTCGCGGACCAGTACGCGCAGTTCGTCCGGATCGGGACGGTGGCGCGGGGCGTCGTACACGGCGTGGAAGAGGTCGTGCAGGAGGTCGCTCACCGTGCGGTGGAAGCCGGTCAGGCGCACCACGCCGTCGGGTGCGAGGTCCAGGCAGTCCTCGGCGACCAGGTCCAGCAGGGCACTGCGGCCGCTGCCGCCGGGTCCGGTGAGCCGTACCGAACGGCCGCGGGCCAGCAGCCGCACCAGACGCTCGCGCTCGTCCTGGCGTTCCAGCAGGGAGAGCGCCGGCTGGGCGGGGCCGGGCGGCACGGGCGGGCGGGCGGCCCGCTCGGCCTCGGCGCGCTCGGCGGCGGTGCGCTTGCGGGGCTGCCCCGGGCGTTCGAACGGCGGGCAGGGTTCTATCTCGCTGCCGTCGACGGGGTTCACGGTCAGCAGCAGGTCGCCGGCCACGACGTGCGCCGTACGGGCGAGTACGGGCGTGCTCTGGCCGAAGTCGGAGGTCAGGGATTCCCGGGGCGGGCGGCGGCTCGCCGCATCGCCGTGCTCGTCGGGTCCCGGGTTGATCGGGTCCATGGGTTCCATGGGTTCAAACCCCCCAAAAGCGTCGTGTGCCCGTGGTTCCGGCCCCTCCCGGCCTTGTCGCACACCGCGCTGTCGCTTCTGGTCCGGACCCGCTCGATCGAGGGTTGCGAGGCGGCGGGCGACCGAACCCTAAACCTTCGCTCAGTATCGCCGACAGGGCGGGGTGCCATGCGGTCCGAGACATCACAGTCCGGTGAGGATTGCCCGCGTCGTGCGCTTCGACGGCTGCGCCCGGGTCTCGCCGGTCGCAGAAGTTCCCTCCCGCCCGGCTCACACCCGTACGTGCCTCACACGCGGGGCAGCGACTCCACCCCGATGCCGCCCTCGATGGCGAGGATGCGGTGCAGCCGGGTGGCCACCAGCAGGCGCTGCATCTGCAGCGGCACGCCGCGCAGCACCAGACGGCGGCCGCAGCGGCCGGCCCGCCGGTGGGCCCCCATGATCACCCCGAGTCCGGTGGCGTCCCAGGAGTCCAGTTCGGACAGGTCGAGGACGAGGTCGCCGACGCCGGTGTCGACGGCCGAGTGCAGGGCCGTACGGGCGTCCGCCGCGCTGCGGACGTCGAGGCGGCCCCCGACGACCAGCTCGGCGTGGTCGCCCCTGATATGCATATGCGCTCCCCGTTGAATGCGGTTGGCGGTACTCCGTGACGTTGCAACGTCTGACTGCGTGAGTGGTGGTGCGGTTGCTGTTTGTAAGCGAACCGATACCGAATTCACCCCGGGGGGTGATACCCCCGAGGGTGAGATCCGGCGAATGTCCGTACAGATGGTGCTCAGTACTTGTAGAAGCCCTGCCCGCTCTTGCGGCCGATGTCACCGGCGTCCACCATCCGGCGCATCAGCTCCGGCGGGGCGAACTTCTCGTCCTGGGACTCGGTGTAGATGTTGCCGGTGGCGTGCAGCAGGATGTCCACGCCGGTGAGGTCGGCGGTGGCCAGCGGGCCCATGGCGTGGCCGAAGCCCAGCTTGCACGCGAGGTCGATGTCCTCGGCGGTGGCGACGCCGGACTCGTAGAGCTTGGTGGCCTCCACCACGAGGGCGGAGATGAGCCGGGTGGTCACGAACCCCGCCACGTCCCGGTTGACGACGATGCAGGTCTTGCCGACGGACTCGGCGAACTCCCGTGCGGTGGCGAGGGTTTCGTCGCTCGTCTTGTAGCCGCGGACCAGCTCGACGAGCTGCATCATCGGCACCGGCGAGAAGAAGTGGACGCCGACGACCCGCTCGGGGTGCTCGGTGGCCGCCGCGATCTTGGTGATCGGGATGGCGGAGGTGTTGGAGGCGAGCACGGTGTCCGGGCGCACGATCTTGTCGAGCGCGCGGAAGATCTCGTGCTTGACCTCCAGCTTCTCGAAGACGGCCTCGACCACGATGTCGGCGTCGGCAGCGGCGTCCAGGTCGGTGGTCGGGGTGATCCGGGCCAGCGCGGCCTCGGCGTCACCGGCCGCCAGCTTCCCCTTGCTCACGAACTTGTCGTACGACGCCTTGATGCCGTCGGTGCCACGCTTCAGTGCCTCGTCGGTGACGTCCCGCAGGACGACGTCCCAGCCCGCCTGCGCGGCGACCTGAGCGATCCCGGACCCCATGAGACCGGCCCCGATGACGGCGAGCTTCCGTGCCACTCCGACTCCCTTGAACGCGCTCCAAGTCTGCTTCTCCGGCGGACCATAGCGCTCCGGAGCGACTGTGTGACCGTTAAGTAACGCGCGTCACGTCTCACTTGACGGACATCACACCGACAGGAGTACGACCGCCCCCGCCGAGCCCCGATCGGGTCGCGCCCGCGCGGCCCCCTCTTGGGTGTCGCTTCAGCACAGGAGGCCGCGCGGTTTTCCCCGTGCGATGTCGAGTGGCGCCTTGGGGCTTCCCATGATGGCCGTGTACGCCGTGGTTCGCGGGCAGACGCGGCTTTTCCCCTCAATCGGCTGAATCACCGTCATTTACCCGGCGCGCCGAGGGTGGCGCGGGGTAGCGCAACCCGGCTCTCGGGCTCATTGTTCCGTAACTCCATGATCACGTGGCGTGGCGGACGGAAGCGGGGTCATGCTGGCTCTCCCTCCCGACGGCGCTTCAGCACCGCTTGGCGGAGGGGCAGTTGGAGTGAGACCTGCTCACAGAAACGAAGTGTGTGATGTCGAGTAAGAGGGTGTGGACCGTTGCCGTGCTGGTGACGGTCCTCACGTGGAGCACGGTGATGACCGTGCTGGGACAGGTCGCCGCCATGGCCACTCTGCTCCCGTCCCTGGGCCTGCTCGTGCAGCAGATGGTCCAGGCCCTGACCGGTCCCGAGGGTTCCCGGGCGTCCGCCGACCCCACCGCCGGCCCCGCGCCCGCCTCCACCGCCGCCGGGGAGGAGCCGCCCCGATGAGCTCACCCCCCGGCGATGACCAACCGGCCGCCGCGGAGCCCGGCGGCAGGCGCGGCCGGAAACCGGCCCCCATCTCCCCGGCGGCGGGAGTGGCGCACCGGGCCTGGCTGGAACCGGTGCGCCACCGCGTCTTCTCCAGCGGCCTGACCCTGGACGACCTCGTCCACCGCTCCGGCTACTCCAAGACCCGGATCAGCGAACTGCTGCGCGGCAACGGTTACTACCCGGTCTGGGAGATGACCTTCAGTGTGATCCACGCGCTCGGTCTGCCCGTGCGGCCGATGCGCCGGCTGTGGATCGCCGCGGCACGCGAAGCCCGCAAGGGACAGTGGTGGATCGAGCAGTGCATCGACCAGGTGGCCTGCGAACCGGAGCCCCCGCCCCTGGCCCACCAGGCCTTCACCGAGGCGATGCACGCGCCCTACACCGCCTACGCCCGCGCCTTTCTGCTGGCGGAGGACCGTGTCCGCTGGGCCGTGGGCGAGACCTTCGACCTGCTGTGGCTGTCCTGGAACACGGTCGCGAGCAGCGCGAACGTCCGCCGCAACGCCTGGCTCCTGCTGCGCTCCCGGGTACTCGCCCGCGCCGCCCACCGCGACGGCCGTCCCGACCTGCGCGCCGCGGTCTTCTCCACCGAGGAGGTCAGCGACAGCGTGCCGGGCCGGCTCGTGATGATGACCGACCTGGTGGACCTCTTCGACGCCATAGCCCGCCTTCCCCGGGACCAGATGGACGTGGTCGTGCTGGGTCATCTGTGCGGCCTGGACCTGGAGGAAACGATCCCCTACGTCACCGGCCTGAGCCCGGCCATCGCCCACGCCGTCGACCACCACGCCCGCGCGGCCCTCGAAGACCTGCTGCGCCGCGCCGGCACCCGGGAGTGACCCCTACCGCCATGACCGAGATAGACGCCCTTCTCGCCCGCGCCCGCCTGCGCCGGCACCCCGACGTCCCCGCCGACACGATCCCCTACGAGGACAGCGACTACCCCGGGTACGGGGAGGACCTCACCCGCGTCGCCGACGCCCGCCCCGCCGACCCGGCCGCGACCCGCGACCTGCGCACGCTGTGCGACTCCCTCCTCGGCGCGCTGGCCCCCGGCAGTCTGCGCTTCCTCACCGACCAGCTCCCCGAGCCCGAGTGCGCCTGGCTGCTCGGCTGCGCGCTGCACGTGGCCGGGACCGACGAGGGAGCCCGCTTCTGGTGGCAGTACGCGGCCGGTGCCGGCCACGCCCCGTCCGCGTACTGCCTGTCGCTGCACCATCGCGCGCGCGGCGAGGCCCACGCGGCCGCCTTCTGGTACGACCAGACCGGCCTGGACGCCACGACCGACCGCGACACCATCCCCGTGACCGGCACCTGTCCGCCGGTGAGCTGCACCTTCGACGCGTCCGTGCCCACGGTGCTCAGGGTCCTCAGCCGGCTCTCGTCCCCGGGAGCACGCCGGCGGCCTCTTCGCACCGACGCCGTCACGACCTACGTCGCCCACGCCGTCCGACGCGGCTACGCCCGGCACCCCGGCGTCGAGATACCCGTGCCGGGCCCCCGCTTCGCCGACCGGGTCAGCTCGCTGCTCACGGAGGCGGCACGCTGACCGGTCCGGCGCGGCTCGGGAGGGCATCTCCTCGCCGCCGGCTCATGGCCGTCGTTCGCCGGAGCCGCCGGGCGCGGTGCGCTCCAGCAGGGCCCGCCGGTCCGGCTTGCCCGCTGCCGTGAGGGGGATGCCGGTCACCAGGTGCAGGGCCTCGGGGGCGTACAGCCGGCCCTTGCGGGCGGTGACGAAGTCGCGGATCTCCTCAAGTGAGGGCCGCTGCCCCGCGGCGGGAACCACCGCGGCGTGCACGTGCTCGACCGACTCCTCGTCCCGGCTGCCGAAGACCACGCACTGGGCGACGGCGGGATGGCTCAGCAGCAGCTCCTCCAGTTCGGCCGGATGGACATGGCCGCCGACGACCACGATCATCTCCTTGATCCGGTCCACGATGTAGAGACGGCCGTCGTCGTCGAGATAGCCGACGTCACCGGTGCGCACCCAGCCGTCGCGCAGCACCTCGGCGGTCAGCTCCGGCTGCTTCCAGTAGCCGCGCATCACGTAGGGCGAGCGCACGTGGACCTCGCCCGCCTCTCCCGGCGGCAGGGTGGTGCCGTCGGCGTCCCGGACGGCGATCCGCACGTCGGGCAGGGGCCGGCCGACCGTCAGTTGCCCGCCCCGGCCGCTCAGCTCCAGCTCCTCGGGGCGCGCTTCGGTGATGAGCTGGGCCTCGGCCTGCCCGTACAGGCCGTAGAGCACGGGCCCCAGCGCCTGGGCCGCCTCCCGCATCCTGGCCGGTGCGGCGGCGGTGCCGCCGTAGCTGATCCGGGAGAGGCTGGAGAGATCGGTGCGGGGCAGGTCGGGATGGTCCAGGAGCTGGTAGAGCAGTGGCGGCAGCAGCCAGGTGTGGGTGATGCGCTCGCGCTCGATCGTGGCCAGCACGTCCCCGGGCTCGAATCCGTGCCGCAGGACCACCGAGCCGCCCCGGAGCAGTGCCATGTCGGCGAAGATTCCGGCGAGGTGGGCGAGCGAGGTGCAGGCCAGATGGCGGGGCGGATCGCCGGCGCCGGTGAGGGGGCGGTCCAGGCTCCGCCGGTAGGAGCCATGGGTCATGCGGATGCCCTTGGGGATTCCGGTGGTTCCGCCGGTGTGCCGGATGCACCAGTCGTCGTCCGGTCCCACCAGGTGGCCCATCGGCCGGGCCGGGCGCCGGGCGGCCGCGGCCAGTACGTCCTCGCCCGGGCCGCCCGGCCCGAGGGAGAGCACCCGGGGAGTGCCGGGAAGAGCGGTCAACTCCTTTGCAGCGGCGGGCTGTCGGTCGTCCACCAGCAGCAGTGAGCAGTCCACGCTCTCCGTCACGCGGGCCATGACCGGCGGGCTCATGCCCTCGTAGAGGGCGACGATCCGGGCGCCGGCCAGGTTGGCGGCGTAGCGGGCGACGAGGGCCTCGGCGGTGTTGCCGGCGAGGAGGGTGACCGTGGTGCCGAGGCCCACCCCTCGCTCCGCCAGCTCACCGGCGAGCCGGTGGACCTGGTCCCGGAACGCGCCCGCGCTGATCACCTGCCCTTCGGCGGTGGTGACGGCCGCCCGTGACGGCTCGGCGGACAGGGCGTCGAGTACGGCCTCGGCATAGCTGCTGAAGTCGGTTTCCGCTGCGGCTCGTTGTCGGGTCATCACCGTGCTCCCTCTGCCGGATCCAGTGGACGCCTTCGACGCTAGTTCCCGCCCCTCATGCCTTCCACGACCAGTTTGGCCATGTCCTTATGACGCGTCGGGCATGAAGGACTCCACGGCCACGCGGCGGAAGTCCAGGGCGGCCTGGGAAAGATGGGCATGATCACGCCACACCAGGGTCAGGGTCCGCCGGCAGTCCTCGGCGTCCACCCGCAGCAGGGCCACCCTGCCGTGCTCGCCGAGGGCCCGCCGGGCGATGGCCGGCATCAGACCGATGCCCAGTCCGCTGCCGATCAGCTCGGGCGTGGCGGCGGCCTCGTCCCCCTCGCAGACCACCCGGGGCGTCAGTCCCTCACGGGCGAAGAGCCGCTCCAGCAGGGTGCGTTGCCAGTGACCGGTGCGTGTGGTGACGAAGTCCTCGTCGGCCAGCTCGGCCACCGCGACGCTCCCCCGGCCGGACAGCGGATGCCCGAGCGGCACGGCCAGCAGCACCTCTTCCCGGACCAGTTCCACCGCGCACAGCCCGGACCCGGCGAGAGGCTGGGAGGCGAGCGCGAAATCCACCTCACCGGAGCCCAGATGCCGTCGCATCGACTCCACCGGGGCCTGGAACAGGCGCACGCTCACCCCGGGACGCAGCGCACGGAAGGCGGAGAGCACCCCGGCGAGCTGGAACAGGGTCTCCGCGGCCACGGCGACACGGCCGGGCCCGGCTCCGGAGGCGTCGGCCAGCTCCCGTCGGCCGTCGTCGAGTTCGGCGAGGGCTCGCTCGACCCGGCGCAGGAAGGCGGCGCCGTGCTCGTTGAGCCGTATCCGGCGGCCCTGACGGTCGAACAGCTGGACGCCCAGTTCCGATTCGAGCCGGAGGATGGTGCGGCTCACCGACGGCTGGGCCACCCGGAGTTCCTCGGCGGCCCGGCTGATGTGCTGGTGACGGGCGACGGCCTGGAAGTATCGCAGCGACAGCAGATCCATGCCGGTAGTCTCGCCCTCGCCCCGCCGCGTCCTACGACTCCGAGGTCCGCCCTGCCGCCCGCACCGCGTAGCCGAGGACCTTCTCGCTCAACAGGTCCTCGATGTCGTCCAGCAGCACCAGGACCTCTCGGGACACTTCGCGCGGATCACGGCCCTTGACCATCTCGCGGCCGATGACCGCGATGACCGTGCTGTGGACCCAGCCGATCTGACCGGCCACCAGGTGGGGCAGTTCGTCCTCGTCCGCGGCGCCGGTCTCCTCGCGCAGGGCCTGCTCCAGGTTGGCCTGGACCTCCTGGGCGAGGGCCCACAGGCGGGAGCGCAGGGCCGGGGCCTCCTCGATGACCTTCATGAAGGCGGCGTAGCCGGGCAGCAGCCCGACCCGGGGTGAGACCGCCTCGACCTCCTCGCGCAGTTCGCGCAGGACGGCGGCGGCGGCCGACTCGCCCTCGGGGCGGCCGCGGACCCAGCGGGCCAGGCGGTCGATCATGCCGGCGGAGCGGTCGAAGAAGAGGTCCTCCTTGGCGGGGAAGTAGTTGTAGACGGTGTTGACGGAGACGTTCGCCGTCTCCGCGATCTCCGCGACCGTGACCGCGTCGAAGCCGCGCTCGACGAACAGCCCCGTGGCGACATCCGAGATGTACTGCCTGGTCTGCCGCTTCTTCCGCTCCCTGAGCCCCTCTGCCATGCCCGCATCCTAACTTCGCTGGATCGCATGAAAACTTGGGCGCTCAGAAAAGTTGGAGTCATTGCAAATTTTCAATGTCTCTGTTTTCCTGTTCGCATGGCAGCAGTCATCAGCGCGGCGGGACTCGCCCGCACCTTCCAGACCAAGGCCGGACCCGTGGCGGCCGTGCGCGGCATCGACCTCACCGTCCGCGAGGGCGAGATCCTCGGTTTCCTCGGGCCCAACGGGGCCGGCAAGACGACCACCCTGCGGATGCTCACCACCCTGCTGAGGCCGACCGGCGGCGCCGCCACCGTCGCCGGGCACGACCTGGCGACGGATCCCGCCGCGGTGCGGGCGGCGAGCGGGTACGTCGCCCAGTCCGGCGGGGTCGATCCGCAGATCACCGTGCGGGAGGAACTGGTCACCCAGGGGCGGCTGTACCGCCTGCCGAAGGCCGAGGCGGCCACGCGGGCGGAGGAGCTGGCGCGGGAGCTGGATCTCACCGGCTTCCTCGACCGGAAGGCCGGCGCGCTCTCCGGCGGGCAGCGACGCCGGCTGGACATCGCGATGGCGCTCACGCACCGGCCGAAGGTGCTGTTCCTGGACGAGCCGACGACCGGGCTGGACCCGGGCAGCCGCGCCGACCTGTGGGACCTGGTCCGGAGGCTGCGCGACGATCACGGTACGACCGTCTTCCTGACCACCCACCACCTGGACGAGGCCGACGCCCTCGCCGACCGCCTGGTGATCGTCGACCGGGGCACGGTCGCCGCCGAGGGCACGCCGGGCGCCCTGAAGCTGCGGCACGGCGGCTCGCTCGACGCCACGCTCCAGGACACCTTCCTCGCCATCACCGGTCGCGGCCCCGCCCCGGCCGACTCCGCCCCCGTCGCCGTATAGGGAACCCGGCATGCTCCTGAACGACACGGCCCTCGTCTACGGCCGCTATCTGCGCCAGTCGATGCGCTCCCGGTTCGCGCTGCTCTTCGGGGTGCTCACCCCCCTGCTCCATCTGCTCTTCTTCGGCCCCCTGCTCACCCGCCTCCCCCTCGGTGGCACAGGCAGCTCCTGGCAGGTGCTGGTCCCCGGCCTGCTGCTCCAACTCGGCCTGTTCGGCGCCCTGTTCGCGGGCTTCACCGTGATCGTCGAGAAGGGTCAGGGGGTGGTGGAGCGGATGCGCGTGACCCCCGTCAGCCGCCTCGCCCTCCTCCTCGGCCGGGTGCTGCGCGACGCCACGGTCTTCGTCTTCCAGGCGGTGCTGCTGGTGCTGGCCGCGCTCGTGATGGGCCTGCGTGCGCCGCTCGCCGGCGTCCTGATCGGCTTCGCGTTCGTCGCCCTGCTCACGTTCTCGCTGGCCTCGCTGTCGTACGCGCTCGGCATGAAGGTCCGCACCCCGCAGGAGTTCGGCCCGCTGATCAACATGGTGTCGATGCCGTCGATGCTGCTGTCCGGCCTGATGCTCCCGATGAGCCTCGCACCCGGCTGGCTGAACGTGCTGTCGCACTTCGTCCCGTTCCGCTACCTGGTGGACGCGGTGCGTGACGCCTACGTCGGGCACTACGGATCCGCGCACATGCTCTACGGCGTCCTCGTCGCCGTCGGTCTCGCGGCGCTGACGGTGACGGTGGGCACACGAGTGTTCCGGACGGCCGGGGCGTAACTACGCTGGCGGCATGGTCAATCTGACGCGCATCTACACCAGGACCGGCGACAAGGGCACCACCGCACTCGGTGACATGAGCCGGGTCGCCAAGACCGACCTCCGGATCTCGGCGTACGCCGACGCCAACGAGGCCAACGCGGTGATCGGCACCGCGCTCGCGCTGGGCGGCCTGGACGAGGAGGTCGTCAAGGTGCTCACCCGCGTCCAGAACGACCTGTTCGACGTGGGTGCGGACCTGTCGACGCCGGTGGTCGAGAACCCCCAGTTCCCCCCGCTGAGGGTGGAGCAGTTCTACATCGACAAGCTGGAGGCGGACTGCGACCGCTTCAACGAGCAACTGGAGAAGCTCCGCTCCTTCATCCTGCCCGGCGGCACCCCGGGCGCCGCCCTGCTGCACCAGGCCTGCACGGTCGTACGCCGCGCCGAGCGCTCCACCTGGGCGGCCCTGGAAGCGCACGGCGACACGATGAACCCCCTCACCGCGACCTACCTCAACCGGCTGTCCGACCTGCTGTTCATCCTGGCTCGGGTGGCGAACAAGGAGGTCGGCGATGTCCTGTGGGTGCCGGGCGGGGAGCGCTGAGGGGCGCCTCCCGCCCGGGACCCGTACGCCTCACCGGTCCGCGTTGCTCGTCGCGTCCCGGTCGGCCGCGGCGGCCGCCGACTCGGCCGCGTTCACCTTCTTCTGCATCTCGGCGTATCCGGAGGGCGTGCCGGTAGGGGCGCCGGAGGCCGGCGGTGTCGCCGGGGACGCCCCGTCGTGGTGGGCGCAGCCCGCGGTGAGCGCCACGAGCAGCGCCACCGCCGGCAACGCCGCCCGGCGTGCCCGCATCAGCTCGCCGCCTTCCCGACGCCGCCGTGGGCCTGGCACCACGTCTTGACGTCGTTGAGGTCCTTCTGGCGCTGCTTCAGGCTGGTCACCAGCGACTTGCGGAAGTCCAGCCGGTCCTGGAGGAAGGTGGCGACCTGAGTGTGGCCCGCCTTCTTCGCGTTGTCCACGCGCTGCTCCAGGCGGGCGATGGAGCCACGGGTGCCGGGGCCGGCGTCCAGCCGGTTCAGGGCCCGTTCGATCCGGCGGTCGATCTTCGGCACCCGCTTGCACAGGGCGTGCGCCCCGTCACCGGTGGGCCCGGTCGCGGGAGTGCTGCTGTCGGCCGAGGCCACCCCGGCGGTGCCCGCCAGTACGGCCGCCACGGCGCACCCGGCGAGCAGGGTGCGCGTCCGTCGACGTGCGTTCATCGGTGTCTCCGTTCCCTTCGCGGACGAGCCCGTGTCCCTTCTCGGACGGGCCCGTCGTCCATCGCAACGGAGGCTAGGAAGTGTCTTTGGGGAAACTCTGTGACCGGTTTGCCCCGGCTGTACCGATCAGCCAGTCCCGGCGGCCGGGCAGGTCCGCGCCGCCCGACGGCAGCCGTACCGCGAAGCGCGCCCCGGTGCCGTCCGGCCCCTCGTGCACGGCGACGCTCCCCCGGTGCAGGGCGGCCTGCTGGGCGACGAGGGTGAGGCCGAGCCCGGAGCCCGCGCTGTCCGGCCCCCGCTGGAACCGCTCGAAGATCCGGGCGCGGGCGTCGGGCGGCACCCCGGGCCCGTGGTCGTCGACCGTGACGAGGACCTGGCCGGCGGTGCTGGTCACGCCGACCCGCACCCGTGCCCGGCCCCGGGCGTCGCGGCCGTGGGCGAGGGCGTTGCCGAGCAGGTTGTCCAGCAGCAGCCTGAGGCCCGGTTCCCAGCCGTGCACGGTGGGCCCGGGTGCCGCGTCCAGGGCGATGTCGGCGTCCGGGGCACGGCGGCGGGCCTCCGCGACGGCCGCGTCGGCGACCTCGGACAGGTCGACGTCCCGGAACGCCTCCGCCTCCACCAGGTCCCCGCGCCCCAGCTCGCGCAGCATCACCAGCAGGCCCAGCAGCCGGGCGTGCTCGCGCCGCAGATCGGCGAGCACCTCGGTGCGGTCGGCATCCGGCAGGCCGGGGTGGTCGGCGAGGATGTCCAGGTTGGTGCCCATGCTCATCAGCGGGGTGCGCAGTTCGTGCGCGGCGGCGGAGGAGAAGGACCGGGCGGTGTCCAGGGCCTCGCCGGTGCGGGCGGCCTGCTCGTCGTAGCGGGCGAGGACGGTCCTGAGGGTCGTGGCCAGTTCGTCCACCTCCCGCACCCCGGTGCGTCCTTCCGGCAGCCGGGCCGTGCTGGTGCGCGGGTCGAGGCCTGCGGTACGGCGGGTGAGGCGGCGCAGCGGTGCGCTCGCGCCGGTGGCCAGGCCCCAGGCGAGCAGCCCGGACAGGGGGGCTGCGAGTACGGCGGTGAGGATCACCCGGCGCCGGACGAGGCGGAGTTGGGCGCGGTCGGCGGTGTCGGGCGAGAAGACCCACAGGGTGCCGGAGACGGTGGGGCCCTTCAGGGGCCGGGCCAGGGCCCGCCAACTGCGGGCGCCGTCGCGGACGGTGGCGAAGCCGGAGGAGACGTCGGGCAGGGCCACGGCCGGGCCGGGCTGGGGTCCGCCGCTGAAGTCCGCGCCCGGTCCGGCGACGCGTACGCCGACGTCGAGCGCGGCGCTGAACAGCTGTCGCTCCCGGGTGTCCGCCGCCCTGGGCCTGCCGTTCGCCGTGGCCCGCAGCAGCGCCCGGGCCTCGGGGGCGACGGCCACCGCGCGCTGCCGCAGATGCTGGTCCTCGGTACGGTGCAGATCGCGGGCGACCAGGTGCAGCAGCAGCCAGCCGCAGGCCAGCACCAGCAGCGGGACGGTGCAGCCGACGGCGAGGGCGATCCGGGTGGAGAGTCTCACGGCCGTTCCCTCAGGACGAAGCCCACTCCGCGCACGGTGTGGATCAGCCGCGGACGCCCCTCCGCCTCGAGTTTGCGCCGCAGATAGCTGACGAAGGTGTCGACGGCGTCGGTGCGCACGTCGAAGTCGTAGCCCCAGACCCGTTCCAGGAGCTGGTCGCGGGTGAGGACCAGGCCGGCGTTGCGGGCGAGCACCTCCAGCAGCTCGAACTCGCGCCGGGTGAGGTCCAGGGGCCTGCCGTCCCGCTCGGCGGTGCGGGCGGCCGGGTCGATCACCAGGCCCGCGACCCGCAGGTGCGCGCGGCCGGTGGGCGGGCGGCGGCGCAGCAGGGCCCGCAGCCGCAGCACCAGTTCCTGCAGGGCGAACGGCTTGACCAGGTAGTCGTCGCCGCCCGCCTGGAGCCCGGCGATCCGGTCGGCGGTCTCGTCCAGCGCGGAGAGCATCAGGACGGGCAGGTCCCGGCCCTCGTCGCGCAGCCGGGTGCACAGCTCGATGCCGCTCATGCCGGGCATCGACACGTCGAGCACCAGCACATCGGGCGGCGCGTCCCGGATCGCGGCCAGCGCCTCGGGCCCGTCGGCGGCGGTCCGCACCGCGAAGCCGCTGAGCCTGAGGCCGCGCTCCAGCGAGCGCCGGATCGCCGCGTCGTCGTCTACGACCAGCACCGCACCGGATCCCGCCGTGTCCGTCATGGGCCGCCCTCCTCGTCGCCGGTCAGCGTACGACCCCGCACCGGGAGGGCGGCAGGGTGGGCGGGGCCGGCGGCGGACGCGGCCCGGCGGAGTCGATCCGGCCCCGGGGGTCAGTGGTGGGTCACCGGGGTGTCAGGGGCGGGTGCTTGTGTGGTCCGGTTGGGGCACCCGTCGCCGGGATGCCGGGTGGCCCGGGTATTCGTACGCGATGAAGGGAAGGACCATGCCCGGTGCAGACTCCCGCGTCCTCGACTGGCCGCTGGCCCGCGTGTGTCCGATGTCGCCTCCGCCGGCCCTCGGTGTGGTGCGTGAGGGCCCGCCGACGCGGGTCCGGCTGCCGGCAGGCGCCGGTGAGGCACAGCTGGTCTGGTTGATCACCCGCCACGAGGAGGTGAGGGCGGCCCTCAAGGACCCCCGGCTGAGCGCCGACGAGACGCGGCCCGGCTTTCCGGTGCGCTTCCCCGTGCCCGTCGACGACCGGCCGAGCGGATTTCTGCGGATGGACGATCCGGAGCACGGCCGGCTGCGCAGGACGGTCGCCCCGGAGTTCACCGTGCGCCGGGTGCGCGCGCTGCGGCCCCGGGTGCAGGAGGTGACCGACCAGGTGGCCGACGCGCTGGCGTCCGGTCCGCAACCCGCCGATCTGGTACGGGACTTCGCCACCAAGGTGTCGGCGCTGGTCATCGCCCGGCTGCTGGGGATCCCGGACGAGCACACCGCGTTCTTCCTGGAGCAGACCCAGATCATGCTCGCGGACGGTGACCCGGCTCTCTCGCTGGCGGCGCACCACCGGATCATCGCCTTCCTCGACGAGACGGCGCGCGCCAAGGAGTCCGACCCGGGTGACGACCTGGTCAGTCGTCTCGTCCACCAGCACGTGATCACCGGCGACCTCGATCGCGCCGATCTCCTGGGAGTGCTCAAACTCCTGCTCGTCGCCGGCCACGAGTCGACCGCCACGCAGATCGCGGTCAGCGCGTCGAGCCTGCTCACCGATGACCGGCTGCGCGCCGAGGTCCTCGCCGGGAGCGGGGCGCTCCTGCCGGGCTTCGTGGAGGAGTCGATGCGGTTCTGGTCGATCGTCCAGGACGGCGTGGTGCGCCAGGCCACGGAGGACCTCCGGATCGGCGAGACCCTGGTCAGGGAGGGCGAGTCGGTGATGATCAGTCTGCTCGCCGCCAACCATGACCCCGCCGTCTTCCCCGACCCCGGACGGCTCGACATCCACCGCGACGCCTCCGGCCATCTGCTGTGGGGTCATGGCGCCCACTTCTGCCTCGGCGCCTCGCTGGGCCGGCTGGAGGTGACGCTCGCCCTCGGCTCCCTCTTCACCAGGCTGCCGACGCTCCGTCTGGCCTGCGAGCCCTCCCGGCTCCGCTTCCGTGAGCACCCCGTCTTCCACTGCCTCGCCGAGCTGCCCGTCGCCTGGTGACCGCCCTGCCGGTCCAAGCCGCCTCACCGGCACAGGAGTTGGGGAGCAGCGAGAGGTTTCGAAGACCAGCATCCGAATTGGTCCAGACCTATTGACCCGTGGTCCAGACCTTTCTACTCTCGCAGCACCATGGGCGTGAAGGCTCAGTCATGCCCCTGACGCCCCCAACCCCACAACCCCATAACGAGGAGGCGCAGCATGCGCTTCAGACACAGAGCCGCGGCAGGGCTCGCGACCCTGTTGCTCCCCCTGGCCGGCCTCGTCGGTCTCGCGAACCCCGCCCAGGCCGCGAGCAACGCCACGGCGAGCTTCAGCAAGACCAGCGACTGGGGAACCGGCTTCGGCGGTCAGTGGACCATCAAGAACACCGGTACCAGCAGCATCAGTTCCTGGACCGTCGAGTGGGACTTCCCCTCCGGTACGTCCGTCACCTCCGCCTGGGACGCGGACGTCACCAGCTCCGGCACCCACTGGACCGCGAAGAACAAGTCCTACGACGGAACCATCGCCCCCGGCGCCTCCGTCTCCTTCGGCTTCAACGGCTCGGGACCGGGATCGCCGAGCAACTGCAAGCTCAACGGCGACAGTTGCGACGGTACGACCGTCCCCGGTGACGCGCCGCCCTCCGCGCCCGGCACCCCGACCGCCTCGAACATCACCGACACCTCGGTCAAGCTCTCCTGGGGCGCGGCCACCGACGACAAGGGCGTGAAGAACTACGACGTCCTGCGCGACGGCAAGGTCGTCGGCACGGTGACGACGACCTCCTACACGGACAGCGGCCTGAGTGCCGGCACCGACTACTCCTACACCGTGCAGGCCCGCGACACCGCCGACCAGACCGGCCCGGTCAGCGGCGCGGTCAAGGTGCACACCACCGGCGGCACCACCACTCCCCCGCCCAGCGGCGACAAGGTCAAGCTCGGCTACTTCACCGAGTGGGGCATCTACGGCCGCAACTACAACGTCAAGAACCTGGTGACGTCCGGCTCCGCGGCGAAGATCACGCACATCAACTACGCCTTCGGCAACGTGACGAACGGCCAGTGCGCGATCGGTGACGCCTACGCCGACTACCAGAAGACGTTCACCGCCGACCAGTCGGTCAGCGGCGCGGCGGACACCTGGGACCAGCCGCTGGCCGGCAACTTCAACCAGCTGCGCGAGCTGAAGGCCAAGTACCCGAACCTCAAGGTGCTGTGGTCCTTCGGCGGCTGGACCTGGTCCGGCGGCTTCGCCCAGGCCGCCGCCAACCCGGCCGCCTTCGCCCAGTCCTGCTACAACCTGGTCGAGGATCCGCGCTGGGCCGACGTCTTCGACGGCATCGACATCGACTGGGAGTACCCGAACGCCTGCGGCCTGTCCTGTGACACCAGCGGGGCCGCGGCCTTCAAGAACGTGCTGGCCGCGCTGCGCGCCAAGTTCGGTTCCAGCAAACTGGTCACGGCCGCGGTCACCGCCGACGGCTCCTCCGGCGGCAAGATCGAGGCCGCCGACTACGCCGGCGCCGCGAGCTACGTCGACTGGTACAACGTGATGTCGTACGACTTCTTCGGCGCCTGGGACGCACAGGGCCCGACCGCCCCGCACTCCCCGCTCACCTCGTACAACGGCATCCCGAAGGCCGGGTTCGACACGGCCGACGCGATCGCCAAGTACAAGTCCGTCGGCGTCCCCGCCTCCAAGCTGCTCATCGGCATCGGCCTCTACGGCCGGGGCTGGACCGGCGTCACCCAGGACGCCCCGGGCGGCACGGCCACGGGACCCGCGGCCGGCACCTACGAGCAGGGCATCGAGGACTACAAGGTGCTCAAGACGTCCTGCCCGGTCACCGGCACAGTCGCCGGTACCGCGTACGCCCACTGCGGCAGCAACTGGTGGTCGTACGACACCCCGTCGACCATCGCCGGGAAAATGAGCTGGGCCAAGTCCCAGGGGCTCGGCGGCGCGTTCTTCTGGGAGTTCAGCGGCGACACCAGCGACGGTGAACTCGTGAACGCCATCAGCAGCAACCTGTAGAACCGCAGGACCCGGAAAAAGAGCTCTAAGCGACGTTGACGCGCTGACCGGGCGGGGCTGCCTCCAGCCACGCTAGGAATCCGGTCAGCGCGTCTTCGCTCATGGCGAGTTCGAGGCGCGTGCCCCGATGGGTACAGGCGAGGACCACCGCGTCGGAGAGCAGCGCCAGTTCCTCCTCGCCCTCGGGCAGCCGGCGGCCGGCCACCTCGATGGCGGCCCGCTCCAGGGTGCGGCGCGGCCGGAAGGCGTAGGAGAAGACGCGGTACCACTCGATGCGGTCGCCGTTGTAGCGGGCGACGCCGTAGGACCAGCCCTTGCCGCCCGCGTCCGGTTTCTCGGCCACGTCCCAGCGCAGGGAACAGTCGAAGGTCCCGCCGGAGCGCTGGATGAGCCTGCGGCGCAACCCGAACAGGAACAGTCCCACCACCACGAGCGCGACCACGATCCCGCACACAGTCAGAGCGAGGACCATCGGCACCGACCTCCTCGTCTCCTAGGAACTGCTTCTGTTACTGAGTAATGAAACGGAAAAAACACCCACATCTGCCTCAGCCGCGACCGGCACCGGATTGCTCCGGGCCGGCCGCGGCTGAGTGATGTCAACGTACCGCGCGGCTGGATCAGCGCGCCGCCGCCGCACGCAGGCGGACGTCCGCGCGGCGCTCGGCCGCGGCGTCGCCCTCCGCCTTCGCGCGCTCCAGCTCCCGCTCCGTGCGCTGGACATCGATCTCGTCCGACAGCTCGGCGATCTCGGCCAGCAGGGACAGCTTGTTGTCCGCGAACGAGATGAAACCGCCGTGCACCGCGGCGACGACCGTCCCGCCTTCACTCGTACGGATGGTCACCGGGCCCGACTCCAGCACACCGAGCAGCGGCTGGTGACCGGGCATGACGCCGATGTCGCCGGACGTGGTGCGCGCGACGACCAGGGTGGCCTCGCCGGACCAGACCTGGCGGTCGGCGGCGACCAGCTCGACGTGCAGCTCAGCAGCCAAGGGTGGCTCCTCGGGTCACCACCCGGCGGTTCTGCCGGGTGTTGGGGTCAATTCTAGTGGGCGTGGAGAGAGGGGCTGGACGCACCCCGAAGAGTGCGCCCGCGCCCCTCTCCCATGAACTCAAGGAGTTCAGGAGACGCCCAGCTCCTTGGCGTTGGCCTTGAGGTCCTCGAGGCCACCGCACATGAAGAACGCCTGCTCGGGGAAGTGGTCGTACTCGCCGTCGCAGATCGCGTTGAACGCGGCGATCGACTCGTCGAGCGGGACGTCCGAACCGTCCACGCCGGTGAACTGCTTGGCGACGTGGGTGTTCTGGGACAGGAAGCGCTCCACGCGACGGGCACGGTGGACGACGAGCTTGTCCTCCTCGCCGAGCTCGTCGATACCGAGGATCGCGATGATGTCCTGGAGGTCCTTGTACTTCTGCAGGATGTTCTTCACGCGCATGGCCGCGTTGTAGTGGTCCTGCGAGATGTAGCGCGGGTCCAGGATCCGGGACGTGGAGTCCAGCGGGTCCACGGCCGGGTAGATGCCCTTCTCGGAGATCGGACGGGAGAGAACCGTCGTCGCGTCGAGGTGGGCGAAGGTGGTCGCCGGGGCCGGGTCGGTCAGGTCGTCGGCGGGGACGTAGATCGCCTGCATCGAGGTGATCGAGTGACCGCGGGTCGAGGTGATGCGCTCCTGCAGGAGGCCCATCTCGTCGGCCAGGTTCGGCTGGTAGCCCACCGCGGACGGCATACGGCCGAGCAGCGTGGAGACCTCGGAACCGGCCTGCGTGAAGCGGAAGATGTTGTCGATGAAGAACAGCACGTCCTGCTTCTGGACGTCACGGAAGTACTCGGCCATGGTGAGGCCGGCCAGCGCGACGCGCAGACGGGTGCCCGGGGGCTCGTCCATCTGCCCGAAGACCAGCGCGGTCTTGTCGATGACGCCCGAGTCGGTCATCTCCTCGATGAGGTCGTTGCCCTCACGGGTGCGCTCACCGACACCGGCGAACACGGAGACACCGTCGTGGTTGTTGGCGACACGGTAGATCATCTCCTGGATGAGCACCGTCTTGCCGACGCCGGCGCCGCCGAACAGGCCGATCTTGCCGCCCTTGACGTACGGGGTGAGCAGGTCGATGACCTTGACGCCCGTCTCGAACATCTCGGTCTTGGACTCGAGCTCGTCGAAGTTCGGGGCCTTGCGGTGGATCGGCCAGCGCTCGCCGTCGTAGGACTCGTCGACGTTCAGCACCTCACCGAGGGTGTTGAACACCTTGCCCTTGGTGAAGTCGCCGACCGGCACGGAGATCGGCGCGCCGGTGTCGGTGACCGGGGCCTGGCGGACCAGACCGTCGGTCGGCTGCATGGAGATGGTGCGGACCAGGCCGTCGCCCAGGTGCTGGGCGACCTCGAGGGTCAGCGTCTTCTTCTCGCCGGCGTTGGCCGGGTCGGCCACCTCGACGTGCAGGGCCTGGTAGATGTCCGGCATCGCGTCGACGGGGAACTCCACGTCGACGACCGGGCCGATGACCCGGGCGACGCGGCCCGTAGCCGTCGCGGTCTCAACAGTGGTGGTCATTTATCGGTCACTCCCCGCGGTCGCGTCGGCCAGGGCGCTCGCGCCACCGACGATCTCGCTGATTTCCTGGGTGATTTCGGCCTGGCGGGCCGCGTTGGCAAGACGGGAGAGCGTGTTGATCAGCTCGCCCGCGTTGTCGGTGGCCGACTTCATCGCGCGCCGCGTGGCGGCGTGCTTCGAAGCGGCCGACTGGAGCAGCGCGTTGTAGATACGGCTCTCCACGTAGCGCGGCAGCAGGGCGTCGAGGACGTCCTCCGCCGAGGGCTCGAAGTCGTACAGCGGGAGGATCTCACCCTTGGGGTGGGCCTCCTCGGCGACCTCTTCGAGGCGCAGCGGAAGGAGCCGGGCGTCCAGCGCCGTCTGCGTCATCATCGAGACGAACTCGGTGAAGACGATGTGGAGTTCGTCCACGCCGCCCTCGGCCGTCTCCTTCTCGATGGCCTCGATCAGGGGCGCCGCGACCTTCTTGGCGTCCGCGTACGACGGCTCGTCCGTGAAGCCCGTCCACGACTCCGTGACCTTGCGCTCACGGAAGTTGTAGTGGGCGACACCGCGCCGGCCGACGATGTACGTGTCGACCTGCTTGCCCTCGCGCTCCAGGCGCTCGGTCAGCTGCTCCGCCGTCTTGATGGCGTTGGAGTTGAAGGCGCCGGCGAGGCCCCGGTCGCTCGTGAGGAGCAGGACCGCGGCACGGGTCGGGTTCTCCGTCTCCGTGGTGAGCGGGTGCTTGGTGTTCGAGCCGGTGCCGACCGCCGTGACCGCACGCGTGAGCTCGTTCGCGTACGGCGTGGAGGCCGCCACCTTGCGCTGTGCCTTCACGACACGCGAGGCGGCGATCATCTCCATCGCCTTGGTGATCTTCTTGGTCGCGCTGACGGATCGGATGCGACGCTTGTAGACCCGGAGCTGGGCTCCCATGAGTCAGGTCCCTTCCTTACGTCACTTGGCGGCAGCGGCAGGAACGTCCTCGCCGAGCAGCTTGCCGTCGCTCGTCTCGAACTGCTTCTTGAAGTCCGCGATCGCGTCGGCGACGGCCGTGAGCGTGTCGTCGGACATCTTGCCGCCCTCACGGATGGAGGTCATGAGGCCCTGCTCCTTGCGGTGCAGGTAGTCCAGCAGCTCCCGCTCGAAGCGGCGGATGTCGGCGACCGGGACGTCGTCCATCTTGCCGGTGGTGCCGGCCCACACGGAGACGACCTGGTCCTCGGTGGACATCGGCTGGTACTGGTCCTGCTTCAGCAGCTCGACCATGCGCTGGCCGCGCTCCAGCTGGGACTTCGACGCGGCGTCCAGGTCGGAACCGAAGGCGGCGAACGCCTCCAGCTCACGGAACTGGGCGAGGTCGACGCGCAGACGGCCGGAAACCTGCTTCATCGCCTTGTGCTGGGCGGAACCACCGACTCGGGAGACGGAGATACCGACGTTCAGCGCGGGGCGCTGACCGGCGTTGAACAGGTCCGACTCCAGGAAGCACTGGCCGTCGGTGATGGAGATGACGTTGGTCGGGATGAACGCCGAGACGTCGTTGGCCTTGGTCTCGACGATCGGCAGACCGGTCATCGAACCGGCACCCATGTCGTCGGAGAGCTTGGCGCAGCGCTCCAGCAGCCGGGAGTGCAGGTAGAAGACGTCACCCGGGTAGGCCTCACGGCCCGGCGGGCGGCGCAGCAGCAGGGACACGGCGCGGTAGGCGTCGGCCTGCTTCGAGAGGTCGTCGAAGATGATCAGGACGTGCTTGCCCTCGTACATCCACTGCTGACCGATGGCCGAACCGGTGTACGGCGCCAGGTACTTGAAGCCGGCCGGGTCGGACGCCGGGGCGGCGACGATGGTCGTGTACTCCAGGGCGCCGTTCTCCTCCAGCGCGCGGCGCACGCCGGCGATGGTGGAGCCCTTCTGGCCGATGGCGACGTAGATGCAGCGGACCTGCTTCTTGGGGTCGCCCGAGCGCCAGTTGTCGCGCTGGTTGATGATCGTGTCGACGGCCAGGGCGGTCTTGCCGGTCTGGCGGTCACCGATGATCAGCTGACGCTGACCGCGGCCGATCGGGGTCATCGCGTCGACGGCCTTGTAGCCGGTCTCCATCGGCTCGTGCACCGACTTGCGCTGCATGACCGTGGGGGCCTGCAGCTCCAGCGCACGGCGGCCGGACGTCTCGATCTCGCCGAGGCCGTCGATCGGGTTGCCGAGCGGGTCGACGACACGGCCGAGGTAGCCCTCGCCGACCGCGACGGAGAGGACCTCGCCGGTGCGCGTGACCGGCTGACCCTCCTCGATGCCGCTGAACTCACCGAGGACGATGGCACCGATCTCGCGCTCCTCGAGGTTGAGGGCGAGGCCGAGGGTGCCGTCCTCGAACTTCAGCAGTTCGTTGGCCATGGCCGAGGGAAGACCCTCGACCTTCGCGATGCCGTCGCCGGCAAGGGTGACCGTACCGACCTCCTCGCGCGAGGCCGCGTCCGGCTTGTACGACTGGACGAAGTTCTCCAGCGCGTCCCGGATCTCCTCCGGCCGGATCGTGAGCTCCGCCATCTGGGTTCCCTGCTCTCCTTGTTGGGCCCGAAGTTTCACTTGGGGGGTCTGGGGGCGACCCCCAGGAATCCTCTGCACGGCCCAACCAGGGCCGTAAGTACGTACTGCTTTTCTCGAGATGTCGAGTTGTCCCGAATGTCGAGCGTCTCGAATATCGAGTTGCTGCTAGCTCGCCATGCGGCGGGCGGCGTCGTCCAGCCGGTCCGCGAGGGAGCCGTTGATGACCTCGTCACCGACCTGCACCCGGATACCGCCGATCACCTCGGGGTCCACGTCCAGGTTGAGGTGCATCCGGCGGCCGTAGAGCTTGGCGAGGGCGGCGCCGAGGCGCTGCTTCTGGCCGTCGCTCAGCGGCACCGCCGAGGTGACGACGGCGACCATGCGGTCCCGGCGCTCGGCAGCCAGCTTGGACAGGGACTCCAGTCCCGCTTCCAGGCTACGTCCACGCGGCGCGGTCACAAGGCGCGTCACCAGACGCTCCGTGGCCGGCTTGGCCCGCCCGCCGAGCAGCCGGTTCAGCAGCTCGGTCTTGGCCGCCGTACCGGCGGAGCGGTCGGTCAGCGCGGCGCGCAGCTCGGTGCTGGAGGAGACGATCCGGCCGAACCGGAACAGCTCGTCCTCCACCTCGTCCAGGGTGCCCCGCTTCTCCGCGGCCGTGAGGTCGGCGATGTCCGCCAGCTCCTCCAGCGCGTCCACCAGGTCGCGCGACTGCGACCAGCGGGAGCGCACCGTCCCGGCCACCAGGTCGGCGGCGGGCCCGCTGACCTGGGCGCCGATCAGACGCTGGACCAGGTCCGCCTTGGCCTCTGCGGGCTTCGCCGGGTCGGTGAGGACCCGGCGCAGTCCGGCCTCGCGGTCGAGCAGCGCGGTGACGGCCGCCAGCTCGTCGGCGAGCGACACGGCGTCCACGGACGTGGAGTCCGTCAGCGCGTCGAGACGCTCACGTGCGGCTGCCAGGGCCTCGCGGCTCGCTCCGTTCATCGCGTGGCCTCGGCCTTCTCCTCGAGCTCGTCGAGGAAGCGGTCGATCACACGGCTCTGGCGGGCGTGGTCCTCGAGGGACTCGCCGACGAGCTTGCCGGCCAGTTCGGTGGCGAGCTTGCCGACGTCCTGACGCAGCGTCTGCGCGGCGGCCTTGCGGTCGGCCTCGATCTGGGCGTGACCGGCGGCGACGATCTCCTCGCGCTGCCGCTGGCCCTCGGCCCGCATCTCGGCGATGAGGGTGGCACCCTGCTCCTGCGCCTCCTGGCGCAGGCGCGCGGCCTCGTGCCGGGCCTCGGCGAGCTGGGCCTTGTACTGCTCCAGGACGCTCTGGGCCTCGACCTTCATGGCGTCGGCCTCTTCGATGCCGCCTTCGATCGCCGCGCGACGCTCCTCCAGAACCTTGTTGATGTTCGGAAGCAGCTTCTTCCAGAAGAAGAAGAACACGATGGCGAAGGCGATGGTGCCCACGAGCAGCTCCGGACCCTCGGGAAGGAGCGGGTTGCCGCCCTTCTCCGGGGCCGCCAGCTGTACCAGGTTGGCGATCACATCAGTGCCTTTCGTCGAAACGTGTCGGTGGGGAAGTCTTACTTCGTACCGAACACGAACGGCATGACGATGCCGATGAGGGCCAGCGCCTCACAGAAGGCGAAGCCGAGGATCTGGTTGGCGCGGATCAGACCCGCGGCCTCGGGCTGGCGGGCGAGGGCCTGGGTGCCGTTACCGAAGATGATGCCGACGCCGATGCCGGGGCCGATGGCGGAGAGGCCGTAACCGACAGAACCGATGGAACCGGAGACAGCGGCGAGGGTCTCAGTGGCAGCCATGCTGAATCTTCCTTCTCTTTACGGACCGGTGGGGGTTGGCCACCGGACGACCGGGGGTGTGGTGGGGCTCAGTGGTGCTCGGCGAGAGCGCCCTGAATGTAGGAGCAGGCCAGCAGTACGAAGACGTACGCCTGGACGGCCTGCACGAAAAGCTCGAAGCAGATCATGGCCATCGTCATCACGAAGGAGACGCCGGCGGCCGGGATCATCCAGCTGTTCAGCAGGTACCAGGAGGCGACGGTGAACATCACCAGCATCAGGTGACCGGCGAACATGTTGGCGAAGAGTCGCACCGCGTGCGTGAACGGGCGGACCAGCAGGTTCGAGAAGAACTCGATGACCATGACGAGCGGGAGCACCGGTCCGAGCGACTTGTCGTAGCCCGTGATGTTCTTGAAGAAGCCGACGAAGCCGTGCCGCTTGAAGGTCAGTCCGACCCACAGGACCCAGACGAGGACGGCCAGCACGATCGGGTAGGCGATGATCGAGCCCACCGGGAACTGCGCCAGCGGGACCACGGACCAGACGTTCATGATCCACACGAAGAAGAAGATGGAGACCATGAGCGGTACCCACTTCTCGCCCTCGCGCTTGCCGAGGGTCTCGTACACGATGCCGCGGCGCACGAAGTCGTAGCCGGCCTCGCCGATCATCTGCAGCTTGCCCGGGACGACCTTCGCCCTGCCGAACGCGGCCCAGAAGAAGGAGACCACGAGCGCGGTGGTGATGAGCGCGAGCAACATCACCTTGTTGAAGTCGAAGCCCCCGACCGTGACGATCGGCTTGAACAGGAAGGAGTGCAGGCCCGGAGCCGGGAAGCCGCACCCGTTGTCGGACATGATCCGGCAACTCCAGTCAAAGGCGAGCTGGGTCTGGTCAGCACTCACCGCGGGCTCCTTCGGCGTGACGCATGGGTACGGCAACCTCGTTGTGTCGGCGCGGCGCGCGGCCGCGGATCGGCACCGGACTGGTGTTACGGATGTGGGGGCGGCTGGGGGGCATCGAGCCTCGCGATCGAGCAGGCGTCAGCTCAGATGCCCGCGCCCGCGATGCCGCAGTTGGCACCGGACGATAGCAGGAGATCTCACAAGCCTTTATCCCGCCCCTACCCCTCACGATGACGGCCCTGTCTTCTCGGGCTTGTCGCTCTTCGCGGAGTCGGGATCGATGTAGAAGATCTTGGCCTTCAGGTGCGCGCGGGCCTGTGCGGCCATCCACGCGACGGTCGTGACCACGATCCCCACGGCGAACGCCTTGCCGTTGAAGAGGGAGGTGCCTTTGAAGACGGCGACGAAGATGAAGAGGAGCAGCAGCTGGGCCATGTAGAGCATGAGGCCCATGGCCTGGAAGAGCTGCGGGAGCGTTTTTGCCGTCCACTGCAGCACGTACAGACCGATTCCCATGAACAGGATGGCCAGCACCGTGCCGACAGCCGCGCCGAGCGCGCCCTTGCCCCCCGCGACCGCGGCGCTCACGGCGACGGCGATCGCGCCTGCAGCCGCTGCGGGCACAGCGATCTGCAGTAGGTTCCGGGCGTCTTTGGACGGCATGGCGGCAACTCCGCTTTCACAGGGGGCAGGGTGTCGTCATGGACGAGCGTAGTCCCGGGCTGAGTGATCGAGACCTCACACCAATGGACCGTCGCACTACGGTCCTTCGGTTCTATCCCGGGTTCTCGTGAACCGTATCACAAACTATTTGATGAGGTCTTTACCTGGTCGGTGTGCTTGCTGTCACACATGAGAGTGACAGTGCGCGTCTGTGCAAAAACCGGGCCCATTTGTCTGGTATTGGAGGGCTTTGGTGCACCACGAGTTGGCAATGCTCTCGTCTGATTCTTACCTTGAGCGGGTCAGCGCCGGTCAAGAAAACGCGAACGAGCGCCGATCGCGGTCGCTCCGTTGACGCCCGAGACTCCCGCGGTGACGGGGGCCCGTTCCGTCGTCTCCTGCGTCTCCTCCGCCTCCACGGCCTCCACGGCCTCCCTGGCCACAGCGGCCCGGGCCGTACGGCGGCGCAGCCGGTAGCGCGGCGGCACGAACCAGTGCGCCCACACCGGCACCCGCGGCGTGAAGCGCGGAAGCAGCAGCAGGACCAGACCGACCGCGCTGAGGAACACCACGCCGAGCACGATCCACATCGAGGCCGAGTTGACCGAGTAGGCCAGCGCGCCGAAGGCGATCAGCGCCGACCAGAAGTACATGATCAGCACCGCCCGGCTGTGCGAGTGGCCGATCTCCAGCAGCCGGTGGTGCAGGTGCCCGCGGTCCGCGGCGAACGGCGACTGACCGCGCCAGGTGCGCCGGACGATCGCGAGCACCAGGTCCGCCGTCGGCACCGCGATGATCGTCAGCGGCAGCAGCAGCGGGATGTAGACCGGGACCGTCGCGTGCACCGCGGCCTTCTCGGAACCCACGTACAGGTTCAGCGCGTCCGGGTCGAGCTGGCCGGTGATCGAGATCGCGCCGGCGGCCAGTACCAGGCCGATCAGCATCGAGCCGGAGTCACCCATGAAGATCCGCGCGGGATGCATGTTGTGCGGCAGGAAGCCCAGGCACATGCCCATCAGGATCGCCGCGAACAGGGTGCCGGGGGCGGCGGCCTCGATGCCGTACGAGTACCAGATCCGGTAGGCGTACAGGAAGAACGCGCCGGCCGCGATGCAGACCATGCCGGCCGCGAGACCGTCCAGGCCGTCCACGAAGTTCACCGCGTTGATCGTGATGACCACGAGCGCCACGGTCAGCAGCGTGCCCTGCCACTGGGTCAGCGCCACGTTGCCGACGCCGGGGATGGGCAGCCACAGGATCGTCAGACCCTGCACGACCATCACGCCCGCGGCGATCATCTGCCCGCCCAGCTTGATCAGCGCGTCGATCTCGAACTTGTCGTCCAGGACGCCGATCAGCCAGATCAGGGCCGCGCCGGAGAGCAGGGCCCGCGGCTCGTTCGACTTCGCGAAGACCTCGTTGAGGTTGGTCAGGTGGTCCGCGACCAGCAGCCCCGCGCACAGGCCGAAGAACATGGCGATACCGCCGAGGCGCGGAGTGGGTTCCCGGTGCACGTCACGCGCCCGGATCTCCGGCATCGCCCCGGCCACGATCGCGAACTTCCGTACCGGCCCTGTCAGCAGGTACGTCACCGCGGCCGTGATGCAGAGCGTCAGCAGGTATTCACGCACAGGCTTCCCCACGGGTCTCGCTGGCCATCACAGCCCCATACCCTAGCGATGGACGTATATGGATGGGGACTTCCGGGTAGCCACGATGGTTGCACGCCCGGCTGTGGACCACCGCGCACATCGGGGCGTACGGGACATCGCCTACCCCCGTTCAGTCCGGATACGGCGGAAAAGCACCTGTGAGAACCCGCACCTCCTCCCGTGCCGCGGCCGGCTCGCTCTCGCCCCGCAGCACGGCCGCCATCAGCGCGGCGATGCGCACCATCTCCGGCTCCCCCATGCCCTGCGTGGTCACCGCGGCCGTGCCCAGGCGCAGGCCCCGGCCGTCGCCGTGCGGCAGGGCGCAGCAGTCCAGGACGATCCCGGCGGCGGCGAGCCGACCGCGTGCGGTGCGGCCGTCCACGCCGAGCGGGGCCGGGTCGGCGCTGATCAGATGGGTGTCCGTGCCGCCGGTGGTGACGGTGAGGCCCTCGGCGGCCAGGTGACCGGCGAGAACCCGTGCGTTGGCGACCACCTGATGGGCGTACACGGCAAAGGCCGGTGTTGCCGCCTCGCCGAACGCGACGGCCTTCGCGGCGATCGTGTGCATCTGCGCGCCGCCCTGAGTGAAGGGGAACACCGCCCGGTCCACGCGCTCGGCCAGTTCGCTCCCGCACAGGATCATCCCGCCGCGCGGACCGCGCAGCACCTTGTGGGTGGTCGCGCACACGATGTCGGCGTACGGCACCGGGTTCGGCGCCGCGCCGCCGGCGACCAGCCCGATCGGGTGCGCGGCGTCGGCGATCAGATAGGCCCCGACCTCGTCCGCGACCTCGCGGAAGAAGGCGTAGTCGATGTGGCGCGGGTAGGCGATCGAGCCGCACACGATCGCCTTGGGCCGGTGGCCCAGGGCCAGGTGGCGCACCTGGTCGTGGTCGATGAGCCCGGTCTCCGCGTCCACGCCGTACCCGACGAAGTCGAACCAGCGGCCGGAGAAGTTCGCGGGCGAGCCATGGGTGAGATGGCCGCCGTAGTGCAGGCCGAGGGCGAGGACCGTGTCGCCGGGGCGGAGCAGGGCGGCGTAGGCGGCCAGCACGGCCGAAGAGCCGGAGTGGGACTGGACGTTGGCGTGTTCGGCGCCGAACAGTTCCCTGGCCCGGTCGATGGCGGCGCGTTCGGCGAGGTCGACGATCTCGCAGCCGCCGTGGTGCCGGGCGCCCGGATAGCCCTCGGCGTACTTGTTGGCGAGCGGCGAGCCGAGGGCGGCGAGCACGGCCGGCGAGCAGAAGTTCTCGGCGGCGATCAGCTGCAGGGTCGTGGACTGCCGCGCCAGTTCCGCGAGCAGGATCTCGGCCATCGCCGGGTCCTGCCGCCGCAGGACATCGGTCTCGAGGGTAGGGGTGACCGACATGGCGGGCTCCCGGACGGTCGACGGTGACGTAGGTCCAATGTAGGCCCGAGATGCCCTGGATGCCCGGTATTGCGGCCCCTTGGGGGTGCTCAGGTCCGCGCGGGAACCCCCGTCAGCGCCGTCACCACCGGATCCAGCGCCTGGTGTATCTCGTCCCCGACCGACCGGAAGAACGGCAGGGGCGCCCCGTACGGGTCGTGGACCTCGTCCGCCTCCGCCGTGGGCGCGAGCAGCCACCCGCGCAGCGCCGCCGCCGCACGCACCAGGGCGCGGGCGCGCATGACCACGCCGTCGTCCAGGGGCGGCAGGGTGGCCGGATCTATCGCCCGGACGAGCCGGGTGAACTCCTTCAGGGTGAAGGTGCGCAGGCCCGCCGAATGGCCCATGGAGATGACCTGGGCGCGGTGGTCGCGGGTGGCGGTGAGCACGAGGTCGGCCCTGATCACGTGCTCGTCCAGCAGCTCCCGGCCGAAGAAGCCGGAGGCGTCCGCGCCGAACTCGGCCAGCACGGTCTCCGCGTTGGCCTCCATCGGCGCGCCCTCGTGGCCCCAGGTGCCGGCACTCTCCACGATCAGACCGCCGCCGAGCACGCCGAGCCGCTCCGCCACGAAATGGCGGGTCAGCCGCTCGGTGATGGGCGAGCGGCACACGTTGCCGGTGCTGACGTGGAGGATGCGGAAGGTGTCGTGGGGGAAGCCGAACGTCGTCGTCTCCTCCGCGACACGCTCCCCGACGCCTATGCCACGCCCCGCTTCAGGGGCCGTCAATTCGCCACCTCGAGGTCGGGTACGACCTTGCGCAGCTCCTCCGGGGAGATCGCGCCCTCGCGCAGCAGCACCGGCACCGGGCCGGAGACGTCCACGATGGACGACGGCACATTGGCCGGGGTGGGACCGCCGTCGAGGTAGACGGAGACGGAGTCGCCGAGCATCTCCTGCGCGGCGTCGCAGTTCTCCGGCGCCGGGTGGCCGGTGAGGTTGGCGGAGGAGACGGCCATGGGACCGACCTCGGTGAGCAGCTCGATCGCGACCGGGTGCAACGGCATGCGGACGGCCACCGTGCCGCGGGTGTCGCCGAGGTCCCACTGCAGGGACGGCTGGTGCTTGGCGACGAGGGTCAGGGCGCCCGGCCAGAACGCGTCGACCAGCTCCCAGGCGAGCTCGGAGAAGTCCGTGACGAGGCCGTGCAGCGTGTTCGGGGAACCGATGAGGACAGGGGTGGGCATGTTGCGGCCCCGGCCCTTGGCGGCGAGCAGGTCGGCGACGGCCTCGGAGGAGAACGCGTCGGCGCCGATGCCGTACACCGTGTCGGTCGGCAGCACCACCAGCTCGCCCCGGCGGACGGCGGACGCGGCCTCGCGCAGACCCGTCGCGCGGTCGGTCGCGTCGTTGGTGTCGTATCGCCGTGCCATTTAGCGGGCCTCCTCGTACACGTACTGCGAAATCGAAGTCATGGGGGTGGTGCTCACGGCAGCGCCTTGCGGGCGGTGGCGAACCGGGGGCGGTTGTTGAGGTCGGGGTGGTCGGCCGCGTCGGCCCAGCCCCGCTCCTCGGTGAAGATCCACGGCACCTGGCCGCCCTGGGTGTCGGCGTGCTCGATCACGACGACCCCGCCGGGGCGCAGGAGACGGTGTGCGGTGCGTTCGATGCCCCGGATCAGGTCGAGGCCGTCCTCACCGGAGAACAGCGCCAGCTCGGGGTCGTAGTCACGGGCCTCGGGAGCCACGTACTCCCACTCCGTGAGCGGGATGTACGGCGGGTTGGAGATCACGAGGTCGACCTGCCCGTCGAGGTCGGGGAAGGCCGTCAGGGCGTCGCCCTGCCGCAGGTCGACCCTGGACCCGGCCACGTTCTTCCGCGTCCACACCAGGGCGTCCTCGGACAGCTCCACGGCGTGCACGCGCGAGCGCGGGACCTCCTGGGCGAGGGCGAGCGCGATGGCGCCGGAGCCGGTGCACAGGTCGACGATGCACGGCTCGACCACGTCCATGGCGCGCACCGCGTCTATGGCCCAGCCGACCACGGACTCGGTCTCCGGCCGGGGCACGAAGACGCCCGGCCCCACCTGCAGCTCCAGGTAGCGGAAGTAGGCGCGCCCGGTGATGTGCTGCAGCGGCTCGCGCTGTTCGCGCCGGGCGATGACCTCCCAGTACCGGGCGTCGAAGTCCGAGTCCTTCACGGAGTGCAGTTCGCCGCGCTTGACGCCGTGCACGAACGCGGCGAGCTCCTCCGCGTCGGTACGCGGCGAGGGCACGCCGGCGTCGGCCAGCCGCTGGGTGGCCTGGGCCACCTCCGCGAGCAGCAGGTTCACGCAAGTCCTCCGTGTCGTGCTCGTGCGTGGGTGTCTTACGCGGCTGCCAGCTTCGCCGCCGAGTCGGCGTCGACGCAGGCCTGGATCACCGCGTCGAGGTCGCCGTCCAGGACCTGGTCCAGGTTGTACGCCTTGAAGCCGACGCGGTGGTCGGAGATGCGGTTCTCCGGGAAGTTGTAGGTGCGGATCTTCTCGGAGCGGTCGACCGTGCGGACCTGGCTGCGGCGGGCGTCGGCGGCCTCCCGCTCGGCCTCCTCCTGCGCCATGGCGAGCAGCCTGGAGCGCAGGATACGCAGCGCCTGCTCCTTGTTCTGCAGCTGGCTCTTCTCGTTCTGGCAGGAGGCGACGACCCCGGTCGGGAGGTGCGTGATGCGCACCGCGGAGTCGGTGGTGTTCACGGACTGGCCGCCCGGACCGGAGGACCGGTAGACGTCGATGCGGAGGTCGTTCGGGTTGATCTCCACGTCCACCTCCTCGGCCTCGGGGGTCACGAGGACACCGGCGGCGGAGGTGTGGATACGGCCCTGGGACTCGGTGGCCGGCACGCGCTGCACGCGGTGCACGCCGCCCTCGTACTTCAGCCGGGCCCACACGCCCTGGCCGGGTTCGAGCTGACCGCGGGACTTCACCGCGACCTGGACGTCCTTGTAGCCGCCCAGCTCGGACTCGGTGGCGTCGATGATCTCGGTCTTCCAGCCGACGCGCTCGGCGTAGCGCAGGTACATGCGCAGCAGGTCGCCGGCGAAGAGCGCGGACTCGTCGCCGCCCGCGCCCGCCTTGATCTCCAGGATGACGTCCTTGTCGTCACTCGGGTCGCGCGGGATCAGCAGGAAGCGCAGGCGCTCGGTGAGCTCCTCGCGCTGCTTGTCCAGCTCCTTGACCTCGGCGGCGAAGTCGGGGTCGTCGGCGGCGAGCTCGCGCGCGGTCTCCATGTCGTCGCCGGCCTGCTTCCAGGAGCGGTACGTGGCGACGATCGGGGTCAGCTCGGCGTAGCGCTTGTTCAGCTTGCGCGCGTTCGCCTGGTCGGCGTGGACCGACGGGTCGGCGAGCTTCTTCTCCAGATCGGCGTGTTCGGCGACGAGTTCGTCGACGGCCTCGAACATCTTGGGCTCCTGTACTGCGGTGAAGGGAAGGGCGGGCGACCAAAAACGCCGGTCCCGGGCACACCCCCGCGAGGGCGTGACCGTGGACCGGCGATATGGGGCTCGCTACTTCTTGGAGCCGGCGGCAGCCTTGCCGAAGCGGGCCTCGAAGCGGGCCACACGGCCACCGGTGTCGAGGATCTTCTGCTTGCCCGTGTAGAACGGGTGGCACTCGGAGCAGACCTCGGCCCGGATGGTGCCGGACTCGATGGTGCTACGGGTGGTGAACGACGCGCCACAGGTGCAGCTGACCTGCGTCTCGACGTACGCGGGGTGGATGTCGCGCTTCAAGGTGTCTCCTAGGTTTCGGGAGGGCGCCGGGTCGCCGCCGCGGGGTGCGGGAGCGTGAACCGGAGCCGACGTACCAGTCTGCCAGGACTGGGGCCATCCACCCAAACCGGGGGTGCGCTCGTTCTATTCCGGCGGGTGAGCGGGTGGGGCGTCGGCTACCTCACCACGCCCTTGGCCTCACCGGTGGCCGTGCCCGCCGTGGCCGACTTCGGGATCTGCCGGTCGTTCCTCAGCGCGTCCCACACCAGCTGGGCCTTCTGCTTCTCCATGAGCACGCGGTTGGGGTTGGACGGGTCGTACTGGACCGGCATGGTGATCATGGTCATGTTCTTGGCGCCGATGCCCTTGAGACCGTCCGCGAAGTCGATCAGGGAGTTGACCGAGCCGAGGTCGGAGTCGGTGGTGACCGTCTTGGTGGCGGTGTCGGCGAGGTCGTAGAGCTTCTTCGGGTTGCTGAAGACGCCGACCTGCTCGACCTGGTTGATCAGTGCCTTGACGAAGGCCTGCTGGAGCTGGATGCGGCCCAGGTCCGAGCCGTCGCCCACGCCGTGCCGGGTGCGGACCAGGCCGAGGGCCTGGCGGCCGTCCAGGGTGTGGGTGCCGGCCTGCAGGGTGAGGTGGCTCTGCGGGTCGTCGATGTTCTTCGTCGTGGTGACCGGTACGCCGCCGAGGTCGTCGATGAGCTTCTGGAAGCCCGCGAAGTCGACCTCAAGGTAGTGGTCCATGCGGATGCCGGTGAGGGACTCGACGGTCTTCACCGCGCAGGCCGCGCCACCGGTGCCGTAGGCCTCGTTGAACATCACGCCGGACGCCGCCGGGTGCGTGGTGCCCTTGGTGTCGGTGCAGGCCGGGCGGTCGATCAGGGTGTCCCGCGGGACGGAGACCACGCTTGCCTTCCTGTGGCCCTGGTAGACGTGGACGATCATCGCCGTGTCGGAACGGGCGCTGCCGTCGTCGGTGCCGCCGCCGAGCTGCTTGTTGGAGCCGGAGCGGGTGTCCGAGCCGAGGACCAGGATGTTCTCGGAGCCGTTGTCGACCTTCGAGGGCCGGTCGTTGCCGAGGGCCTGGTCGATGTCGACGCTTCGGATGTTGCCGTTGAGCTTGAAGTAGAGGTATCCGGCGCCGGCCCCGCCCAGCACGACCACACCGGCTGCCGTCCAGGCCGTGACCAGCAGGGCCTTACGGCTCCTGCTGCGGGCCTTGCGGCGGCGGCCCTTGCCACCGCTTCGGGGGCCGGTCTCATCCGGCGCGGTTATGGCGGGCTCCGGCGTGCTCTCGGCGGACACATCGCTCCTAGGTCTCGTCGGTCGGTTACCCCCTGCTTTCAGGGTCAGGCGCGGTCGGTACCGCTCCATCGTCGCCCCGTAAGGGCAGACGGAGAAACTCGGGCAAGGGTTGCACAACGCAAAATGCCCACCGCGTGCGGCGATGGGCACTCTGCGTGGTCGGGTCACGGGCGGTGATCCTTGCTCACCTGCGGTTTCAGCCCCAGATGTCGTACGCCTGGAAACCGGTGCCGACCGAGATCCTTGTGGCAAAGATCTCGCTGGTCGCCTTGCCGGTGCCCCGGTACAGGTACACGTCGTCGGTGCCGCTCCGGTGGGCGATCAGGTCGGCCTTGCCGTCGCCGTCGAAGTCCCCGTGGCCGCGCAGGGAGTTGTACTGGCCCCAGCCGGAGCCGACCTCGACGCGGGCGGCGAAGGTGCCGTCGCCCCTGCCCGGGTAGACCCACAGGATGCCGGAGGAGTCGACCGAGAGCAGGTCGGGCAGGTAGTCACCGGTGACGTCGCCGGGGGCGACGGTGAACTTCCGGGTGGACCAGTTGCCGGCGATCTCCTTCTTGCTCCAGCTCTGGGTGGCCGGGACGTAGTGCAGCCAGAAGACCGCCCCGTCGCTGCTGCGGCGCAGCACGAAGTCCTGGTAGCCGTCCCGGTCCAGGTCCGTCTGCAGGATCGTGTTGCAGCCCGAGAAGCTGCCCCAGGAGACGATGCCGACGATGCGGTTGTTCACGATCAGCGGGCCGCCGGAGTCACCGTTGCAGGTGGCGGTGGTGCCGGAGTCGCTGCCGGTCGCGGGGTTGCCCGCGCGGACCATGTGGCCCGCGACGAAGTCGCTGCCGTAGGCGCCGGAGCAGGTGCTGTCGGACTGGATCGGCAGGGTCGCCGTCCTCAGCGTCTGCGCGATGACGTCGCTGGTGGAGCTGGTGCGGCCCCAGCCGTAGACCTTGGCGCTCGTGCCGGCCGCGTAGGACGCCGTGTCGGTCGACGTCGTCCTGCGGATCGGGGTGGCCCTGATCGGGCTGGGCAGGGCCAGTACGGCGATGTCGTCGTCGATGGTCGTCGCGTCGTACGACGGGTGGTTCCACTGGCGCCACACGCCGCTGACCGTGCCGCCGTGCAGGTCGGTGGTGCCGGTGGTGGGCAGCTGGTCGGTGCCGGTGAGGACGGCGCCGTTCGCGTGCCAGTCGAAGCCCTTGACGCAGTGCGCGGCGGTGAGGATCTTCGACCAGAGCTGGGCCATCCACGGGGCCGAGGTGATGCTCGTGGTGGTGCCACCGATGATGTCCTTGGTCTTCGAGGCCTTCGTCAAGTCCTTGTCGGTGGCCTGACGGTCGGCGCGGGAGAGATGAGGAAGAAGGCGCGCGTGATGCGCTCCCGTACCCTTCAGTGCCAAAAGGCGGCCGCCCCCCGTCACTTGCTGACGGGGGGCGGCCTTCCTTCTACCCGGTCTCTGCCGACTAGTCGCCGTTGCCGGGCGTCGGCGTCGTCTTCTGAATCTGCATCAGGAACTCGACGTTCGACTTGGTCTGCTTCATCTTGTCGAGCAGCAGCTCGATCGCCTGCTGCTGGTCGAGCGCGTGCAGCACACGGCGGAGCTTCCAGACGATGCCCAGCTCCTCGGCCCCGAGCAGGATCTCTTCCTTACGGGTACCGGAGGCGTCCACGTCCACGGCCGGGAAGATCCGCTTGTCCGCGAGCTTGCGGTCGAGCTTCAGCTCCATGTTGCCCGTGCCCTTGAACTCCTCGAAGATCACCTCGTCCATGCGGGATCCGGTGTCCACGAGCGCCGTGGCCAGGATGGTCAGCGAACCGCCGTCCTCGATGTTGCGCGCCGCACCGAAGAACCGCTTCGGCGGGTACAGCGCGGTGGAGTCGACACCACCGGACAGGATGCGGCCGGAGGCCGGCGCGGCCAGGTTGTAGGCGCGGCCCAGACGGGTGATCGAGTCGAGCAGCACGACCACGTCGTGGCCCAGCTCCACCAGGCGCTTGGCGCGCTCGATGGCCAGTTCGGCGACCGTGGTGTGGTCCTCGGCCGGGCGGTCGAAGGTCGAGGAGATGACCTCGCCCTTGACCGACCGCTGCATGTCGGTGACCTCTTCCGGACGCTCGTCGACGAGGACGACCATCAGGTGGCACTCGGGGTTGTTGTGCGTGATCGCGTTGGCGATCGCCTGCATGATCATGGTCTTGCCGGTCTTCGGCGGGGCCACGATCAGGCCGCGCTGGCCCTTACCGATCGGCGAGACCAGGTCGATGATGCGGGTGGTGAGCACGCCCGGGTCCGTCTCCAGGCGGAGGCGGTCCTGCGGGTAGAGCGGGGTCAGCTTGTTGAACTCCGGGCGGCCACGGCCGTGTTCGGGCGCCATGCCGTTGACGGAGTCGAGGCGGACCAGCGCGTTGAACTTCTCGCGGCGCTCGCCTTCCTTGGGCTGGCGGACCGCGCCGGTGATGTGGTCACCCTTGCGCAGGCCGTTCTTGCGGACCTGGGCGAGGGAGACGTACACGTCGTTCGGGCCCGGCAGGTAGCCGGAGGTCCGGATGAAGGCGTAGTTGTCGAGGATGTCCAGAATGCCCGCGACGGGGATCAGGACGTCGTCCTCGGCGAGCTGCGGCTCGGCGATCTCGTCGCGGCCACGGCGGCCCCGGCGGTCGCGGTAGCGGCCGCGACGGCCCCGGCGGCCGCCCTCGAAGTCGTCGTCGTCCTGCTGGCGGTCCTGGCGGCCGCCCTGCTGCTGGCCCTGCGGCTGACGCTGCTGGCCGCCCTGCTGGTCGTCGCCCTTGCCGCGGCGGTCCCGGTCCCGGTCCCGGCCGCGCTCACGGCGGTCACGGCGGCCACGGCCCTCGCCGTCACCGGCCTCGCCCTGCGCCTGCGGCTGCTGGGCGGGCGTCTCGGCCTTGGGCTCCGCCTTGGCCTCGGCGGCGACGGTCTCGGCGCTGCTCGGGGCGGGGGCGCCGGCCTCGGCGGTGGCGCGGCGGCGACGGCGCTCGGTCGGGGCGTCGTCGGAGGCCGGCTGGCCGGGGATCTCGATCTGCTGCTGGGCCACGGCCTTCTCGGCGGGGGCCGCGGTCTTGGCCTCCGCCTTCTTCGCCGCGCTCTCGCCGTTCTCGGCGGACTCGCCGGTGCGGGCCTTGGAGGTGGCGCGGCGCTTCGGCTTGGTCTCGGTGGCGGCCTCGGCCTTGGGGGCGGCGCCCCCGGCGGCCTGCGCCTCCTTGATGACCTCGATCAGCTGGCTCTTGCGCATCCGCGCGGTGCCCCTGATGCCGAGGCCCGAGGCGACCTGCTGCAGCTCGGCCAGCACCATGCCCTCGAGGCCGGTACCGCGGCGCCGCCGGGAGCCGGCACCGGTGGCAGGCGCGGAGGCGTCCGTGGCGGGCGCGGCAGCGGTCTCCTCGACACGTGCGCCCATCAGATCGGTGGTGTCGCTCACGAAGGGTCCTTCCCTGGAGCGGACGTCGGCCTGTCTGGCTCGGCGACCGGTTGTGCTGTCCGACTACGGTCCTGTCTTCCGTGAACCGTGCCGGGGCGGTGGTCCGCCAAAAGCGGCGGAGGAAATGTGCGGTGATGGCGCTTCCGCGAGTCGTGGCACCCAGTGTCACGTGGCGTGGTAGCACCTGTTCCGGAGCGTGCCCGGCGGCCCGCTCAGTGCCCGCATACGACGTACTGCCCAGGTACGGCGTACGGAACACGGAGTGGCGTGGGGGGCTCCCGGAAGAATGTCTGTCCCGGACTGGGACACGAGGCACCTCGCCATGGTGGGGTCGGGTGCAGACTTGAGGTTAACACTACCGGATCCAACAAACATTCCCCCTCTCCAAATCCGGCAACCGTGTGTCAGGGCGCAAGCGGCAGCACGCTCGCTCCCTGGACATCGAGGTCCAGCCGGTTCGCGGCCCAGCCCGCACCCGCGAGGTGGGCCACCTTGTCGGCGCTCTCGGGGTGGGCCAGCGCCATGACGGTGGGGCCGGCGCCCGAGATGACGGCCGGGATGCCGTCGGCGCGCAGCCGCTCCACCAGCGCGGCGCTCTCCGGCATGGCCGGGGCGCGGTACTCCTGGTGGAGGCGGTCCTCGGTGGCGGCCAGCAGCAGCTCGGGGCGCCGGGTGAGGGCCTCGACCAGCAGGGCGGCACGGCCCGCGTTGGCGGCGGCGTCGACGTGCGGCACGGTGCGCGGCAGCAGGCCGCGCGCGGTCGCGGTCAGGACCGGCTTTCCGGGCACGAAAACCACCGGAACGATGGAATCGCTGGGCTCCAGCCTGATCGCCCGGGCGGCGCCCGACTCCATCCAGGCGATCGTGAATCCGCCGAGCAGACACGGGGCCACGTTGTCCGGATGGCCCTCGATCTCGGTGGCCAGCTCCAGCAGGGCCGCGTCGTCCAGACGGGCCTCGCCGCCTATGGTCACCGCGCGGGCGGCGACGATGCCGGCGCAGATGGCGGCGGAGGAGGAGCCGAGGCCACGGCCGTGCGGAATGCGGTTGGCGCAGACGATCTCCAGGCCGCGGGGCTGCCCGCCCAGCAGATCGAAGGCGGTGCGCAGGGAGCGGACGAGAAGGTGAGACTCGTCACGCGGAAGGGTCTCGCTGCCCTCCCCCGCGATGTCGATGTGCAGCCCGGAGTCGGCCACCCGGACGACCACGTCGTCGTAGAGCCCCAGCGCGAGGCCGAGGGCGTCGAAGCCCGGGCCGAGATTGGCGCTGGTGGCGGGAACGCGCACCCGGACGGCGGCGGCGCGGAACGCTGGACCGGCCATCGCTCGTTGACTCTCCTTGAGCTGCGTGACTGTCGAAGACATTCGATACGTACGTGAAGACCCTGTGGCCGCGCAGACGGCGCGGCGTCGCCCATATGCGCGGCCATGTGCCAGGCATATGCGACGGGCGGGTTCGGTACAGCCTATCGAAGGAAGGTTCTGTGGCGACATAGGGCGCACAGGAGGCGCACGATGCGTGTCATAAGCCCCCCGTGCACCCCTGCCGGGGAAAACCCCGGTACGCGACCGGTGCGGGGCCGGCACGGGACCGGTGCGGGACGCTCAAGCGCCGCTCGGGCGAGGCTCGAGCGTCCCTCGGGTGACGCTCAGGCGAGGCCCAGGCGCTCCGCCGCGGCGGACGCGTCGACCGGGACGGTGACCGGCTGCGGGGCGCCGGCGACGGCCCAGTCGGGGTCCTTCAGACCGTTGCCGGTGACCGTGCACACGATCGTCTGGCCCGGGTCGACCCTGCCCTGCTCGGCGGCCTTCAGCAGACCGGCCACGGAGGCGGCGGAGGCGGGCTCCACGAAGACGCCCTCCTGCGCGGCCAACAGGCGGTAGGCGCGCAGGATTTCACGGTCCGTCACCTCGTCGATGGCGCCGCCCGACTCGTCGCGCGCCTGCAGCGCGTACTGCCAGGAGGCGGGGTTGCCGATGCGGATGGCGGTGGCGATGGTCGACGGGTCCTTGACCACCTCGCCGCGCACGATCGGCGCACTGCCGGAGGCCTGGAAGCCCCACATGCGCGGGGTCTTCGCGGCGATCCCGTCGGCGGCGTACTCCTTGTAGCCCTTCCAGTAGGCGGTGATGTTGCCCGCGTTGCCCACCGGCAGGACGTGGATGTCGGGCGCGTCGCCGAGCATGTCCACGATCTCGAAGGAGGCCGTCTTCTGGCCCTCGATACGCACCGGATTGACCGAATTGACCAGCGCCACCGGGTAGTTCTCGCTCAGCGAGCGCGCGAGGGTGAGGCAGTCGTCGAAGTTGCCGTCGACCTGGAGGATCTTCGCGCCGTGCACGAGGGCCTGGCCCATCTTGCCGAGGGCGATCTTGCCCTGCGGGACGAGAACGGCCGAAACCATGCCGGCCCGCACGGCGTAGGCGGCGGCGGAGGCCGACGTGTTGCCGGTGGAGGCACAGATGACGGCCTTGGCCCCCTCCTCCTTGGCCTTCGAGATGGCCATGGTCATGCCGCGGTCCTTGAAGGAACCGGTGGGGTTGGCCCCCTCCACCTTCAGGTGGACCTCACAGCCCGTGCGCTCGGAGAGCACCTGCGCGGGCACGAGGGGCGTGCCGCCCTCGCGGAGCGTCACGACCGGCGTGGTGTCGGATACCGGCAGCCGGTCCCGGTACTCCTCGATGATTCCGCGCCACTGGTGGGTCATTGCTGGTTACTCTCCTTCAACCCGCATGATGCTGGCGACACCCCGCACGGTGTCGAGCTTGCGCAGCGCCTCGACGGTCCCGGTGAGGGAGGCGTCGGACGCGCGGTGGGTGACGACGACGAGGGAGGCCTCGCCGTCCTTGCCCTGCTGGCGCACGGTATCGATCGACACCCCGTGCTCGGCGAACACGGTCGCGACCTGGGCGAGAACACCCGGTTTGTCCGCGACGTCGAGGCTGATGTGGTAGCGCGTGACGACCTCGCCCATGGGCGAGACGGGCAGGGCTGCGTACGCCGACTCACCGGGCCCCGTTGCGCCGTTGAGCCGGTTGCGGCAGACGGCGACGAGGTCGCCGAGCACGGCGGAGGCGGTCGGAGCACCGCCGGCGCCGGGGCCGTAGAACATGAGCTGGCCGGCCGCGTCGGACTCCACGAACACGGCGTTGTACGCGCCGCGCACGGAGGCGAGCGGGTGGCTCAGCGGGATCATGGCGGGATGCACGCGCGCGGTGACGGAGCCGCCGTCCGCCGCCCGCTCACAGATGGCGAGCAGCTTGATGGTGCAGCCCATCTCCTTGGCCGAGCGGAAGTCGGCGGCGGTGACCTCGGTCATCCCCTCGCGGTAGACGTCGTCGAGGCGCACGCGCGTGTGGAAGGCGATTCCGGCGAGGATGGCGGCCTTGGCGGCGGCGTCGAAGCCCTCGACGTCGGCGGTCGGGTCGGCCTCCGCGTATCCGAGGGCGGTGGCCTCGTCGAGCGCCTCCTGGTACCCGGCCCCCGTGGAGTCCATCTTGTCCAGGATGAAGTTGGTCGTGCCGTTGACGATCCCCATCACCCGGTTGATCTTGTCACCGGCGAGGGACTCGCGCAGCGGGCGGATCAGCGGGATGGCGCCGGCCACGGCGGCCTCGTAGTAGAGGTCCTTGTCGTGCTCCACCGCCGCGGCGTGCAGCGCGGCCCCGTCCTGGGCGAGCAGGGCCTTGTTGGCGGAGACGACGGAGGCGCCGTGCTCGAAGGCGGCGGTGATGAGGGTCCGGGCCGGCTCGATCCCGCCGATCACCTCGACCACCACATCGATGTCCCCGCGTTTGACGAGGGCGGTGGCGTCGGTGGTGACGAGGGCCGGGTCGATGCCCTCGCGCACCTTGCCGGGGCGCCGTACGGCCACGCCCGCGAGCTCCACGGGCGCACCGATCCTGGCCGTGAGGTCGTCGGCGTGCGTCGTCATGATGCGCGCCACCTCTGAGCCGACAACCCCACAGCCCAGCAGCGCCACCTTCAGCGGACGCGTACGCATCATCCGACCTCGTTTCCTCATACCGTCTACGGTTGCACCAGTCTCACTCACCGGACGGGAGTTTCTACCCTTCGTCCGGATCCTGAGACATGTATTTCATTTGTACGGGCCGGGAAGACCGGAGATCTTCCCGGACCCCCTGTCGGGACTAGCCGACGTCGAGACGCAGGAGGTCCTCCTCCGTCTCACGCCGGACGATCACCCGGGCCTCGCCGTCCTTCACCGCGACGACGGGCGGCCGCAGCACGTGGTTGTAGTTGCTGGCCATCGACCGGCAGTACGCACCGGTGGCCGGTACGGCGATGAGATCCCCCGGCGCCAGGTCGGCCGGCAGGAACGCGTCCTTGACCACGATGTCCCCGCTCTCGCAGTGCTTGCCGACCACGCGGGCGAGCATGGGCTCGGCACCGGAGGTCCGGGACACGAGGGCGACGCTGTACTCGGCGTCGTACAGGGCGGTGCGGATGTTGTCGGACATGCCGCCGTCGACGGACACATACGTCCGCAGACCGTCCAACGGCTTGACGGTGCCGACCTCGTAGAGCGTGAAGGCGGTCGGCCCGACGATGGCGCGCCCGGGTTCCACGGAGATGCGCGGGGTGCGCAGCCTGGCGGCCTCGCACTCGCGCGTGACGATCTCGGTGAGCGCCTTGGCGATCTCATGCGGCTCACGCGGGTCGTCGTCGCTCGTGTAGGCGATCCCGAGCCCACCGCCCAGGTCGATCTCGGGCAGCTCGACCCCGTGCTCGTCGCGGATGTCCTTCAGCAGCCCGACCACGCGATGGGCGGCGACCTCGAAGCCGGACATGTCGAAGATCTGCGACCCGATGTGGGAGTGGATCCCGATCAGTTCGAGCCCGTCGAGCTGCAGCGCCCGCCGTACCGCCTCCGCGGCCTGCCCTCCCGCCAGCGGAATCCCGAACTTCTGGTCCTCATGAGCGGTGGCGATGAACTCGTGTGTGTGCGCCTCCACCCCGACGGTGATCCGGATCTGGACCTTCTGCCGCCTGCCCAGGGACTGCGCGATGTGGGCGACACGGACGATCTCCTGGAAGGAGTCGAGCACGATCCGCCCGACCCCGGCCTCGATGGCGCGACGGATCTCGTCCTGGGACTTGTTGTTGCCGTGGAAGGCGATGCGCTCGGCCGGCATGCCGGCGGACAGAGCGGTGGCCAGCTCGCCCCCGGAGCACACGTCGAGGTTGAGCCCCTCCTCGTTCAGCCACCGCACGACGGCGCGGGACAGGAACGCCTTCCCGGCGTAGAACACATCGGCGTCGGCCCCGAAGGCCGTACGCCACGCACGCGCGCGTGCCCGGAAGTCGGCCTCGTCGAGGATGTACGCGGGCGTGCCGTGTTCCTCGGCAAGGGTCTTCACATCGATGCCGCCGACGGTGGCGACCCCGTCGGCGTTGCGCCCGACGGTCTGGGCCCAGACCTTGTGGTCGAGGACGTTGAGGTCGGCGGGCGGCGCGGCGTAGTGCCCCTCGGGCAGGACGTCGGCGTGACGGGGCCCGGCGGGGTGGGCGGAACGACTCATGACGGTGGCTCTCAGACTCTCTGTCTCTCTCCGGGGCGCTGAATGCTCTGGGGCCCTCAGAGGTGTTCGGGTGCGTCGATGCCGAGCAGGGAAAGGCCGCCGGCCAGCACCGTCCCGGCGGCTTCGGCGAGAGCGAGCCGGGCGCGGTGGGCGGCCGAGGGTTTCTCCTCGCCGCAGGGAAGCACGGAGGGCAGGAAGGGCAGCACGGCATCGGCGACGGTGACGAGATGCCGGGCAAGCCGGTCCGGGGCACGGTGGGTGGCGGCCGCGGCGAGGATGCGGGGGTGATCGGTGAGGGCGGTGAGGAGGTCGCGGGGGGTGGTGAGGGCGGGGGTGGCGGTGTCGGGGGCCCAGCGGGCGGTGAGGGGGCCGGCGGCGAGCGGCGCCGCGAGCGGGGCGGGGTCGAGCGGGCCGACGGAGCGGATGTCGAGCGGGCCGGCGAGGGGCAGGCCGATGGGGGCCGGGCCGGAGTCGGGCAGGCCGGTGTCGACCGGGCCGGTGAGGGGGAGACCGGTTTCGACGGAGCCGGTGTGGACAGGGGAGGCGTCCAGCGGGCCGCTGTCGGGAGACGGGACCCTGTCGGGGGCCTGGTCGGTGTCGACGGCCGGGCCGGAGTCGAGCGATCCGGGTTCGGCGGCGAAGCCCAGGCGGGCGGCGTTGCGGCTGAGGGACCGGATGCGGGCGTGGGCGTACCGCACCCGGAACAGCGGATTGCTCTCCCGCTGGACCAGATGATCGGCGGTGATCCGGGGCCGGTCGTGCGGGGCGGGATGCAGCAGGGCCCACTGGGAGGCGTCGTGGCCCAGCGGCGCGGGATCCTCCGGTGCGGGCACGGGCCGCAGAGTGACGGGCTCACCGTGCTCCACGGTGGCCCGTCCGCCCTGCGTGGCCACGATCCGTACGACGGCGTCCGCGACGACCTCGGCCCGCACCTCGTACGGCACCCGGAGCGCGACGACCTGCCCCGCGAGGGCGTCACCATGCCCGTACGCGGCACCACGGGCCCGGATCTCCCGGACGAGCCCGGTGACGAGGTCGGTCTGCGCATCGAGGCTGATGTTGAGGAACCCCGGCCCGGTCACGACGACGTCCCGGATGCCGTCGGCACCGATGAGCCGGGGCCGCAGAATCTCGGCGACCCGCAGCGGGGGCTGCCCTGCCGGGCGCGCGAGCTGCAGAGCGACATTCGTGGCGAAGTCCCCGCACCCCCCGGGCCCCGGCTCGGTCACCACCACCCGCTCGGGCACGGTCACACTCAGCTCCCCGTCATCAACGGCACGACGCACCGCGTGCAGCACGGTGCGGGACAACTCGACGGGGGTCACGGGACAAGCGTAGGGGAGGAAGGGGGTGGGCAGGCGAGGCGGTTCTTACTGTGGGACGGCCCTCGGCCCACCCCCGGACTCCCACCCGGTCCCCGACTCGCTACCCACCGGACGAAATCCCGCCCGGCACACCATCGGAGACCCCGTCGCCCAAGCCCCCCGGAACTCTCCCGTCACCGGCGCCTCCACCCGCCCCACCGTCCCCGTCTTCGCCGCCGCTGCCGTCCCCTCCGAGGTGTCCCCCCTCTCCTCCCGCCCGCCCGTCTCCCCCCTCGTCCCCGCCCCCGCGCTCGATCAGCTGCTTGACGAGGCGTACGAGTTCGGCGGGCTCGAAGGGTTTGGCGAGAAAGGCGTCCACGCCGACGTCGAGGCCGGAGTCGACCTCGTACTGCGTGCAGGCGCTGATGATGGCGAGGGGCAGATGGTGCGTACGGGGGTCGGCGCGGAGCCGGGCGGCGGTGCGCAGGCCGTCCAGCCGGGGCATGACGACATCGAGCGTCACGACATCGGGCCGCACCTGGTGGACCACATCCAGACACTCGGCACCGTCGGCCGCGGTCACGACCTCGAGCCCTTCCAGCTCGAGATTGACCCTGATCAGCTGCCGGATGACCTTGTTGTCGTCCACAACAAGCACCCGACCCGAGGCGCCTGGCACAAGTCGAGAGTAGGTCCGGACCGGCCACCGCGTCCGGGTTTTCCCCACTTCCACCCCGTACAGGGGACCCGTCCCGGCACCCCGTGCACCCACCCCGTCCCACACCCCCGAAACGGGTTCCTGATCACCCCGCCCGACCTGATAGTGTTCTACCCGTCGCCGCAAGCGAAGAGCTCCGCAGCCGACACGCCCCCGTAGCTCAGGGGATAGAGCAACGGCCTCCGGAGCCGTGTGCGCAGGTTCGAATCCTGCCGGGGGCACCCAATATGAGGTGCCCAAAGACCCCGTCACCAGCGAAAACGCTGAGGCCGGGGTCTTCGCGTATGTGCAGGCGTACGCGGCCCGAAGCGGCCGTATGACGGGGCCCGTGGACGAGGCGTGGACGGGATCTTGGAGCGTCCGCCGAGGTCAGCCGCCATATTCAACGGACCGTCACCTGCGTCCGACCGCCCCTCCGAGGCTCCGATGCCACCAACCGCTCCACTCGGCACCAAGTGGGCGCGCGGCGCCATGTCCGGCTCCAGCGGCGCCCGATCCCGATCAAGCCTCGTCCCCCTCTTCTACGACCAGACCGTGACGTATGTAACGAAGCGGTCAGAGCAGGGCTACCCCGGAAAACCGGCACAACGAGCATCGAACCGGTCGCGACTACTGCAGGAGGCACCCCAACGCGCGGATGCCCCGCCGCCACCTGGACTGAAGCGCGCGACAGCCAGGCCGGCATGGGCGTCCTCGATGGGTTGCCCAGGCGGCGCAGGACACCCTCGGCATGGACATAGACCACCGAAATCGGACGAAGCAGTGACAAGCCACACAGAGCCAATCCCTTGCCTCACGGGCGGGCCTCGAGGTGGGATCGGCAGTCAACGGCCGAGCATGGTCTAGTCCACTACGAGGAGCATGTATGCGCAGGATTCATGCGCGGCGGCGCACCGCGGTCGCCGCAGCCTGGATCACCAGCCTCACCAGTCTCGCAGCCACAGCAGGGCTTCTGTCTGGTTCCGCCGCCGTCGCCGCACCCGTGCGACCGGCGCAAGAAGTCAAGCCCGCGCCGGCCGGACAGCAGTCGAAGATCGCGCCCGGCAGCCTGATGACCACTGCGCAGTGCCGGGCGACGTGGGGGTTCGACTGCTACAACGCGCTCCAGTACCGCCAGGCGTACAACCTGAACCCGCTGTACAAGGCAGGAGTGACCGGCAAGGGGCGCACGATCGTGATCGTGGATCCGTTCGGCTCGCCGACCATCCAGAAGGACCTGGACGTCTACAGCGCCCGGTTCGGCATCAAGAGCACCCACGTCGACGTGGTCAAGTGGGGCAACGTCCCGCGCTTCGACTCCAGCGACCCCGACCAGCTCGGCTGGGCCGGCGAGACCACCCTCGACGTGGAGATGGCGCATGCCGTCGCCCCGGACGCGCACATCGTCCTGGCGGAGACCGGGGTCGGCCGGATCGGGGACGGCACCACCGGCCTGCCGGAAATCATGGACGCCGAGAAGTCGCTCATCGACCGCGGCGTGGGCGATGTGATCAGCCAGAGCTGGGGCGTGGCGGAGAACAACTTCCCCGGCTTCAGCAAGGGTGACTTCTCCAGCATCCAGAACCTGCGGTACGCCTACAAGGACGCGGCCAAGCACGGTGTGACCGTCACCGACGCTTCCGGCGACAGCGGACCCACCGACACCACCTCGAACGGCCAGACCACCTATCCGTACAGGGTCAACGCCTGGCCGACCGACGACCCCCTGGTGGTCTCGGTCGGCGGCACCCAGCTGCACCTGGACGCCAACGGCAACCGCACCGCGCCGGACAGCGTCTACAACGACCACGGCGCCAGCGGCGGCGGCCAGTCCCACGTCTTCGCCCGTCCCTCGTATCAGAACGGGGTGGCCGGCAATCACCGCAGCACCCCGGACGTCTCCATGTCCGCCGCGCTGAAGGGCGGCGGATGGGTGTACTCCAGCTACGACCCCAAGAAGGTCGGCTGGGAGGTCTACGTCGGCACCAGCGAGGCCAGCCCGCTCTTCGCAGGAATCGTGGCCCTGGCCGACCAGGTTGCCGGGCACCGGCTGGGCGACATCCACAAGGCGCTGTACTCGCTGTACGCGAAGTCCTCGTCGAACCCGTCCACCGGGATCGTCGACGTGAAGGACGGCACGAACAACAGCTACGCGGGAGTCACCGGCTACACCGCGGTGAAGGGCTACGACATGGCGACCGGTATCGGAACGATCGACGCGGCCCGCTTCGTCCCGGCCCTCGCCAAGGCGGGCTGACCGCATCCTGCCCCCGAGGCGCGGGCGCCCGGCGTACCACTGCCGGACCCCGCGCCGGGACGGCGAGACGTACGCCGCCGGAAGTGGCCACACCACCGCCAGGCGCCTCGCCCCGCACGAATCATCACGCCGCGGGGGCTAGGAACGGGCGCCCATGAGGACCGCCGCCACTCCGCTGAGGCGACCAACTCAGGCCTGGTCCCAAGCCTGACGATGGCGAGCGACGCTGTACACCTGCTCCACCTCGGCGGCCGTGAGCACGCCTGAGAGCGGAGCGAGTGCCGCAACTTGGCGCTCCTGGTAGACCCGAACACTGAGCTGCGTAGCGACCACCTTCAGCTCGGCGACACCGACGAAGACGAGCACTGGCTCCACCGGTACGGGGAAGTCGCAATAGCGCTCAAGCACTCGGACGACTCGCTTGGCCTCCGCCCGGCTCTTGCGTGCGATGGCGCCGGTTTCCCGTGATCGACTTTCACGGAGTCATCCCCGACCCATACGGCCCTCTTGTGATGGTGCTTCGTATTGATGCTGAACACCCCACCAGGCCCGATCAGTAACTGGTCGATATCCACTTTGTTGGCCAAGGGGATGGAGTGCAGGACGCGCCAGCCGTGGCGTCCTAAGCGGTTCAACTCGGCTCCCACTCGCCGCTCCCCCGCCAATCCTTTTCGCCAGGATTCCCATTCCGAGGGCCGCCGCAGAAGCCGTGAGACGACTCGCTCCATCAGTCCGGGGCCGGATTCGGCAAGCAGATCACGCAAGTACCGCCCGGGAGGGTTGACGGCCAGGTCGTCGGCCGGCGTCAGAGGCGGCAGCATCGGACGTGCTTGAGCCTCGGGCGCGCTGCATGGCGGGGCAGGCTCGGTGAGGTTCTGTAAGTGCTGTGCGAGCACGGCGATCACGTCGTCGCGACACTCGGCCCGCAAGACCGTGATGTCCCCAGTCGTGACATCCGCCCAACCGACCGCGGTGCCATCAGGCAGGCTGGCGTACAGGCGATCATGTCCGTACCGCTTCCAGCGCGTGACGTTCAACTGCACAAGGCCCCCTGTGCTTTCACATGGACGTTGTCGACATGCCGGCTGCAAGCCAGGCGAGGCCACCGTGGTACGTCACTTGATCCCCACCAGCGGCGTCGGCCTGCCCGCTTCGGCCCGTGCGGTCTGGTTGGCCCGCCTCGCCGAGTTCGCACCTCCGGCAGCTGTGGCGTAGTGGTCGAACTTCACCGCAGCCTCACCACATCCCTCTCGACGCGCTCGCCGACGACTTCGGTTACGCCCTGCCAGGCGGCTGCCCCGTACAAGCCACCAGATCGTCAACCTCGTCAGTGACGGCCCGTCACACGCCGAGGTTGGCGACGCCCGGGCCATGTCCTTGAGGGGGCAGGATTAACCGCAGGACGTTCACCCGAGGTTCGAGGAATTCGGGGGCGTAGCCCTCGGTGAACAGGGCGAAGCACCGGTCGGTGTCGACGAGGTTCTACCCGCCGTCGACGACCAGCGCGGGGTTGGGGTCGTGGCCGCAGCACCTTCTTGACAGCGTCCAGCACCAGGCCCATCGCGGGGTCCGCGAGCGGCTTCTGCTCGTGGGCGGGGCGACCGCGAGCAGGAAGAGGTTGCGGTCCCGCATGGGGACGTCGAGCAGTTCGGAGAGGCAGAGCACCATGGCCCGGCTGGGTCTGGCCCGCCAGACTCCAGCAAGCTGATGTGCCGGGCGGGCACGCCCGCCTGGCTCAGACGACGGCGCTCACGCCACGCTCGGAGCAACGAGCCCACCTGCGACGGCATACGCCACTCGGACACGGCCATGCGTGTATTCCGCTCCCGCGCGTGATAGATCCGACCATCCACATCATCGGCGGTCTCTGCCCCCTTGGTACCGTACTTGGCGATGTAGCCCACGACCGCCGCTGCTGAGGCGTGCCACTCCCCCCGCGTCCCGTCGGTACGAGGTGACCGGCCGCACGTCGGCCTGTGTGCCGAATCGGAGCACCCACGGACTGAAGTGCCCCAGTTACGCGGCCAGGCGGCGGATTCCCGCACGGCTCGGAGGCACCGCGGTGGCCTGGATCCCGATGACCTCGACTGCGACGCCCCACGCCTCAAGCATCTTGGCCGTCTGCACGAGGGTGACCTGGGAGAACGGGAACAGCGTGTCAGGGGTGAGGTCGGTTCCGCTCTTCAACAGGATCGCGAATACGACCTTCGACGGACGGAAGCCGTCCGGCAAGGCCCGGCCGGGCCGGGCCGCGGCCACCTTCCGGGCGAACCCGTCCATGGCGTCCGGCGAGTGCAGCAGGGTCTGAACAGCGACCACGGCCTGGCCGAACAGATGGCTCAGCGCGTCGGAGCCCTTGGCCCGCTTCACCATGACCAGGACGTTGTCCGGGCTCAACAGGTCGCAGATCTCCACGCCGTTGCCCCGGTGCAGCGTGGTCCGGACGTTGTCACGGTCGAAGCAGACGTACCCGGGCCGCAGGTCGGGCACCGATTCGTTGTAGTCCCGTTCCCTGTCCCCGAGCGCCCAGGCCGGGAGGTCGACCGACGGCGCGGAGGTGATGAGCCGCTCCACCTGCGAACGGATCGTCTCCAGGTAGGCCTCGCCGATCTCGTACCAGTGCCCGTCCAACAGGAAGAACCGACGGGCGCCGAGTGCCACCTGCGCCTCGATCCAGCGCAGCACCTGCGACGTCCGGATGACGTCACCCTTCTCCGCCCGGGTGTGCGAGTAGAGGGAGACCGTACCGTCCCGGAGCGCGGCGAAGCGCGTTCCGGGCCGCTGCACGCGGGCCCGGTTGAGGACGTACTCCAGGCAGAAGTCGTCGGTGAGGTACGCCTCCGGGCTGTTGACCCTGGTGCCGAACGCCTGGGCGGCGGCGTAGTCGTCCCAGTGATCGGAGGGGACGGCGACCGTGATACGTCCGTCCGGCGGCTCTCCGAGCATGTCGTCAAGCCGCTGCTTCAGCCGCCCGACGAGGTCGTCGTCCTTGACGGGGACGATGTGCTCGACGAATTCCAGCTCCGGGCTCGGGGCCTCGTCCCTCAGGACACGGGCGATGGCCCGGATGTCCGCGACCAGGTCTTCGGCGTCGACGCCGAGGCGCATCCGCAGCCCGGTACCGCCCTCGACGCTGGTGATCTTCGTACGGCTGTCCTGGGCGATCGTCAGCTCGATCCCCTCCAGCCGGCCGCCCAGCCTCCGCACGATCTGCGCGTGCTCCTGGACACCCAGGCTCCAGACCGGAGTGCCGCCGGGCACCAGGGTGATGTCGGTGCGTCCTCCGCCCGGCGTATGGGAGACCAGGTCGCGGATCTGGGCGGGGTCCACCCTGCGGATCACGAAACCCAGCCCGAACCGCCGGTCCTTGACACGGTCGGGCACCAGGCGGAATCCCTGGTCGTAGCCGATGGCGTACACCTCGCCGTCGACCGCGAGCATCAGCAGCCCGGCCGACCGGTTCACCGGTCGCGACACCGCGCACCCGGTCGTGCGGTTGATCTCGCTGCACCAGCTCGCCACCTGCTGCTCGAAGCTGCCCGTGACCAGCAGCGCGGGAACACCCAACCGCTCCTCCGGGAAGGCCAGTTCCGCGTCGACGGCCGCGAGGCGCTCCGGGTCGAGGACGTCGAACATCGCGTCGGCCGTGGGAGCGACGCCCGTGAGGCGGTACAGGGTGCGCTTGGACGTGCTGGAGGTGCTGGGGGCCATGGCGCCGCTCCATTCCGAGGTGTTGAGGGCAGGGGGAAAGCCTGAGAGCCCAGGGGAAGCCGGGAGGGTCGGTGAAAGCACATCCAGTAGAGCGACAACTGAAAGCACTGTCAAATGCTTCACGTCAGTTGGATGCCGGTATAGAGTGGGGTCGTCCAGCACGCCCGCCCCACGTCACCGGCAGGAGCCCATGAACCAGCAGGCCAGTGCCCTCGTGACCGCCGCCGACATTTCCCGGCTGGCCGGGGTCACCCGAGCCACGGTGAGCAACTGGCGTCGCCGGCACCGGGACTTCCCCGCCCCGGCGGGAGGCACGGACGCCAGCCCGACCTATGACCTCGACGCTGTACGCGCCTGGCTCTCCGCCCGTGGCCAGCTCCCCGAGGACACACCAGCGGACGAACTTCGCACCGCGCTGCGCAACCACCCGGGCGACGGCGAACTGGCCCTGCGCCTGCTCCCTGCGGTGCTCGCTGCCGCCCGGCTGGGCCGGAGAGAGCGCGAGGCCCTTCCAGAACTACGTGACGACGTACTGCTGCGATGGATCCGGTCGGCTGCGGACGCCGGAGCCGACGGCATCCCCGGCATCGAGAGCCTCACCTACAGCGCCGACGTGACCGAGCCGCTGAGGGCCCTGATGCGATGTGTCTCCGCGGACGGCGCCGAGGCCGCGACGGACGTGCTGGCCGAACGCCTGCTTGAGGACACGGAGGCCACCGGCACCTACGTCACGCCGCGCTCTTTGGCCGACCTCATGGCCCGGCTCCTGACCGACAGCGCGGGGACCTTTCCCGTGAGCGTCCTCGACCCCGCGTGCGGCACCGGATCGCTGCTGGCAGCGGCGGCATCCGCGGGCGCGACCGAACTGCACGGCCAGGACGTCCTGGTCGCCCAGGCCGCCCAGGCCGCCGTGCGGCTCCGGCTGAGCGCCCCCGAGGCGGCGATCTCCGTACGCGCGGGGGACAGCCTGCGCGCCGACGCCTTCAAGGGCCTCACGGCGGACGCCGTCCTGTGCAATCCCCCGTACGGCGTCCGTGACTGGGGGCACGAGGATCTGGCGTACGACCAACGCTGGGCCTACGGCGTACCGCCCAAGGGCGAGCCCGAACTCGCCTGGATCCAGCATGCTCTGGCCCACCTGGCTCCCCGCGGCCGTGCCGTACTCCTCATGCCGCCCGCCGTCGCGGAGCGCACCGCCGGCCGACGTATCCGGGCACAGCTCGTACGCGACGGTGCCCTCCGCGCGGTCGTCTCGCTTCCCCAGGGCGCGGCAACACCGCTCCACATCGGCCTCCACCTGTGGGTGCTCGAACGCCCTGACCCCCAGGCTGACGTCCCGCAAACGGTTCTGCTCGTCGATGCCGCGACCGAGAACCGGGACCTCGACTGGGCCGCCGTCAACGACACCGTGCTCTCGGCGTGGTGGCCGTACCTCGCCGACCAAGACGGCTTCACAGGAGCCCCGGGTGTCTCTGGCGCCGTCCCGATCACCGATCTCCTCACCGAAGCCGTGGACCTGACTCCGGCCCGGCACATCCGGACGGCTTCCCGGCAAGCTCTGCGCCCCGCCCTGCTGGCCCGGCAGGCATCAGAGTTGTACGGCCAACTGCACCAGGCCGCAAGGGACCTGACCGGCCTCAGCGCCGACGCCAACTGGCCAGCGGCCGACGACCGCCCCCGCGACTGGCGCACCGCAACGGTCGCGGATCTTCTACGCGGCGGCGCTCTCAGTCTTCTTCGTACCGCGCCCGCAGGCCGCCGCACCCGTAGCGGCCAACCACCGCTACAGCCCGACCCGGAACTCGGCGGACAACCGGCGCTTACGGCCTCCGACGTGCTGAAGAACCGGCCCGCCTCCGGAACGGAAGCGGACCTTCCCACCGGCGTCGCCCTCCACCTGATCCAGGAAAATGACGTACTGCTCACAGAGATGCTGCGGGTGGGGCGTACCGCCGTGGCCCGGGTCGTCGAGCCGGCCGAGGCAGGCTGCCTCCTGGGCCCCCACCTGCTGCTCTTCCGCCCGGACCGGCGCCGGCTCGACCCCTGGTTCCTGGCCGGGTTCCTCGCCGCGGAGCAGAATGTCAACGCCGCGGCCACCGGCACATCCATCGTCCGGGTGGACCCCCGACGACTACGCGTTCCCCTGCTCCCACTCGCCGAACAGCAGCGCTACGGCGCCGCCTTCCGCCGCCTGCACGAGCTTCGCACCGCCGCCCGCCGCGCCGACCGGGCCGCCGAGGACGTCACGCGCCTCCTCAGCACCGGACTCACCGGCGGCGCGCTGTTGCCGGACGGTCACGGATCGGCGTGAAACCTGCGGCCCCGCACAGCGAACGGCCAGAATTGACGTCTCTGTCCCGCTGGGACGGCGAAACTCCGGAAGGACAGCGTTGAACAGCAGTAAGCACACGGAACTGGCGAACCACGCGTGGTCGGTCGCCGACCTCCTGCGTGGCGACTACCGGCAGCACGACTACGGCAAGGTGATTCTGCCCTTCACTGTGCTGCGACGCCTGGAGTGTGTCCTCGCGCCGACCAAGGACAAGGTCCTGGAGGTCGCCGCCCGCTTCCAGGACCAGGACATCAACCCCGACCGCTTCCTGCGCAAGGCGTCCGGCCACAGCTTCTACAACACCAGCACCTACACGCTGAAGGCCATCGCGGGCGACCCCTCGCACGCGGCGAAATACCTCAACGAGTACTACGGCGCCTTCTCCCCCAATGCGCGGGAAGTCCTGGAGCGGTACGAGTTCGCCCAGCAGATCAAGCGGTTGGACGCGGCGAACCTGCTGTACCAGGTGGTCGGCCGGTTCGCCGACCTCGACCTGCGGCCGGTGAGGACGGACGCCGACGGCAACGTCGTACTCGGCGAGGACGGCAAGCCGGTCGAGATCGTCTCCAACCACCAGATGGGCTACATCTTCGAGGAGTTGATCCGGCGCTTCGCCGAGCAGTCCAACGAGACGGCCGGTGAGCACTTCACACCCCGGGAAGTCATCCGGCTCATGGTCAACCTGCTCGTCGCGCCGGACAGCGACGCGCTGGCCCTGCCGGGCACCGTGCGCACGGTCATGGACCCGGCCTGCGGCACCGGCGGCATGCTCAGCGCGGCCGAGGAGCACATCACTGCCCTCAACCCGGACGCCACCGTCAAGGTCTTCGGTCAGGAACTCAACCCCGAGTCCTGGGCCATCTGCCGGTCGGACATGATGATCAAGGGCCAGGACCCGGAGAACATCAAGTTCGGCAACTCCTTCAGCGACGACGGCCACACCGGAGCCACCTTCGACTACCTGCTGGCCAACCCGCCGTTCGGCGTGGAGTGGAAGAAGGTCAAGAACGCGGTCGAGGACGAACACGAACGCCTCGGTGAGAGCGGGCGGTTCGGGGCCGGCCTGCCGCGCATCAACGACGGCTCGCTGCTCTTCCTCCAGCACATGATCTCGAAGATGAAGCCGGTGGACGCGTCGGGGTCGGGCGGCAGCCGGATCGCAATCGTCTTCAACGGCTCCCCGCTGTTCACCGGGGCGGCGGAGTCGGGTGAGTCCAGGATCCGGCAGTGGATCCTGGAGAACGACTGGCTGGAGGGCATCGTCGCCCTACCCGACCAGCTCTTCTACAACACCGGTATCTCCACCTACTTCTGGGTGCTCAGCAACCGCAAGGCCAGGGACCGGCGCGGCAAGGTCGTCCTGCTGGACGCGCGCGACTACTGGCGCAAGATGCGGAAGTCGCTCGGCGACAAGCGCAAGGAACTGGGCGAGGAGCACATCTCCGAGATCACGCGGCTCTACACGGAGGCGCTGGCGGTCGTCGACGCGGCGGAGAAGGGCGGCGGCCACGACCTCGTCGACCGGGCCGGGAAAATCAAGGTCTTCCGCAACGAGGACTTCGGCTACCGCCGGATTACCGTCGAACGGCCGTTGAAGCTCCGCTTCGAGGTGACGGAGGAGACACTGGCGGCGATCACCACGTCGAAGCCGATCGCACGGGCCACGGACGCCGAGGCGTTCGCAGCGGCGCTGCGCCCGCTGGTCGGCAAGTCCTGGACAACGAAGTCCGACGCGTGGATCGACCTCAAGGACGCGGTCGTCGCGGCCGGCCTGTTGTGGCCGACGGGTGCGCCGTTCGGCAAGGCGCTGCGGGAGGCGGTCGGCGTTCGCGACCCGGAGGGCGAGGTCCAGCGCGTCAAGGGCGAGCCTGAGCCGGACCCGGAGCTGCGGGACTACGAGAACGTGCCGCTGGAGGAGGACGTGGAGGAGTACCTGCGCCGCGAGGTGCTGCCGCATGTCCCGGACGCGTGGATCGACCACAGCAAGACGAAGATCGGCTACGAGATCCCGTTCACGCGGCACTTCTACGTGTACAAGCCGCCGCGGCCACTGGCGGAGATCGACGGGGAGTTGAAGGCTCTGGAGGCGGAGATCCAGGCGCTGCTTGGGGAGGTGACGGAGTGACTTTCGACCTCCAGTCGCTACCTGCTGGATGGGGCAGGACTCGGGTGGACCGGGTCGCTACGGTCAATGCGCGAATTGGCTGGAAGGCTCTCACTGCAGCCGAGTATCAGCCAGAAGGATACGCGTTTCTGTCGACTCCCAACATCAAGGGACGCGAAATTGACTTCTCCGACGTAAACTACATCTCTGAATTCCGTTACGAAGAATCCCCGGAATTGAGGTTGAGGCCAGGGGACGTACTGCTCGCCAAGGACGGCAATACTCTAGGAATCGTCAATATCGTCCGAGATCTCCCTCACCCGGCGACCGTGAATGGATCGATTGCCGTCATCCGCCCGACCGGGATTGAACCGTCTTACCTTCGGTATGTCCTGGCGAGCCGGACGACACAGGAAACCATCAACATGCTCAAAGGCGGCATGGGGGTTCCGCATCTGTTCCAGTGGGATATCAATCGCTTGACCGTCCCTCTGCCACCTTTGGATGAGCAGTACCGCATCGCCGACTTCCTCGACGCCGAGACCGCCCGCATCGAAACACTTGCCTCACGGCGAGACAAACAGATGGAAGCGATTGATGAGCTCGAACTTGCGCTGATTGTCGACATGTTGTCGGGCCGCGTGAAGAGTGGAAAGGGCAAGTTGACTGGTTGGCCATGGCTGCCGGAGATCCCTGCCGAGTGGTCAGTTGGACCGGTATACGCATATTTTTCAGCTGAACTCGGCAAGATGCTTAATGCAGACCGAGCGAGCGGACCGGACCAACGGCCATACCTTCGGAACGCCAACGTACACTGGTACACGATTGAAACCGACGACTTGGCCACAATGGATTTTTCAGCCGATGAAGCGAGCCGCTATTCGGTAAGGCAAGGGGACCTTTTGATCTGCGAAGGTGGAGCGGGGGTCGCAGAAGCCGCCGTTTGGGACGGAAGATTGGAGGAGTGCTACTTCCAAAAGTCACTTCACCGAGTGCGCCGAGCCGGACCGGTGCCAGTTGAGTGGCTGATGTACTGGCTGCGGGTTGCCAAGGCGTGTGGGGTTTTCGAAGCCGAGGGGAACATTGCTACGATTCCTCACCTCACAGGAGAACAACTGCGCCGGTACAGGATCCCGATTCCGACTGACGGCGACTCGCTCGTCAAGCGGACTGGCGAGGAGATCGCGAAGCTGAACTCAGTCCGCACAAAACTGCGGCAGGCGCAAACTCTCCTCTTCGAGCGCCGCCAAGCCCTGATCACCGCCGCCGTCACCGGCCAGATCGACGTGTCCACCGCCAGTGGACGAGGGATCGAGGAATGATCGCGCTATGAGTCCCGCCGCGCCTCACCGGCCGATGCCGTTCATCACCCGTGTCCGAATCGACAACTACAAGTCCATCGCCCATTGCGACGTGACTCTCGGCCGGTTCACCGTGCTGCTCGGACTGAATGCTGCAGGCAAGTCGAACTTCCTAGATGCCCTGCGCTTCGTCCGCGACGCGCTGGTGAACGGCCCGTCCGAGGCAGTGGCGGCGCGCGGCGGGTGGGAAGAGGTGCTGCGCCGGGTCCCTGAGCCAGCAACCTCCTGCACGATCGGTCTGGAATTCCACCTGCCGGCAATCACCCATGACGCAAAGCCCTGGGTGGGGCGGTACGAGATCACCCTCGCACCGCCGACCGTCCCCGAGACGGGGCGAGATGCGGGGCCTGGTGTTCGTATCCAGCAGGAGTTGTGCGAGATGCGTCGCCTGGGCGTCAAGGGCCGGGCAAACGCCGAGCGCTTCCTCATGCGCGACCGCACAGGCAAGGGGCGTCGCCAGAAACGACTGCAACTTTCACACCTGAGCGAGGACGAGCCGTTCGGTGACCTGTTCGCAGGCCTCACGGAGATGTTCTTCTACAGCCCTGACCTAGTCAATCTCCGCAAGGCCAGCCCGAACACGCTGGCTGCCGGAGCCCTGGGTGAAGACGGCGGCGACCTCGGCCCAGCCCTGGCCGCGCTCGGGGAGCGGGAACGTGAGCGCATCTCGCAGTACCTCGGGGTGATCGTGCCCGGTGTCGTGGAGGTCGGTCCCACAGACCCCTCCGGCGACTACATCGCGGCGCGGATCAGCTTCGCCACCGACGGCGAGACGGAACCGCACGTCTTCCGGGCCGAGTCCATGTCGGAAGGGACCATCCGGGCCATCGGTCTGCTGACCGCCCTCTTCCAGTCCGACGCCCGCGAAGGCTGGATTCCGCTCATCGCCGTCGAGGAGCCCGAGTTGGCGCTGCATCCGCTCGCGGCCGGAGCCCTCTACGACGCGCTCACGGAAGCGAGCGAGTACGTGCAGGTCCTCGCCACCACGCAGAGCGCGGAGCTGTTCGACCGCAAGGAGGCCGATCCGTCGGCCATCCGCGTGGTCGCCGCCGAGCACGGGGTGACGATGATCGGTGAAGTGGACCCAGTCAGCCGGTCGATCGTCGCCGACGGCCTGGCGACCACAGCTGAACTGCTGCGTTCCGACCAATTGCGCCCAGTCGTCAAACCCCCAGCCGAGCCGGAGGACGAGGAGTGAGCCACCTGAGGGTCACGATCGCCTCCGTCGTTGAGGGCGAGGGCGAGATCAGCGCGTTGCCCGTCCTCCTCCGGCGGTTGATGTACGAGGCGGAGATCTGGGACGCAGACATTCTGCCTCCCTTCCTGGTAGACCGCGGTCGACTCGTCCGGCCCGGTGGTCTGGAAGCAGCCGTGGAGGGGCAGGCTCGACGCGTGCCCGCCGGCCACCCGGGCGGCATTCTGGTCGTGATCGACGCCGACGACGACTGCCCAGCCAGCCTCGGGCCTTCGCTGCTTGCCAGGGCCGAGACCGCCCGCCCGGACCGCCGCACGGCCGTCGTGCTGGCAAACCGGGAGTTCGAGGCGTGGTTCCTCGCGTCGGCGCCCTCGCTCGGCGGTCGGGCGGGGCTCGCCGAGCATCTGGAGGTCCCGCCCAACAGCGAGACGTTACGCGACTGCAAGGGCTGGCTGACCCACCACCGGCGCGACGGAGTGCGGTACCGCCCGCGCGTGGACCAAGCGGCGCTGACCCAGGACATGGATCTTGACCTTGCCCGCGTCAACTCACCTTCTTTCGACAAGTTCTGCCGCGACATCACCTATCTGGTCACCGGAAAGCGGGGGAATAGCCGCTCATGCCCGTGCACGACGAAGCAGCCTTCGGGAACGCCATAACCGCCGCTCTGCTGGAGCGCGGCTGGTGTGAGGGCAACCGACAGCACTACCGCCCCCACCTGGGCCTGGACACCGCCCAGCTCTTCGAGTTCATCGGCAAGACCCAAGCCGACGACTGGGCCGAACTGATCGCCCTCTACGGCGGAGATCCCGACGCCGCCCAGGCCGGGTTCGCCAAGCGTGTGGACCAGGCGATCGCGACCGACGGCGTGCTGGACGTGCTCCGCAAGGGTGTGAAGGACCACGGTGTCCTGATCAGGCTCGCCTACTTCAAGCCGTCGCTCGTCGCGTCGGACGCGGTCCTGGATGACTACCGGGCGAACCGGCTGACCTTCGTAAAGGAGCTGGAGTACGCCGCCAAGCAGGCGGACAAGGGCAGGCGCCTCGACCTCACCCTCTTCCTCAACGGAATCCCGCTGGCCACGGCCGAGTTGAAGAACGCCCTCACGCGCCAGGGCGTGGAGGCCGCCAAGGAGCAGTACCGCACGACCCGCGATCCCAGCGAGCTGATCTTCGCGCGTCGCGTGATCGCGAACTTCGCCATAGACACGGACCTGGTGTTCGTCGCGCCGGAGCTGCGGGGCAAGCCGACGCGGTTCCTGCCGTTCAACACCGGCTCGGAGGGCCCGGGGAAGCCCGGCGGTGCGGGGAACCCGGCGCCCACCGTCCCCGGGACGTACGCGACCTCGTACCTCTGGGAGCAGATCTGGGAGCGGGACACCTGGCTCGATTTGATCGAGCGGTTCGTGCACCTCAGCAAGGAGAAGGGCCCGGACGGACGGACGCGGAAGAAGCTGATCTTTCCACGCTACCACCAGTGGGACATCGTCAAGAAGCTCGCGGACCACGCGGCCCGCCACGGCGCCGGTCACAACTACCTCGGGATGGCCTCCGCCGGCTCCGGCAAGTCGAACACCATCGGCTGGCTGGCGCACCGCCTGTCGTCGCTGCACACGCCCACCGACCCGGCCGAGATCGACCCCGACGCCCTGGCCGCCGGGCTCAAACCCGGCGCACCCGTCTTCGACAAGGTCGTGATCATCACCGACCGCCGCAATCTCGACGCCCAGCTCCGCGACACCGTCGGCAGCTTCGAGAAGACCGCCGGTCTGGTGGTGAAGATCGACGAGAAGCACGGTGCGAAGTCGGAGCAGCTCGCCAAGGCGCTGTCCCGCGAGACCGGAAAGATCATCACCGTCACGCTGCACACGTTCCCGGCCCTCATCGACTACCTGCGCCGCAACCCCACCGAGATACAGGGCCACAACTTCGCGATCATCGTGGACGAGGCGCACTCCTCGCAGTCGGGCGACGCGGCCACGGACGTACGCGCGGCCCTGCGTGGCCTGGGCCTGGACTCCGACTCCGACGAGGCAGGGGCAACCGAAGCGCCTGCGGCCACCACCACCGATGCCAAGCTCCGCCGGAAGGCCATCCAGCGCAGCATGGCAGAGAACCTGTCCTACTTCGCGTTCACGGCCACGCCCAAGGCCAAGACCCTCGAACTCTTCGGCATCCTGGAGAGCGTGGGCGGCAAGCCGACGTACGTCCCCTTCCACACGTACTCGATGCGCCAGGCCATCGAGGAAGGCTTCATCCTCGACCCCCTGCGCAGTTACGTCACGTACAACACGTACTGGAAGCTGGTGAACAAAAACCCGGACGAGCGCGAGGTGGCCCCCTCCAAGGCTAATCCGCTGCTCGCCCGGTACGCGCTCACGCACGACTCCACCGTGGCCCAGCAGGCACAGGTGATCGTCGAGCACTTCCGCACGCACACCGCCGGCCGGCTCGGCGGGCGCGCCAAGGCCATGGTGGTGACCGCCTCCCGGCACAGCGCCGTGCAGATGGCCCGCGCGATAAGGAAGTACGTGAAAGACCAGGCGTACGCCGACCCCGGGGTCCTGGTCGCCTTCTCCGGCAGCCTGACGTACGACGGCGAAGAGACGACCGAGCCGAAGGAGAACGGCGGCCTGGCCGAATCCGCGCTGCCGAAGGCGTTCGCGTACACGCGCAAGGACGACAAGGCCGTGCGCACCGGCGGGAAGGCGACGCAGCGGGAGTACCGCATCCTGGTCGTCGCCGAGAAGTACCAGACCGGCTTCGACCAGCCTCTCCTCACCACGATGTACGTGAACAAGAAGCTCGCGGGCATCAGCGCCGTCCAGACCCTCTCCCGCCTGAACCGCACCGCCGAACGCAAGTCGCAGGCGGACCTGGCCGTGCTGGATTTCGTCAACGACGCCGAAGACATCAAGGCATCCTTCCGGCCGTACTTCGAGGAGGCGAACACCCTTCCCTCCGACCCGAACCTCCTCTACACCGCGCAGAGCAAGGTCATGCAGCCCGACATCCTCGTCGAGGAGGAGATGCGGGAGTTCGCCGATGCGTACCTGGCGGCCGAGGAGAAGGCGGCGGGCTCGGTGGCTCGCTGGGAGAAGCTGCACGCGGAGCTGTACCGGCATCTCGGGCCCGCCGTCGAACGGTTCACCGAGCTGCTGGACCGCAAGGACGAGGCCGGCGACCCGGACGAGGAGGCCCACGAAACCGCCGAGCAGTTCCGCGCGGACCTCAACGACTACGTACGCAAGTACGGCTTCCTCTCCCAGATCGTGCCCTATCGCGATGCCGACCTCGAATGCCTCTACCTCTACGGCCGCCACCTGCTCAACCGCCTGCCGCGACGCGGAGACGGCGGCGTGGACATAGGGGACGTCGACCTCAGTCACCTGCGCATCCAGAGGACCGGCGAGCACGACCTCTCCCTGACCGCCGAGGGAGCGGCGGAGCTGCGCGGCTTCGGCGAGGGCACGGGCGGCGCCAAGGAGCAGGAGAAGTCGCTGCTGTCGGAGCTGATCGAGAAGTTCAACGACAAGTTCGGCACCGACTTCACCGAGCAGGACGTCATCACGCCGTTCTCGGAGGCGAAGGCGGACCCGAAAGTCCGCGCCGCCGCCGTCAACGATGAGGAGAACTTCGGTCTCGTCTTCGACGAGGTCTTCGAGGACAAGATGGCCGAACACATCGACACCATCGCCGACATGGGACGCCAGTACTTCAGCCACGACGACAGCTTCAAGCAGTCACTCAACCAGAGTGCGCGCCGGGCCGCCTGGCGGATGATCCGCCGGGAGGAGAACATCGACGACGAGGCGGCCTGACCCACCAGGCCTAACCGCCCGGGTGGAAGGAGAGGCCCACGATCACGGACGTTCCGCGCGTGGGGACTCGCACGCCAACTGTGAGGAGTACCAGTGCCCGACATCACCTGGGAAAGCCCCTTCTGCGCCGAGGGCAGCTCCTGCTTCCACTGGGCACCGACACCGACGGGAACGCCTACATAGCCGTTGCCGGCCAGGAGGAGCACTACCCCACCGACTCCCTCGAAGCCCTGCGCACCTTCATCACCGACATCAAGGCCGGCAAGGCCGACCACCTGCTGTAAGCCCCGCCGTGCGTCGCCGCCAGTCGGTACGGTGTACGGCGTTCGGCTGACGAGCAATCAGTACGCGACGGAGGCGCAACGCGTGGCGCAGGCACGGAGAATCGGCGAGCAGGGCCGCTATGAGCTGATCGAGGAGATCGAGTCCGGAGGTATGGGCACGGTCTGGCGCGGCTACGACGCCGTTCTGGACCGGGAGATCGCGGTCAAGCTCATCCGGCCGGACGTCGTCCTGTCGCCCGCGCAGGCCGAGGAGTTCACCCGCCGCTTCGAGCGCGAGGCGCGCGTCACCGCACGGATCGGGCATCACGGGGTGCCGCAGGTGTTCGACGCGGTGTTGGACGAGGCGTCCTACGACCGGCTGTACCTGGTGATGGAGTACGTGCGCGGGATCTCCCTGCGCAGGGTGCTCATGGGGGCGGACGACGGGGCGGCGGGGCTTCCGGTGAGCTGGGCCGCGTCGATCGCCGCGCAGATCTGCACGGTCCTGTCGTACGCCCACGCCATCCCGGTCGTGCACCGGGACCTGAAGCCGGACAACGTCCTGATCGCCGCGGACGGCACGGTCAAGGTGCTGGACTTCGGCATCGCGAAGCTGCTGCGCACGGACGTCACCCGGCTCACGGCCACCGGCAACCGGATCGGTACCAGCCGCTACATGCCGCCCGAGCAGATCGACTGCGCGCAGATCACACCGCTCAGCGACCTCTACGCGCTCGGCTGCGTGCTACACGAACTCCTGGCCGGTCAGCCCGTCTTCAGCGGCGACAACGAGTACCAGCTCCTGCACCAGCACATGAACGTGACGCCGAAACCGCTGCGCACCCTACGGCCCGAGGTGCCGGAGGACCTGGAGGAGCTGGCCCTGGACCTGCTGGCCAAGGCGCCCGAGCAGCGCCCGGCCGACGCGTACGCGGTGTATGAACGGCTGTCGCCGCACCTGCCGCAGCCGGGTTCGGCAGCTGTCCCCGTGGTCCTCGCCGACGGCGACTCTCCATCCGTGGTTCCCGACCCGACGGTGGTCTACCGACAGCCGAACGCACCGCTGCGGCGGACCACAACTCCTCCCCCCTCGCCCGATCCGGTGGATCCCGCACCGGTTCCGGCGCGCGCCGACACCGTGCTGCGGGACGCGATCCGGGACGCCTACGCCCGTTCCGCGGACCTCGCTGAAGAGGGGCGGTTCGCTCAGGCTGCAGACGTCCTCAAGGCGGTGATCGTTACCGCGGCCACCGCTCTCGGCGCACACAACCCCCGTGTGCTGGGTCTGCGGCGGCAGCGCGCGGCGGTCCTCATGGCCGGCGAGGACTTCCAGCGCGCATTACCGGAGTTCGACGCGCTGGCCGCCGTCTACGCCCGTACGGCGGGACCGGCTGGCGCAAGCGCGCTGGAGTGCCGCCGGCACGCCGCCCACTGTCGGGCCAACCTCGGCCAGGCCACCGCCGCCCTGCGGGAGTTCCAGGAGGTCCTGGATGTCGTGTCCGACGCGGACGGAGACGCCTCCGAGACCGCTCTCGACCTCCGCCGCAGCATCGGCGTCCTCCTCCTCTCCGAGGGCCGCCGCACCGAGGCCGAGAGCGTCCTCGACGCCCTCCACGAGGACATGTGCGTCCTCCTCGGCGAGGACCACGAGGAGACCCGCGAGATCGCCGATCTCCTCGCCCGGCTGCGCGGCCCGGAGGGACCACGCCCCTCCTGACGCCCCGCCGGTGCGATACGCACGCCGTCAGGCCTCGTCCTCTTCCTCTTCACCGTGGATGCGCTTGGCCAGATCCCACAGGCTCCGGCCATCCGAAGGGAACCAGCGAGCCGTTCCCTGATTGGCCACTGGGCGCTCGTCCCAGTCGGCGTCCGCCCACATCTTCGACACCAGGCCGGACGGCGAGTACTGCTGTTCGTCGTACGCCCACAGGATCGGCTTGGTCCGGTGATTGACCCAGGTCCCCTGACGTCGCCTTTCGTCTTCGGCAAGCCACTCTTCCATGGCGTCTCGCTCGGGCTCGTTCAGAGCCACGTATCGAAGGGGGGATCCGTCCTTGATGACACGGCGGTCGACCAGGAGCGGCACGGTGTTCGGGCGACGCGGCTTGCGCTCCTTCGCAGGGGGCGCGGGAACGGCGACGCCGTCGGCCAAGTCGCCGAGGATCTGCTTCGCGAGCTCTCGGCATGTATCCGCGGTTTGGAAGGCGGTCCTGATCTGGGAACGCGGCCCGTAACGAGTGACGATCTGGTGCGTCAGCCGACGCACCAGCTCCGGTACGAGGGCGGGGATCTTCTCCAGGACCTCGCTGTCCCAGTCGAAGTCCGGGTCATCGATGCTCGTGGCACCGAGATGCTGGAAGATCAGGTGGGTGACGAGAAAGCCGCCGTGCTCCGCGGTCGCCGCCTCGCGGCTGTTCTTCCCGCTGCCCAGCTCGTAGACCGCGCTCCGTGCCGCGCGCAGCGTGAGCACGGAGCGCCACACCTTCTGCGGAGAGGGCTCTCGTTTGAACAACAGGCTGTGACTGCCCTTGGGGCCCTGCTCCCAGAGGTTCTCCGTGGAGCTGGCGGCCCGGGCGGCCTGCTCGGCATCCGGGTACAGGCAGGCAAGGGCAAGGGCGAGTTCGTCCAGTGAGCAGCCGGTCTCAGGCGCGGCGACCGGCTCCCCCCGCTTGATCACGTACTGCTTGCGCAGTTCGGCGCGCAGGTTGGCCTTGATCGCCTGGTGCACGGGTTCCAGCGCGATGTGATCGCGCTGCTCGATGGCGTTCTGCCGGTTCGCCGCCTGCGAGACCTGTACACCGAATTTCCGATCCTCACGGGTGTTGATGACCTTGATGCTCACGGTGGCGTGGGCCGCGGCCTCACCGTCGTCGTGCATGGCCCTGGCGACAGCCCGTACCGTCTGAGCGCCGTTGACGATGCTCGCACCGGTCACGGTGAGAGTGGTCGGCCTGCTCTGCGGTGCCTTGGCGCTTTCGTGATGTGCCGTGAGCTCATCGCAGATCATGGTGATGCCGTTGTTCAGGTACCAGAATCTGGTGGGATCGGCGGTGAGGGTCTGACCGATCTCCGCATTGGTGACGGTGGTCCCGAGCGGAGCACGGAGATTCTGCTCGAACAGCCCGGTACCGTGCGTCTCGTACCACTCGGCGACCCTCTCGGCGGAGACCGTGCCCTGATAGGCCTCGAGCGGCCCCTTCTGCTGGTACCAGTCGTCAAGGCGGACGTCCAAGCAGATCGGCTCCGGCCGAAGATCCGCATGGATCTGGTCATGGAAGTCTGCGGCGTACAGCACGTCGACGCTCAAGCGGGCGCCATGCTTGTTGAACTCGTCGAGAGCGTTGTCAAGAACCTCGCGTGCGGGCGGGGAGGGCTCCGCGGTGCCCATCAGGGCGATGACCAAAGTGGCTCTCTTGTTGACGATGAACGGCCTGGCCTCCAGCGCGAGAGCGGCGGCACGCTGGTTGAACTGGTCGTACAGCTCGTTCTCGATCCGGTTCAGGCCGTCCACCATTGCTTTGGCAGCGTCCACGTCGAAGGTCGCCGTACCCTTGTCACTCCATTTAGCCTGGACGAGTAGAGCCTGCCCGCTCTCCGGCAACGGAGCGATGGCATCCAATCCCTGGTCTGCGATGCCGTCCGTGACGAACCGGGCCGCCTCGGCCACACTGCATTGGCCCACGCGTCGTACCGCGAGGGCTGCGAGGGCGCGGGAAAGGAAGCGCTGTTCGTAGTTGCCCCCGCGGAAGTGTGCGATGTCGGCGTCGTGTACCACCCCGTCGAATGTCTCGTGCAACTGCTCGCGCACCTGCGTGACCTGACGAGGTGTATCCGCCCCCGAGGTGGCCATGGATGGTTGCCTTCCCACTTGATGGTGTCCTGATGGCATGACCTAAACCCGCGTCCCGAGCCCTGAACCGTTGCTACGCGGCCGACGGCTGAAGTCGACGACCACCAGGGCAGCACCGACCGAGTTGACGGTGGCTTTTACGCAGTTCATGGCGAGGTCGAAGGACACGCCCCTTGCACCGAACCAACCGTCGCGCACCAGACGGGCGAAGTCGGTCGGTACCAGGTGGCGGGTGAGCAAGTCGACGGGAGAGCCTGGGAAACCGGGCGCCACAGCGGCCGGGATCGCTGCGGCGACCTGGCCGTATGGGTAGATCGCGCCGGAGCTCGTCCGATGCAGAGCAGAAGTGAAGGGAACGTCCTCGTGAATGCGGAGAAAGAGCGGGCCTTCCAACAAGCCGTAATCGTCGGCGCTCCGCCGAGCACCTTGCGTCGAACTGTGAGCTCGACTGTGGAATTCATCCAGGCTTCGCAGAACAGCAGGCGAGAAGAGCCCATTCGACTCAAGACGCAGGTAGCGCAGTATGACGAGTGTCTCGGTGTCGGCATGGTAATAGTAGGCGTCGAGGGAGCCTTCCTCACCGTCGACCACCCATGGGTCGATTACCGACGTGGCCTCAAGTTCGTAACTCTGGCCATTTCCGCGACCCACGAACGCTCGCACGACCGTATCGCAGGTACCGCTGAACCTCTCCGCTGCACGACCGTGAAAATCGCCGAACATCGGCTGAACCGCAGTCCCGGTGAGCCCGCTGATATAGCTTGCGCCGACGGCTGCCCTGTCCCAGCGATGCGCCCGCGTGAAGTCTTTCTGGGCCAACCCCGCTATCTTCGCGAAGAGCAGCAGAGCGTCGCGCTCATCACGCCAGCGGAGCTCCTGACTGCTCCAGCATTCACCTTCATCGAGCAGTGGCGTCAGCTTCTGGACTTCCGCCTCAATGTCAGGGGAGATCCGCCGGAGATTGGCGAGCACGATGTCCGCGCCGACCGTGACAGGACCGCTTTCCGGTAACGACTCGGCGATTGCGCCGTCCAACTCAGCGCACCAGAGCGCTGAAACAGGGACCAGTGCTCGAAGCCGTCGTGCATGCGTGACGAATACCTTCCGGTCTACGTCGGTCTCATTGGCAGGGCGCACGATACCCAGCCCCCAGATCCGCTCCTGCTGATCCCGGTCGTGTTCATCACTCCGCTCGTCGGGAGGAGCAAGCAGGATCGCAAGGTGTGACTTGACCTCGGGCCAGTCACGGCAGGATTGAGAGTAGGACCTTTCCTTGGTGAGGTCAGCATCGAGCAAACGAAGTAAGTCGTGGTCGGGGCGCAAAATCGCCAGCCGCGGCGATCGCGCCGGAGACGGGCACTCTGCCCGCCTTGGTCGTGCGAATGCCATCTACTCCCCCGAACCGCCTGCCACCACACCGAGCCAGGCCCAGGTGGATGGTAGCGCGCCAGCTCCAACCTCCGGCTCACGTGCCCCGTTCTCGCCGCTTCGGCCGGAGCGACGGACTCATCCACGGCCTGACGTGAGCCAGCATCCCGCGACTAACGGGGCGACATGGGCACAATCCTGGTGGCCGTCAGGGCAGGATCGGCGCTGACCGGCTAGCGGAAAGCGATTTCCTTCAGATACAGGATATTTCACCGCCGCGGGATATACGCGGGACGGCCGGGCTGACATCCCGCCAGATAGACCGCCCGCCTGCGGAACCGTGTGGGAACTACCCGCCCTCCGGAGCCGTGTGCGCAGGTTCGAATCCTGCCGGGGCATCCAGCATGAGGTGCCCAAAGACCCCGTCACCAGCGGAAGCGCTGAGGCCGGGGTCTTCGCGTATGGGCAGGCAGATGCGCCTCGAAAGGCAGCAGGTTGCCAGTGATCACGTTGGAATAGCGTGTTGATCTTGAAGCGTTCACGGCAGGCCGGCAGGCCTGCCGCGGGTATCAGTGCCTACCTCGGCAGGAGCAGCGCGTAGTCGCGGATCCGCGCCACGGCACCTTGTTCGACCTCCGCGAAGACGATCACCTCGTCCAACGAGCTGAAGGAACCAAGCTCCTGACGAGCCTCCACGATTCGCTCGGCCAAAGATGACTCGATGGAGCAGGCCGTGGCGATGGCCTGGGCCGGCGCACTGTTGAGATCGATCAGGCCACCGTCGTCGTACTGACGCGGCAGGTCCGGACGGCCGATGCGGAGGTCGTAGGCAAGAACGGGGTCGCTCTGTGCGAGGGCCCGAGCTTCGTCGCGGCGAGCGCGGGCAGCAAGGTGCGCTGCGACGACCGGATCGGCTGCTGCGGGATGGGGCGGCGGTGTCGGCCCCGCGTCAAGGCCGTAGACCTCGCGGCGGAGCGGGACCAACTGGAAGCAGGCCGTCACCATCAGGGCCAATGCCAGGAGACCAAAGATCGTGCTCAGCGCATGGCCGGCCGTACCGACCGGATTCCCTTGCGCGTCCTGTGGAGTGATCGACGTGAGCACACCCAGCACGGCTGCGACAGCGGCATGGATTCCGGCCCGAAGGCGGAGGTCCCTACGGCCCAATCGGGCTGCCGCGTGAGCGAAGGGTACAGCGCTGAAGAGGCCCGCCGAGAGAAGCACGATCACGAAGTACCACCCACCGGGCCGCCGCTCTCTGCGCTCATGGCGAGCTGGCGGGCTGGTAGTCGCCACCGCGTCGACCGCAGTGGCCCGGGCCGCTGCACCCCGCCGCTTGCCGCTGCTGCTGGTGGTGTACCTCAGGCCAGTACCGGGAGCGGAGATGGTGGTCTGGAGGCGCCCGTTGGCTCGCTTGGTCACCCGGACGCCCTTCACGCCGGCGGAGTAACTGATCCCCGACTTGGAAGCCGTGACGCGAAAAGGGCCCGCCTTGAAGCTCTTACGGTAGGAGAAGCCCATGTTCTGCGCCCTTCTGACATTCCGTTTAGGGCGCCATCTTTCCAGTCAATGACGATCATGCAGCAGGCCGTTGCCGAGTTGTGATGGTGTCTCCGCACAAGATCGCATTTGACCAGGGCGTCTCGCGCTGTCAGCCCCCTACGTGCGTGCCACACCGTCCGCTGCACGCACGAGCGCACACTGCCAGGGAGGACTCAGGGCCGATGGGTCGTTCTTGCAGCACCCTCAAGCCGTCCGCTTGCGCGACGCGGTCTTCTTCGCCGCCGGCTTCTTCGCCGTGCTCTTCGAAGCCGCCGTCTTCTTCGCGCCCTCGGTCGCCTTTGACGTCGATTTACGGGCCGGTTCGGGCTTCTTCGCGGTGGTCGTCTTCTTCGCGGCGGTCGCCTTCTTCGCCGTGGACGTCGACTTCTTGCCGCCCGCCGCCTTGGGTGCGGCTCTGCGCGGCAGGGGTCTCACCTCGGCCGGGCCCTCGGAGGGAGTCGGCTCGCCGCGTGATGCGCGGGCCGCTCGCACGCTGCTCTCCAGGGCGGCCATCAGGTCCAGCACCTTGCCCCCGGCGGCCGGTGCGGGTGCCTCCGGTGGGGCTTCGCCGGAGGCCTTCGCGGCGATGACCTCCTCCAGGGCCTCGCGGTACTCGTCGTGGAGGTCCGCCAGGTCCACCTCGCCGAGGGTGTCCATCAGGGCGTCGGCGAGATCGAGTTCCTTGTCGCGGATGGTGACCTGGGCGTCGGGGGCCACGCCCTCGGGCGCGCGGACCTCGTCCGGCCACAGCAGGCCGTGCATGGCGATGGCGTCACCGACCACGCGGAGCATGCCGAGGCGCTCGCGGCCGCGCAGCGCGTACTTGGCGATGGCGACCTTGTTGCTGCGTTTGAGGGCCTCGCGCAGGAGGACGTACGGCTTGGCGGCGGGGGCGCCGCCGGCCGCCAGGTAGTACGCCGCGTCCAGTTGCAGCGGGTCGATCCGGTCGGTCGGCACGAAGGCCACGATCTCGATCGTGCGGGCGGTCGGGATGGGGAGGTGGGAGAGGTCGTCGTCGGTGATGGGGATGATCGTGCCGTCGGCGTCCTCGTAGCCCTTGCCGATCTCCGACTGGGTGACCTCGCGGTCCTCCAGCTCGCACACCTTGCGGTAGCGGATGCGGCCGTTGTCCTCGGTGTGGATCTGGCGGAAGGAGATCGCATGGCTCTCCGTGGCGTTCACCAGCTTGATCGGGATGCTGACGAGCCCGAAGGAGATGGCGCCGTTCCATATCGACCGCACGTGCCGCACCCTTTCCTCACCGCTTGCAGCGGTTCCACCGCTTTGTCTGGAATTGTCATGGTATGACGCCAATCACAGAGGTGGAGGGGCGGCGGGTCGCGCTCAGCAACCTGGAGAAGGTGCTGTATCCGGACACCGGCTTCACCAAGGCGGAGCTGGTGCACTACTACGCGACGAGCGCCGATGTGCTGCTGCCGCATCTGCGGGACCGGGCCGTCTCCTTCCTGCGCTACCCGGACGGGCCGCAGGGGCAGCACTTCTTCACGAAGAACGTTCCGCCGGGTACGCCCGAGTGGGTCACCACCGCCGAGGTACCGCGGTCCTCGGCGGACAGCCCGGCCCGGATGGTCGTCGTACAGGATCTGGCGAGCCTGGTCTGGGCGGCGAATCTCGTCACCGAGTTCCACACCCACCAGTGGCTGGTGCAGAGCCCGGACGAGGCCGACCGACTGGTCTTCGACCTGGACCCGGGCGCGCCCGCGACGGTCGTCCACTGCTGCGAGGTCGCCCTGTGGCTGCGCGAGCGACTCGCGGCGGACGGCGTCGAGGCGTACCCGAAGACGGCCGGGTCCAAGGGGCTGCACCTGCTGGCCTCCGTCCGGGGCTCGTCCTCCGAGCGGACGAGCGACTACGCGAAGGCACTGGCCGTGGAGGCCGAGCGGGCGATGCCGAGGCTGGTGGTGCACCGGATGACGAAGAGCCTCAGGCCGGGGAAGGTGTTCGTCGACTGGAGCCAGAACGCGGCCCGCAAGACCACGGCCACGCCCTACACGCTGCGCGCCCGCCCCGCCCCGCTGGTGTCGGCGCCGGTGACCTGGGAGGAGGTCGCCGACTGCCGTGACCCCGCTCAGCTGGAGTTCCAGGCGGGCGACATCGCGCCGCGGCTGCAGGACCTCGGGGATCTGCTGGCGCCCCTGCTGGACCGGGGTGCGGCGCCGCCCCTGCCCTGACCAGAGTTCCGGTTCTCACCCTGCCGCCGCTGACCACGGTTCTCGCCCTCGGCGCCGCTGACCACGCCGGACGCGCTGGACGGTGCCGGCCGGTTCGAAAAGAGCCGGCGCGGAAGCAGCCCGTTCGAAAAGAGCCGGTGCGGAAGCAGCCGGTGCGGAAAGACCGGCCTACACCCTCCCCCACGTGTTCCGGTCCCGCGCCATCCCGTGCAGTGCCTCCACGTCCGCCGGCTTCAGCACCCCGCCGAGCCGTGCCAGGCCCGCCAGCTCGGTGTCCTGGAGGATCCGTACCGTCCTCGGCTGGATCCGCACCGTCACCTCGGCCGGGCCCGCCAGGGCGAGGACCGGGCGGACCTCCGCGGTCAGGGCGTAGGAGGCCCGGTCGGCGACGGCGCGCAGCCGGCGCAGCAGCGGCTCGGCCTCGCGGCGGCCGAGGGTGACCATCGGGTCGGCGACCAGGACCCGGGTCTTGCGGGCGTACAGGGCGTGCACGGCGAACAGGCCGCCGGGGCCGAGCAGCAGATGGTGGATGCGGTCGCCGCCGGGGAGGGGGATGGAGTGCAGGGCGTGCCAGCCGGCGCCCTCCAGGGCGTCCAGGGCCCCGCCGACGGCCTCCTCGGCGATCAGGGCGCGCCGGCGCGGGTCGGGGCGCAGCCGGTGCGCGGGGCCGGGGTCGCGGTCGAGGGCGACGAGCAGGGCCTCGCCGGGGCGGTTGGGCGCCAGGTCGTCGTCGGGGTGCAGGGTGAGCCGGGCCAGCTCCGCGGGGGTCGGCACCGGCGGCGGGCCCACGGTCACCGGGCCGGTCAGGAACGGCTTCAGGGCCTGGAGGACGTCGTCCCTGCTGTCCTCGCCGAGCAGGTTGACCCGGCCGGTCTCACGGTCGTACCAGGCGACATTGCTTCCGTCCGGGCGGCAGACGTACAGCTGTTCCCGGCCGTGCCGATAGGCCGGCACCACGCGCAGTGCGCTCATGCGCCATCACCCCTCGTCCATGGGAACAGGCGGGGTGCTCTTGGGGCAAGACCGGTTACCGTGGAGGGCGGCCCCGCGAGGGGGAGTTGGGGAGGCGCCGTTGCGGATCCGCGGGAAGCAGCCCGACGTACCGGCTCCGGAGAGCCCGTGGAACGAGGTCGTGCCCGGCCTGTGGATGGGCGGGCACGAGTTCCGGGGCCACTCGGGGCGGCCGGAGCTCGCCGTCGTGCACGATGAGTTCGATGTGGTGCAGACACTGCTGCGGCTGCCGGGATACGGCCCCGATCCGGGAGTCGAGCACCATGTGTGGCCCATCCCGGACGGCCCGCTGGACGGCACGCAGCTCGCCGGGGTGATCCGGCTGGCCCGCGCGGCGAACGAGGCGCTGGACGCCGGGCGCCGGGTGCTCGTGCGCTGCTACCACGGGTACAACCGCTCGGGCCTGGTCGTCGCGCACGCGCTGGCCCAGCGGGGGCATGCCCCGCCGGACGAGGTGATCCGGCTGATCCGGGCCCGGCGCTCGGCGTGGGCGCTGCACAACGAGCTGTTCGTGGAGTACCTGCGCGCGGGACTGTCGACCGTGCGACTGCTGGAGGAACTGGCCGAGTAGCCTCTCTTCGAACTCGAGCGTCACCCCCATGGACGCAAAAAGTACTTACATCGGAATTTACTCGTCTACGCATAAGGTGTACGGGGCCCCGAGCGACCCCAGTGACCCCGACACCCCAGGAGCACCGTGCCAGCCCGCCGTCCCGCGCGCACCGCCCTCACCGCGGCCGCCGTCGCCCTCCTGTCGATGACGGCGGTGGCCTGCGGGGACGCCGGCGGGCTGCGGGGCGCGGGCGCCACCCCTGCCGCCGTCAGCCCCGCCAAGCTCTGGCCGGACCTGCGCCCCGCGTCCAGTCCGGCCTACCCCTACGACGTGGCGACCAGGGAGGTCGTGAAGGGCGTCACGGTGCCCGGCGACGACATCCGCGAGGTGGACCCGGTGGACGTGGTCGAGGCCGAGGTCAGGGCGCACCCGGACGACTACGGGTCGAAGGGGGCCTACCACGCGACCGTGGAGCGGCTGAAGGACTGCCGGCCGGGCGGCGACCGGGCCCGCTGCCCACTGCTGACGCCGTACTACCGGGACCTCACCGGTGACGGCCGGGACGACATGACGCTGGGCTTCCGGCTCTACCCGACCAACCAGACGGGGGTGCGGGTCTACACCGTAGAGAAGCACAAACTGGTGCAGGTGCTGGCCGACAACGACGCGATCCTCGGTGTGGAGCTGGCCGGCCGTTCGCTGATCGAGCGCTCACCGGCCGACATCTCCGGCTACGAGTACCGCACGACCTGGGTGTGGGACCCGGGGCAGCGCGCGATGGTGTTCTCCCGCGACGAATACCTGCACACCGGCAAGGGCCGGCGCCCCAAGAAGGCCTCTCCCTCCCCCTCGCCGTCCCTCTCGTCCTCCGCCGCCTCCTCCTCCGCCGCCTCCTCCCCCGCCGCCTTCTCCTCGGCGAGCGCGCGATGAGGCTCGCACTGCCCCGCTGGGCGGGCCCGCTCGCCGTGAAGGCGGCGGCGTTCATCACGGTCATGTGCTGTGCGCTGGCCGCGCTGCTCGGCGTCCTGGTGCACGTCTCGGTGACCAACCAGACCGTCGGCCAGGCCCGCAACACGGCCCTGTCCCGGCTCGCGGACGCCACCGCGGACTACGAGGCCGGGGACGCGCTGATGCCGAACGCCGGAGTGGACCCCCAGGGGCTGCCCGCGCCGCTGCGCGCCATGGCGGCGGCCGGCGAGCGCGGCACCATCGTCTCCACTCATGACGGACGCCCGACCATGTGGGCGGCGGGCCCGGTGGCCGGACATCGGGCGCTCGCCGTGGCGGTCGACTACACGCAGCAGTCGCGCACCATCAGCGGACTGGACAACTCGATCCTGTGGTCCTCGGTGCTCGCGATCGGGGCGACGGTGGTGGTCGGCGTGTTCGCGGTGACCCGGGTGACCCGCCGGCTGCACGGCACGGCACGGGTGGCCCGGCGGATCAGCGCGGGCGACCTGGACGCGCGCGTCGAGGACCCCCGTACGAAGGATCCGTCCCGCCCGCAGGACGAGGTGGCCGCGGTGGCGGCGGCGCTGGACTCCATGGCGTCGAGCCTGCAGGGCAAGCTGCTGAGCGAGCAGCGGTTCACCGCGGACGTCGCGCATGAACTGCGCACTCCGCTGACCGGGCTGCACGCGGCGGCGGAGCTGCTGCCGCCGGGGCGGCCGACGGAGCTGGTGCGGGACCGGGTGGCGGCGCTGCGCACCCTCACCGAGGACCTGCTGGAGATCTCCCGGCTGGACACGGGGCGGGAGAAGCCGGCGGTGGACACCGAGGAGCTGGGGGCGCTGGCCCGGCGGGTGGTACGGGCCTCGGGCACCGACACCGAGGTGCGTGTCCTGGCCGACGCGCGGGTGGAGACCGACCGGCGGCGGCTGGAGCGGGTGCTGGGGAACCTGGTGGCGAACGCCCACAAGCACGGGGCTCCGCCGGTGGTTCTGACGGTCAACGGGGCCGTGGTGACCGTCCGCGATCACGGGGCCGGATACCCGGAGTATCTGGTGGCCCACGGACCGCAGCGGTTCCGTACGGAGGGCGGGGCCACCGGGCACGGGCTCGGGCTGACCATCGCGGTGGGGCAGGCGGAGGTCCTGGGAGCGCGGTTGTTCTTCGCGAACGCGGTGGACGGTGGGGCCGTCGCCACGCTGGTCCTGCCCGTGGGTGAGGTCCGGTAGCGGGATCGGGACCACTCGGAGACACCCCGGCGCCCCTTTGGGGCGCGCCCAGCACACAAGACGCCCTATTTGGGTAGTTTCCCGGCATGACCAAGGCCGGAACCACCGTGGCGGCGGCGCAGGCTCCCGCAGCCGTCGTACGCCTCCCCCGGCGCCGTGGCATCGAACTCGCCCTGATCCTGCTGTCCGTCCTGCTGTCCGTGTACGGCTACTGCGCGGTGGGGCTGGCGCGGACCGGGACCGTCCCGCCCGGGGCCGTCGGTTACGGCGCCGGGCTCGGCGTGCTCGCGCTGTGCGCGCACATCGCGGTGCGCGTCCGGGCGCCGTACGCCGACCCGCTGTTCCTGCCGATCGGGGTGCTGCTCAACGGGCTCGGGCTGGTCCTGATCTACCGGCTGGACCGGGAGACCACGCACGACCAGGCGGCCCCGGCCCAGCTCGTGTGGTCCACGCTCGGCATCGGGCTGTTCATCGGTGTCGTGCTGGTGCTGCGCGACCACCGGGTGCTGCAGCGGTACGCGTACGTGTGCGTGGCCGCCGCGCTCGGGCTGCTCGCGCTGCCGATCCTGTTCCCGGCGGTCAACGGGGCCCGGATCTGGATCCGGCTGGCCGGATTCTCCATCCAGCCGGGCGAGTTCGCGAAGGTGCTGCTCGCGGTGTTCTTCGCCGCCTACCTGGCCGCCAACCGCAACGCGCTCGCGTACACGGGCCGCCGGCTGTGGCGGCTGCAGTTCCCGACCGGCCGGGTGCTCGGGCCGATCGTGACGATCTGGCTGCTGAGCGTCGGGGTGCTGGTCCTGGAGCGGGACCTCGGCACCTCGCTGCTGTTCTTCGGGCTGTTCGTGGTGCTGCTGTACGTCGCCACGGGGCGCACGGGCTGGCTCGCGGTCGGCCTGCTGCTCGCCGTGCTCGGTGCGGTGGCCGTCGGGCGGACGGAGCCGCATGTGCACCAGCGGATCGTGGACTGGCTGCACCCCTTCGCCACCATCGAGGCCGGGCAGGGACCGAACCAGCTCTCCCAGTCGCTGTTCGCCTTCGCGGCCGGCGGGGTGCTCGGCACCGGGCTCGGGCGCGGGCACTCCGTCCTCATCGGCTTCGCAGCCAAGTCGGACTTCATCCTGGCCACGGCGGGCGAGGAGCTGGGCCTCGCGGGGCTCGCGGCGATCATCCTGCTGTACGCGCTGCTGGTGGAGCGCGGCTACCGGGCGGGCCTCGCCCTGCGCGAGCCCTTCGGCCGGCTGCTCGCGGTCGGGCTGGCCTCGATCCTGGCGCTGCAGGTCTTCGTGATCGCGGGCGGGGTCACGGGGCTGATCCCGCTGACCGGCATGGCGATGCCGTTCCTCGCCCAGGGCGGCTCCTCGGTGGTCACCAACTGGACGATCGTGGCGCTGCTGATCCGGGTGAGCGACTCGGCGCGCAACCAGTACGACGGGCGGGAGGCACCGTGAGCGACCGCAGCGGGCGGGAGACACAACCGTGACCGAGTACGGCGGCTTCCACGAGGGCGGGCGGCCGATGGCGCGCTACATCCGGCACGCCTGCGCGTTCTGCACGCTGCTGCTGGCGGCGCTGCTGGTCAACGCGGCCCGGGTGCAGGTGGTGCAGTCCCGGGTCTACGACGACAACCCGGCCAACCGGCGCCCCGAGATCGCCCGTTACGGCCAGCCGCGCGGCAACATCCTGGTCGGCGACGAGCCGGTCACCGGCTCCGTGGACACCGGCGAGCAACTGCGCTACGAACGCACCTACCGGAACGGTCCGTTGTACGCCCCGGTCACCGGCTTCTCCTCGCAGTCGTACGGCACCACGTTCCTGGAGCACGCCGGGGACGGGGTGCTCTCCGGCACGGATCCGATGCTGTCGCCGCTGCCGCTGTGGAACGACATGACACGCCGGCTCAGTCCGGCCGGGAACGTCGTCACCACGCTGAACCGGCGCGCGCAGGAGGCGGCGTACCGGGGGCTGGCCGGGCGCAAGGGCGCGGTGGCCGCGATCGACCCGGCCACGGGCCGCGTCCTGGCGCTGGTGTCGAGTCCGTCGTACGACCCCGGGGTGCTCTCCGGCAACGGTGAGGCGGTGACCTCGGCGTGGGCGCGGCTCAACCACGACCCGGAGAAGCCGATGCTCAACCGGGCGGTGCGGCAGACCTATCCGCCGGGGTCGACGTTCAAGGTGGTCACCGCGGCGGCGGCGCTGGACGCGGGTGTGGTCACCGACCTGGACGCGCGCACCGACTCCCCCGACCCCTACCGGCTGCCCGGCACCACGACCCGGCTGACCAACGAGGCCGACGGCTGCCGGGACGCCTCGCTGCGGTCGGCCTTCGAGTGGTCGTGCAACACGGTGTTCGCCAAGCTGGGCGTGGACGTCGGGGTGCGCAACATGGTGGCCACGGCACGGGCGTTCGGGTTCGGCGACACCGGGCTGCGGATCCCCTTCTCCGTCGCGCCCAGCACCTTCGACCCGCACGTGGACCGGGCGCAGCTGGCGCTGGCCTCGATCGGGCAGTACAACACGCGGGCCACTCCGCTGCAGATGGCGATGGTCGCGGCGGCCGTCGCGGACCGCGGGCAGCTGCGGTCGCCGTACCTGGTGGAACGGACGACCCGGAGGAGCGGTGAGACGGTGTCCGGGAGCGGGCCGCATCCGGTGCGGCAGGTGATGAACCCCTCGACGGCCGAACGGCTGAAGGGGCTGATGGCCGATGCGGTCCGGGAGGGCACCGGCACCCGGGCGGCCATTCCCGGCGCCCTGGTCGGCGGCAAGACCGGCACCGCGCAGCACGGGGTCGGCAACTCCGGTGTGCCGTACGCCTGGTTCGTCTCCTGGGCGCAGGCCGACAACTCCCTGGATCCGCAGGTGGCGGTCGCGGTGGTGGTGGAGGACGCCTCGGCGAACCGGGGCGAGATCAGCGGCGGCGGCAACGCGGCCCCGATCGCACGGGATGTGATGCGAGCGGTCCTCGGCCGGTGAGCACCGGCCGCATCACATCCCGGGGGGCCCGGTGGCCGGCCGGTCAGCCGATCGGCTTGACCGCCTCGGAGCGGATCGTGAGGGTGTTCTTCGCGAACTCCTGCAGGTCGATGTCCGAGGGGCTCTGCGAGGAGTCCGCGTTCACGGTGGCGACCGTGGCGCCCGTGTTGCCGTCGGCCCAGGCGCACATGGGCATGGTCATCTTCGTGCCCAGCTGCACCTGCGTCACCACCTCGCAGCTGATCGTCACGCCGTTCAGGTCGAAGTCCTTCGGGGGGACGGCGACCTTGGCGTTGTCGCCCTCGGCGGCGCCCTTCATCATGTTCCTGCGGGCGGCGTCGGTGTTCTTGAACCGGCCGTACATGCCCGAGATCACCAGGGTGCCCTTGCTCGTGTCACCGTCCGCGCCGTACGTGCCGACCACACCGTGCAGGTCCTTGGCGTCCCAGGCGCCGTTCGCCTCGTCCTCGATCTTCTTGCCCTCGGAGTCGGAGAGGTCCTGGGCGAGCCGGTACCTCCCGTCGAGCAGCGTCCGGGGCAGCGTGAGCTTGTTCTTCGCCTCGGGGAAGCCGCTGTCCACCGCCATCCCGAGCACGGCGAGCACCACGACGACCGCCACGACGACGCCGCCCACGATCCCGAGGATCAGCCCGACCCGCCGCTTCTTCGGCAGCGGGGCCATGGGCGGCGCACCCCAGCCCGGGTACGGCTGCTGGGCGTAGGGCTGGGGCGGGTACGGCTGCTGCTGCGGGTACGGGGAGCCGTACGGCCCGGGGGCCTGCGCGGGCTGCCGGCCGTACGGCCCGGGGGCGGCCCGCGGGGGCGGGCCGTAGGGGTTCGGCGGCTGCTGGGGGCCGTGGGGGTACGGCTGGCCGTTCGGGTACGGCTGCTGCGGTGGCGGAGGCATGGACACGCCCGCACGCTACTGCACCCGGGTGACCGGCCCGACAGCCGCCTCAGCCCTCCGCCGACCCCGCCTCGATGGCCTCCTGCACCTCCGCCACCCGCGCCCGCTCCTCCGCGGCGAACCGCTGTGCGTCCAACTGCTCGGCCAGCTCCTCGTCCTGGGCCATCAGCAGGTCCAGACTGGAGTCGCCCATCTCGAAGACGCCCATGTCGACATAGGCCTCCTGCAGTCGCTTGCCCCACAGGCCGATGTCCTTGACGCAGGGCACGATCCGGCTGAACAGCAGCTTGCGGAAGAGCTGGAGGAACTCGGAGCGCTCGCTCAGCGCCTCCGCCTCGGCCTTGGGGATGCCGAAGTTCTCCAGGACCTCCACGCCCCGGAGCCGGTCGCGCATCAGATAGCAGCCCTCGATGACGAACTCCTCGCGCTCGCGGAGTTCGGCGTCGGTGAGCTGCTTGTAGTAGTCCCTGAGCGCCAGCCGGCCGAAGGCGACGTGCCGGGCCTCGTCCTGCATGACGTAGGTCAGGATCTGCTGGGGCAGCGGCTTGTCGGTGGTGTCCCGGATCATCCCGAAGGCGGCCAGCGCCAGCCCCTCGATGAGGACCTGCATGCCCAGGTAGGGCATGTCCCAGCGGCTGTCCCGGAGCGTGTCGCCGAGCAGGGACTGCAGGTTGTCGTTGATCGGGTAGACGAGCCCTATCTTCTCGTGCAGGAAGCGGCCGTAGATCTCGGCGTGCCGGGCCTCGTCCATGGTCTGGGTCGCGGAGTAGAACTTGGCGTCCAGGTCGGGCACCGACTCCACGATCCGCGCGGCGCAGATCATCGCGCCCTGCTCGCCGTGCAGGAACTGGCTGAACTGCCAGGAGGCGTAGTGCCGCCGCAGCTCGCCCTTGTCCTTCTCGGTCATCCTGTCCCAGTACCGCGTGCCGTAGAGGGTCATCGCCTCGTCGGGCGTGCCGAGCGCGTCGTACGGGTCGACCTCCAGGTCCCAGTCGATGCGCTGCTGCCCGTCCCACTGCTTGTCCTTGCCCTTCTGGTAGAGGGCGAGCAGGCGTTCGCGGCCGTCGTCGTACTCCCAGCTGAACCGGGCGGCGCCGCTCGCGGGCACCTGCCAGGGGGAGTCACCGGGGTCGTTGGCGTACAGGTCATGGGTCGGCATACCCCGCAGGCTCACACGTAGACGCGAAGTCAACAAGTCATGCGCAAGGGATTGACTGCCTTGCTGACAGGCAGTCTCATAAGGGCAAGGACGACTACCCCCCGGTAACGAGGTGAGGGAGCCATGACGACCCTGACGGAAGCGGACGCGCTGGACGGTCTGCGCGATGCACTCGGCCTGCTCAAGGACCGGGAGCAGGTGGCCGAACGGCTGCTCGTCTCCTCCGCCAAGCACTCCTTCGACCCGGACAGGGAGCTGGACTGGGACGCGCCCTTCGAGGAGGGCAAGTGGTTCTGGCCGCCGGAGCTGGTCTCGCTCTACGGCACGCCGATGTGGCAGCGGATGAGCGAGGAGCAGCGGATCCTGCTCTCCCAGCACGAGGCGGCGGCACTGGCCTCGCTCGGCATCTGGTTCGAGATCATCCTGATGCAGCTGCTGGTCCGGCACATCTACGACAAGGCGGCGACGAGCGCGCACGTCCGCTACGCCCTCACCGAGATCGAGGACGAGTGCCGGCACTCCAAGATGTTCGCGCGCCTCATCTCGCACGGCGGCACGCCCTGGTACCCGGTCGCCAGGGTCCACCAGAACCTCGGCCGCCTCTTCAAGACCATCTCCACCACGCCCGGTTCCTTCACCGCCACGCTGCTCGGCGAGGAGGTCCTGGACTGGATGCAGCGGCTGACCTTCCCGGACGAGCGGATCCAGCCGCTGATCCGGGGCGTCACCCGCATCCACGTGGTCGAGGAGGCCCGGCACGTCCGGTACGCCCGCGAGGAGCTGCGGCGCCAGATGGTGACGGCGCCGAAGTGGTCCCAGGAGTTCACGAGGATCACGTCCGGTGAGTTCGCGCGGGTCTTCTCGGTCGCCTTCGTCAACCCCGAGGTGTACACGAACGTCGGGCTCGACAAGCGGGAGGCCATGGCCCAGGTGCGGGCGAGCGGACACCGGCGGGAGGTCATGCAGACGGGGGCGAAGCGGTTGACGGACTTCCTGGACGACATCGGCGTGCTCCGGGGTGTGGGGCGCCGGCTGTGGAGGTCGTCCGGGCTGCTGGCGTAGGTCCGGGCCGGGCGGCTCCCCGAGCGGAGCGATTAGGCTGCGGCACATGACCCCCGCCGCGACCCCCGCCTACCGCCGGCTCAGCGTCGAGGAGCGGCGAAGTCAGCTGCTCGGTGCCGCTCTGTCGCTCTTCGCTCACCGCGCCCCCGAGGACGTGTCGCTGGACGACGTGGCGGAGGCCGCCGGAGTGTCGCGCCCCCTGGTGTACCGGTACTTCCCGGGCGGCAAGCAGCAGCTGTACGAGGCCGCGCTGCGCTCCGCCGCGGAAGAGCTGCAGCTGTGTTTCGACGAGCCCCGCGAAGGGCCCCTGCTGCCCCGCCTGTCCCGCGCCCTGGACCGGTATCTGAGCTTCGTCGACCAGCACGACACCGGGTTCAGCGCGCTGCTCCAGGGCGGCAGCGTGGTGGAGACGTCCCGGACGACCGCCATCGTGGACGGGGTGCGGCGGGCCGCCGCCGAGCACATCTACAGCCATCTCGGGGTCGCCGAGCCCGGTCCCCGGCTGCGGATGACCGTACGGACCTGGATCACGGCCGTGGAGGCGGCCTCCCTGATCTGGCTCGACGAGGACAAGCAGCCCCCGGTGGAGGAGCTGCGCGCCTGGCTGGTGGAGCAGTTCGTGGCCGTCCTCACGGTCACCGCGGGCCGGGACCCGCAGACGGCCGCCGTCGTCAGCGCGCTCGGCGAGGATGGCTGAGACTTGAGCCGTGAAGAGTGAGGACACCCCCTTCGAGGGCGGCCCCATGGACGGGCGCGTGCTGCCGGTCATGGTCGGGCCCACCGGACACCCGCCGAAGACGTACCGCATCCCCGTGCCGGACCCGGACGGCGGCCCGCCCACCGTGCTCGTCTACCGCCGGGTGCCCAGGGGGCACAGCAAGCGGCTGGGGCTGACCCAGGGGTGGAAGTACCAGTACGACCCGGACGACACCTCCGGCGGACGGCTCAGATGGCCCTGGTCGAAACCGGCCGCCAGGCCGCCCGGTGGGCCGGGCGCCACGAACGAGTGACAGCTTGCGCCGAACCGCGCACGCCGGGAGCGCGCCCCGCACGGATACATCTGATAATCGCGGTGCGATAGGAGGCGAACAGCCCGCCCGCCGGGATTCCCTCCCCGCACCCGAGGTGATGACGTGTCAGGAATGCTTGCACGCCTGGCCTGTACGACCGCGCTGGCGGCCCAGGCCGTCCTCGTGCCCGCACCCGCCGCGGCCGCGCCGGACCCGCACCGCTCCGTGCCCCAGCTGCTGACGGAGCTTCAGCGGCTGTACCGCCAGGCCGAACAGGCCACCGAGGCCTACAACGCCACCGCCGAGAAGCTGAAGCGGCGGCGCGCCGAGGTGGCCCGCCTGGACGGTGAACTGGCGCGCGCCCGGATCGCCCTGCAGGACAGCCGGAGCGACGCCGGCCGGCTGGCCCGCCGGCAGTACCAGGGCGCCGACGGCCTGGGCCCGTACGTCCGCGTGCTGCTGGCCCCCGATCCACAGGCCGCGCTGGACGAGAGCCATGTCATCGGCGAGCTGGCCCGCACGCAGGCCCGCACGGTGCACCGGCTGACCGCCGCGGAGAAGGAGCGGGACACCCTGGCCCGGGCGGCCCGCAGGGCCCTGGACGCCCAGCTCACCCTCGCCGACCGGCAGCGCGGACAGCGCGACGACGTGCAGAGGAGGCTGACCGGTGTGGAGCGCCTGCTGGCCTCCCTCACCCCGGCCCAGCTGGCCGCGGTCACCGCGCTGGAACAGCGGGGCGCGGCCGCCGCCCAGCAGCAACTCGCCGCCTCCGGCTCCCTCCCCGCGAACCGTCCCGCCTCCGCCGAGGGCGCCCGCGCGGTCCGCTACGCCCTGTACCAGCTCGGCAAGCCGTACATGTGGGGTGCGCAGGGCCCCGGCGCCTACGACTGCTCGGGCCTCACCTCCCAGGCCTGGGAGTACGCGGGCAGATCCATCCCCCGCACCAGCCAGGAGCAGTGGCAGCGCCTGAAGCGGATCCCGCTCGGCGAGCTCCGCCCCGGTGACCTGGTGGTGTACTTCCCGGACGCGACCCACGTGGCGATGTACGTCGGCGACGGCAAGGTGGTACAGGCACCGAGACCCGGAGCGAACGTCGAGCTGTCACCGCTGGCGTCCAATCCGGTGCTCGGTGCCGTACGACCGGACGCTCAGGCCCCAGTGACCGAGGACAGGTAGGCCGCCGTCTTCTCCGGCTCAGAGAAGCAAGTCGACGGCCCCGCAAGGCTTCTACCAGCGGATTCCACCGAACTGGTCAGCCTTCACGGGGCCGTGGGCCGTCTGTGGGCCGTCAGACTGGACGTTGAGCCTTGGCATAGACCGTCGCGATTGCCGTCCGGGTTCGCTCCTGGCTGCTCGGCATGAGGTGCGCGTAGATCCGTAGCGTCAGGGCGGCGTTACTGTGCCCGAGGTACTCGCTGACCGCCTTGATGCTCTCCCCGCCGTCCAGGAGCGCGGACGCGTAGAAGTGCCTCAGCGCATGCATGCCGTGCTCGCGAGCCGCCGCGTAACCAGCCGCCTTGGTCTCCGGCTCCGGGATGACGCCGGCCGCGACGAGCGCAGGCTTCCATGCCTCCTCGTTGAGGGAGGTACGCCACACATGGTTGCCCCCAGGCGCCATGAAGATGAGCCGCCGGGTCACCTTCGGCCCGTCCGGCGTCTTCCAGGGCAGCGTGATCTCGACCGGCGGGAACTGCTTCATGTGGGCTCTGAGCGCGTCGGCCACGGGACCGGGAAGCGGTACGTCCCTGGTCTTGCCGCCCTTGGGCAGCGCGAACACGGGCTTGCTCCGACTGAGCTTGAGTTGCTGCACCACGTGCAGCGTGTCGGACTCGAAGTCGATCGCATCCACGGCGATTCCCAGGATCTCCCCCTGGCGCATGCCGCAACCCGCGCCCAGGTCAACCATGGCCCGGTACCGTTCCGGCATCGCTGCCTGTACAGCGAACACCCGCTCAGCCGACCAGGGAACCACGCGCTTGGGCTCAAGCGCCGGCGGCTTCACGGATCGAGCGGAGACCGGGTTACGGCTCAGGTATCCGTCATCAACAGCGGCGCTCAGGGCCGCTCGCACGTTCGCGTAGATGATCCGGCCGTACGAGCCGGGCACGCTGGCTTCGAGCGCTGCCACCCACTCTCGGATGTGCTCCGGCTTGAAGGATCCGAGCGGGCGCCTGCCGATGTATGGGAACGCGTGTAGCCGGAGTTGGGAGTTCATCGACTCGATCGTGTTCGGGTCGGCTCCGAGAGTGGTGAGCCACTTCTCGGTGTACTCCTGAAAGGTCACCTTGGCCGCATTTGGGTCGACGTAGTGACCGGTCGCCATGTCCGCTTGGGTGCGCTCCAGCCACCGCTCAGCCTCCCGCTTCTTGCGATCAGGAAAGCTCTTGGACTTCTCGGTTCCGTCCGGGCCGACGTACCGAGCCCGGTAGCGCATGCCGGTGCCGTAGCGCTCGCTCTTGACCCGCACGGGCTTGCCGTTCGGCCCGGTCTCGGTCTTGTACCAGCGATCTTGGATGTGCCCAGCCATCAGGCAGCCTCCCCAAGCTGAGAGTCCACCCAGGCCCGCACATCACTGGGGTCAAAGCGCAGGTGCCGACCGACCCGGAAGCCGCGGGGACCGGTGCGCTTGCGGCGCCACTGGTACACCGTCTCGACGCTGGGCAGTTCGAACATCTCGACCAGGTCCTCAGGGGTCAGGAACCGGTTCGGCAGGTCTGAGGCCATGGTCAGCAGTTCCTTTCGTCGGCGAGCAGGGCGGGTAGTTCCTCGCGGGCGATCTCGCGGTTGTGCTGGATATCGCGGCGGATGTTGGCGGCGAGCCAGGACTCACCGGGGGTGTGGCCGTGGCCGGCGTAGGTCCAGTGAGCGAGGGTGAGCGTGGTTGCCTCCGTCTCGTCGTCGGGGTCCGGCAGGCCGAGGGCGGTGCGTTGCTGGGCGGCGCGGTAGTCGGCGCGGACCTGGCGGAGGGCGCCGAGGGTGGTGGAGTACCGGCGGGACTTGGTGGAGAAATGGCCCCGGAAGCCGAGCATGTGAGCCCAGTCCCGAAGCTTTCGGTCCGGGTAAAGCGCGTGCAGGTCGAGGCACGCTTCGATCAGCCGGGCGGGGTGGTCGGGGACGCCGAGCAGCGCCAGGGCCTCTTTGCTGCCGATGCGGCGGTCCACGGTGCCGGTGGTCTCGGCGGCTTTGGTGGCGTACTTGGCGAGGTAGGAGGCGACCGCCTGTTCGGTGATCTCTTCTCCCTTGCCGAAGGCCCGGATCGGGCGCACGTCGAGCTGTTTGCCCCACGTGAGGGTGCGGGCGGGCTGGTCCCCGGCCGCGTCGATGTCGACGGCGACGCGGGCGGCTGCGGCGTGGATGGCGTCGGTGAGCAGGTCGAGGGTGGCCCAGGCCGGGGGCGGGCTGTCGGGTCCGTCGGGACCGTCGAACCGGATCACGGCGTGGAAGTGGACGGCGCCGCGCTTCTGGTACTCAGCGACCTTGCCAAAGGAGACGCGGGACTGGGCGTGGGCTTCCTTCTGCGTGAGGCCGGCACGGCGGGCGATCTCGCGGCGCAGGTAGATCGTGAAGTAGCGCCACAGGTCGGAGGCGTGGTTGTTCCACAGCACCGCGCCCGCGTAGTCGTAGGTCTCGGGGTCGAGCGGGGTGCCTAGTTCGGGCGCGTCTTCGGCGTGGTGGGTGCCGCAGCGGCAGGGCTGGTTGTCGTGCCGGTTGTGGACCAGGCCGAAGGAGGGGGCGGTGAGGGTGGCGAAGACGCGGGGGTGATCGCGGATGGTTTCGGGGGTGCCTTTGGCGGGGTCGCCGACGAGGCCGGCGCGGATGAGGTGGTAGGTGTCGCCGGCGTAGGTCCAGGCGCAGGCGGGGCAGCGGGAGGCGCGGCGGTTGCCGCAGGCGAGGCGGAGCCAGCCTCCGGGTTCGCTGTCTGTGGAGTAGGAGTGCAGGATCTGCCCGGTGGCGCGGTCGCGGGTGACGGTGGCGCCCGTCAGGCGGATCGGGTCGGAGCAGCCGCCGGTACGGCGGATCTGTTCTTGAAGGCGGTCGAAGCCGGTGGACCCGGCCAGCCTCAGCACGTCGGCGAGGGTGGTCGGGTCCAGGCCCGCCATGGTGGCGGTGTCGGTCACTTGATCACCGGCCCCAACGCCGCTTCTTGGGCGTGTTGGCGTCGTTGCTGGTCGGCCCGGACAGGTCCGTGCGGTCAGGCCGGGACGGCTTCGCGTTCCGCTGGTTGTCGTGCAGTTCGTGTGCCTTGGCAGTCTTCTTCAAGCGGTCGTAGTCGCCGTCGATCCCCTCGTAGTGGATGCGGTCGACTCCACGGCTCCAGTTGCGGGGCATCAGGCGGTCACCTCCTGCCTGCGCACGCGGCGAGCGGTGCCGGTGCCCTTGCAGGTCGGGCAGGTGACGCGGATGGTCACGCGGGAGCCGTCACGGTGGCGGGTCCCGGTGCTGATCGCGGCGATGGCGAAGCCGTCACAGTGGCGGCAGATCCGCCGGTGCGAGGCGTGCTGGGGCATGATGGGTCTCCCTTTCGGGTCCGTTGGATTTGAAGGGGTCCAGGCGCCCGGAGCGGCGGAAGTTTGGCGACCGAGGCCGCTCCGGGGGCCGCTTAGCGTGTGTTGCGCCTGCCGTGACCCTTGGCCGCGTACATCGCGGAATCGGCGGCGGAGAGCGCGTCGGTGAGGGTCGGGACGGCCAGGTGGGAGCGGTGGCAGGAGCCGACCGAGGCCGAGACCGGCAGGGCGTGTCCGTTGTGGTCGACCGGACGGTCCAAGGCGTCCCGGAGGGCGGGGAGGCCGGCCGTGTGGTCGGGGTGAGTGACGATCGCGGCGAACTCGTCCCCGCCGAGACGGGCGGCGATGCCGTGGCATCCGCACCAGGTGCTCAGGCGGCGGGCGGCTGCGGTGAGCACGGCGTCTCCGGCGGCGTGGCCGTGGGTGTCGTTGATCGCCTTGAAGTCGTCCAGGTCGACCAGGAGCACGACGGCGCCGGGGTGCCTGGCGAGGAGGCGCTCGGCGCGGGCCGTCCATCCGTCGCGGGTGTGCAGCCCGGTGAGGGGGTCGCGGCGGGCGGTGGCTAGGCGGCGCAGGAGCACCCCGCCGTGGATAGTCCAGCCGAGAGCCGGTAAGCCCGCAGCGATCAGGGTCCCGTCCATGCAGGTCACCGCCCCTTGCTCAGGTCTTTGATCAGCAGGCGCAGGACGACGGCGACCACGGCGACGGAGACGCCGGTGATGGCAACCGCCAGCAGCAGCGACACCAGGACCGCGCCAACGACGAGGACCACGGCACCGCCGCCGGCGGCGAGGGCGAGCGCGCTGCCGGGGGTGAGCTGGACAGCGGGCCGCTTCGAGGCCGGGGCGACCGGGACCGGGACCGCCTGGACGGGGGCCGGGGCGGTGGCCTGCGGCTGGATGACGGCCGAGGCCGGGGCAGTGTCCGGGGGCGGGTACTTCGGGGTGAACACGGCATGTATCCCTTCGGGTTGGATTAGTTGACGAGGGAGCCGACGACCGGGCCGAGGGCGCTGTGGGCGAGGAGGTAGCCGCCGAGGAGGAGCAGGGCCACGAGCCACCACGGCGGGCGGACGTGCTTGACGCCGAGGTAGCCGAGGCCGATCACGGCGAGCCAGAGCGGAACGTTCATGACGAGCTGTCCTCCTAGGCCTTGCAGCGGTGGGTGCGGGCGGCGAGCTCAGCGGCGGAGCGGTCGGGATAGTCGGCGGAGAAGCCGCAGCCGGGGGCGGTGCAGGCGGCGGTGTGCTTCTCACGTCCACGGCCGTCGAAGTACGTGGCGACCTGGACGGGACCGATGCGGATCACGTCGCGGAAGCGGCGATAGACGGTCACGGCGAATCCCCCCTTTGGGATCAGGCGAGTTGGAGTTGATCGGTGATGGCGCGGGTCATGTCCTCTGGCAGGCCGAGGCGGGCGGAGAGCGCGTCGGCGGGCATCGGGGACCCGGTGGAGGCCCGGTGGGCTTCGGCGAGCTTGCGGGCGTGATCCAGCAGGGCCGCCGGGACGACCGGGGCACGAACGGCGGGCTTCACGGGTGCCGGGTCCGGCGCGGGAGCCAGTTCCGGAGCCGGAGCTGGCGCGGGTTCGTCGGCGCGCTCGACCTCCACGTTCGGCACGGCCGGTTCCTCGACTTCCGGTTCGGCCGGCGCCGGGGCTGTGGCGGGCGAGTGGACGAGCAGCGTGCCGCCGAGGAAGGCCAGGGCGGGCCAGCCAGCCACGAGGATCCGCAACCACGCGGGTACCTGGTGCAGGTCGAGGAGTCCCGCGGTGGCGATGTTGGCGCCGAGCGAAGCACCCAGGGCGATGACGAACCAGGTCCAGGCCGAGCGGTCACGCCGGGCAGTCCGCAGTCGGCGCCAGGCGGCGACCAACAGCAGGTCGACGGAGACCGGGTAGGCCCAGGCCTTCCACCCGGCCTGACCAGCCGCCCCGGCCAGGTCGTGCAGGTGGGCGAAGGACAGCGCACCGGCGATGACGGCCTGGATGAGAACGGCGTCCGGGCGCAGTCGGGACGCCATCACTGCGCCCGCGGGCGGCCGTTGGCCTCGGCGATAGCCGACATGAGCAGGTCCAGGTTGGCCGCGTCCAGGCCGCTGACCGCATCCCCGAGCGGGATCCGGGCGGCCGGGTGGGCGAGGGAGGCGGCGAGCGCCAGGATGCGCAGCTCCCCGCTGGAGGCAGGCAGATCCCTCGCATCCAGGGCCTCGACGACCTTGACCCAGTCCACGCCGTACGGCGCGGGGACGGGGCCGGAGTAGTCGATGAGCAGCAGTCCGGGCCGTTCGGCCAGGCGGTTGATCCACAGACCGTGGGCGACCAGGAGGCCGATCGCGGCCCGCTGGGCGGGGACGCCGTCCGCGGTGACCGTCAGGGTGTCGGCCAGCTGGTCAGCGTCGATGGTCACCGGGCCGTTGTCGGTGTCGTACCAGGGGCAGTCACGTTCGTCGTGGTCGACGCCGGTTTCCTCGCCGTCGACGTCGCCGCAGTACTCGCAGAACATCGGGGGTTCCTTTCGGAATCAGGCATGGAGGGGGTAGGGACGTGGCGCGAAGGACGGTCGCGCCGACCGTGGAAGGGTCGGGTGTTACTCGGTGACCGGTCGCGGCTTGACCAGCGACGGGCCCTCCGCCGGCGCCTTGGCGGGCACGTGGGGGCGGAAGGGATCGAGGAACGGAAGGTCCGGGACCAGGTGGGCGAAGTCCCGGCAGACTGCGATCACTTCGTCTCGGGTGATGGCCGGGGTGCGGATCTTCGACCAGCCGCCGGAGGTGTCCGCCGCGACGGCGGTCCCGGGCCGGTCCATCTGGATCAGGCTCGCGGCCGGTACGGCGTCCGGGGCGACGTCGGCGAGACCCATCTCGGCGGTCTGCTTGTCGTTGACCCGGTGCACGACCCGGCCGGTGAGCTGGGCGCGGAGCATGGTGGCGCCCTTGCCCAGGTCGGAGCCGAACCGCTGACCGCAGATCTCCAGGTAGATGCCGACCGCACGGGCCATCTGCGCCAGTCGAATCAGCGCAGTCACGATCCGCTCCCGCCGCTCCTCATCCTTCTTCGAGGAGATCAGGAACAGTTCCGCGACCTCGTCCACCAGCAGAACCACGGGCACCGGCCGCAGGCGTTCAGGCAGGTCCCATATGTCAGAGGCGCCGTGCTTGCTCAGCAGGTCGAAGCGGTCTTCCATCTCGGCGACCAGCACGCCGAACAGTGACGAGGCGTCGTCCGGGGTGGTGGCCAGTGCCGACAAGCGCGGCGCGTAGCCGGACTGTTCAACCCCGCGCTTGCAGTCCACCCCGACCAGGGCGATCGGAAGCTGAGCCAACCCCATGATCAGGTTGCGCTGGTACATGGACTTGCCCGACCCGTTCGCGCCCAAGGTGAGCGCCATGGGTGCCTTGCGGTAGTCCCGCTCGAAGGCGGTGCCGTCATCGCGCAGTGCCACCGGCACGATCATGTCGTGCGGCACGGCCTTGCGAGGCATCCGCACCCGGCGCAGCACGTCATACCCGGTCATCCGCAGCTCCACGAAGCCCGGCTTGGTCTCCGCCACGGTCACCGCGTGCACGCCCCAGGCATGACGCAGCCGTTCGGAAGCGGCAGCCACGTCGGCGGGCTCCAGGCCGGCCGGAAGTCGCAGCGTCACCCGCAGCCCGGTCGACATACCCCGCACCCGGCGGATCTTCGGCGGAACCGGCTGCACCTCACGACGGGCCAAGTTCCGCGTCACGAACGCCCGCAGACCCGACGGCCGCACCGTCAGCCCGCACACGTCCATCGTGGACCGGTACGAGAACCCGAACCGCGTCAACGTCACCGGCAGACCCACCAGCGCCCAGTACGCACGCGGCGCCCGCACCTTCGCGTAGCCGACACCACCGGCAGCCGCCAGGCCCCCCGTAGCCTCCAGCCACCTCGTCAGGTCGGTCATGGTCAGGCCACCGGGGTGATCGCGATGGCGCGGAACGAGATGCCGTGACGCTTCTGACCGTTGAACTCGTTCTCCCAGTCCCGCGCCTTCAGCCCCGTTACCCGCACCGGCATGCCCGGCGCCAGACCCTCCGGGTAGCCGGTCTCCGGGACGGTCACCTGGTAGAGGTTGCCCTCTCCCTCGTCCGAGACCAGCAGTCCCACGGTCGACAGGTCCGCACCGGTCTCCCGGTCCACGGCCCGCTCACCGGTCTTCTTGTTGACCATCTTGGGTTCCGGGGCAGTCGCCACGAACACCACTGCGGTCGAGAGGTCGATCTTGAACGACGGCATGAGCACATCCCTCACATCGAGGAGACTGCCTTGCGCAGCCTCTCTAGACATCTCAAGAAGAGCACATGTCTAGAGACGTCGTCAAGGGAGATGTCTAGAGATGTTGTAGGTGAAGGATTGCGGCTACACGCACTGAGCGGGCGACCTACCTATGGCCTAGGCTGTCTAGAGAAGAGAGGAGGGCTCCGGAATGGCCAACACCGACGACGACCGTCGGCCGAAGTACCAGCGGATCGCGGACTCCCTACGTGAGGCGATCCAGTCGGGCGCATACGGTCCCGGTGATCGGCTTCCGGGAGAGAACGACCTGATGGCCGAGCATGGCGTAGCCCGTATGACGGCTCGCCAAGCCTTGGGCGTGCTCAAGGACGAAGGGGTTGCCGAGTCCCGCAAGGGCGCCGGCGTCTTCGTTCGCGCCTTTCGCCCGTTGCGGCGTCGCGGCATCCAACGGCTTGCCCAGGAGCAGTGGGGAAACGGTCGCTCCATCTGGGCTGCCGACATCGAGGACCGCACCCTTGTGGTCGATCAGGTCACGGTGTCGGAGGAGGACGCGCCGGAGAGGATCAGGACCGTCCTGGAGTTGGGGGATGGGGACACCGTGTGCGTGCGGCGTCGACGGTTCGTCCTGGATGGGAAGCCCGTCCTTCTGGCGACCAGCTATTTGCCTACCCCAGTGGTTGCGGGCTCTGCGATCACCCAGGAGGACACGGGGCCCGGCGGAACGTACGCCCGGCTCGCCGAGCTTGGATACAAGCCGGTCCACTTCCGCGAAGAGATCCGTTCCCGCATGCCTACGAGGGATGAAGCGGATCAATTGAGCATCTCCGCCGGCACGCCGGTCATCCTCATCTGCCGGACCGCGTTCGCGGACGAGGGGCGCCCCGTCGAGATCAACGAAATGACGCTCGATGCCGCCTCCTACATCCTGGAGTACGACTTCGACGCGTAGGCTCGCGCGAGCTGTTACAGGTTTCTCTACCTCATCAAGCCCCGGCTGCGCTCCGCTCCGCCGGGCGCGCTTCCCGGTTCCGCTGCGGGCGACGCTCCTGCCTTCGGCCCGCTCCGCCCGCGCTGCGCCGACGCGCGCCCACTGGTGGATAGGGCCGGTGGCCATGAGTCGATCATCGCATACGCGACGGTCAGAACAGTGCCTCCGGCGGGGGATCGGCCGGCACCGGGATGGAAGGGGCGCCGTCGCCGACCGCAGGCCCGTCGTGGCCGATGCTGGGGGCCCCCATCCCGCACACCATCGACCCAGGCAGAGCCGAGCAGACGCGGCCCCTGGCGTCCAGGTCGTTCGTACAGTGGCGCGCTCCACCTGGACGCCAGGAACCACGCCCGCTCCACGGTGTGTGGGTCGACGGCGTACGGGATGGGAGCTTGGGGAGTGGTTGAGGTGGGTGGGCGAAGTGGAAGCGCCTCAGCCGGGCACATCGGCCACCTGGGGGCGGCCATCTCCCATAGAGCTCATGCTCCTGACCTGGGGAAACACCGGATTCACCCGGACGCCACTCGCGCGATCCATACAACCCGGAAACTCTGGCTCATAACCAGCCCTTCGGGACGAAATGGAACGGTATGAGATCTTCCCGTCCTCCTTGGCGAATCGCCTCCACAACGGCCTGTACCGCCCTAGCGATCTGCGCCACCCTGCTCACTGCACCCTCGGCATCCGCCAGTAGCTGGCACAGTCGAGACGTTGCCACACCGCAGTCCATTGCCGTCAACACGCTGCGTCAATGCTCGATCAGCGGTGGCAGCGGCCTCATCTCCGGCATCCTCAACTGCCTCTGCCCCAGCAACAGCGGGGGAGGCGGCGGAGGGGGCGGGCCGGGGGGCGGCGCCCCCGTTCAAGGCGGCAGCGGCCTCATCTCCGGCATCCTCAACCGCCTCTGCCCCAGCAACGGCGGAGGCGGCAACGGCGGAGGCAGCAGCGGAGGCGGAGGCTGACAGTCCGGGACGTAGCGGCTCTGTGCCCTTCGCATGCCCGATCCAGCGGCACGCGACGGGGACTCACGGGGAACGACGGCCACACTGACACTGCGGCCCAGGTCAGAAGCCTCCCAGGTCAGCACCCGCCCGCATACGCGATCTTCCAAACTAGAGACGGCCCCGGTGCCAGCCGGGGCCGTCTGTGGGCCGTCCGAGGGCGGCCGACGTCGACCAACAACGACAGACGACGAAGGTCGGAGCGCAGGTCAGAGACCCATCAGGCTCCAGTCACCGAGGCCAGATACGCGGCCGTCTTCTCCGGCTCATAGAAGAAGTTCTCGAAGTCGGCCGGGTCGTTGAAGGCGTTGGCGAACCGGTCGGCGACGGGCTGGAGCTGGCCGGCCGCGCCGATGAGGTTCAGGATGTGCTCCGGCGGCGGCATGAGCATCGCGTTGGTCCACTTGGTGACGTGCTGCGCGGTGTCCCAGTACCGGTCGAAGGTGGCCTGCATCCACTCCTCGTCGAACGCCTTGTCACCGTGCTCAACGATCGACGCGAGGTACGAGGCGGCGCACTTGGACGCGGAGTTGGAGCCCTGGCCGGTGATCGGGTCGTTGGCCACGACGACGTCCGCGACGCCGAGGACCAGGCCGCCGCCGGGCAGCCGGCCGATGGGGTTGCGGACCGTCGGGGCGTAGCGGCCGGCCAGCGTGCCGCCCGCGTCGGTCAGTTCGACCTTCGTCGCCCGCGCGTGCTCCCAGGGCGTGAACCTCTCCATGAGTTCCAGGGTCAGGGAGAGGTGCTCCGCCGGGTCCTTGACGCCGTTGAAGACGTCGAGCGGGCCACCGGGTATGCCCTCCCAGAACAGGATGTCGGCCGGTCCGGAAGTGGTGAACGTCGGCATGATGAACAGCTCGCCGACGCCGGGCACCAGGTTGCAGCGAACGGCGTGGAAGTCGGGGTGCTCGGGGCGCGGGCCGAGCCCGTGGACGTAGGCCACCGCCAGTGCGCGCTGCGGCTCGCTGTACGGGGAACGCGAGGCGTCGCGGCCGAACATCTGGACCAGCTCGCCCTTGCCCGCCGAGACCAGGACGAGGTCGTAGGTGCGGGAGAAGTAGTCGAGGTCGCCGACCGCCGCGCCGTGGATGACCAGCTGGCCGCCGCGCTGGGCGAAGGTCTCCATCCAGCCGGCCATCTTCACCCGCTGGTCGACCGACTGCGCGTACCCGTCCAGCCGGCCCACCCAGTCGATCGCCCGCTGCGTGGGGCCCGGGTCGTGCGAGCCGGGGGCCGCGACCGAGACACCGAGTCCTTCGATCTTCGGGGCCTGGGACTCCCAGAAGTTCAGCTTCAGATCGCGCTCGTGCTGCAGTGCCGTGTGGAACATGCACTGCGTCGACATGACCCGGCCGGTGCGGATCTCGTCCGCGGTCCGGTTCGACATCAGGGTGACCTCGTAGCCGTGCGACTGCAGGCCGAGGGCGAGCTGGAGGCCGGACTGGCCGGCTCCGACGACGAGTATCTTCCGCATGCGGGGGCTGTTCTCCTACTCGGGGGTTTCGTCCAGCGCGTGGCCGACGAGGGACAGGAGGGTCTCGATCACCGAGATCCTGCGCCGTGCATCCATGATCATTACAGGGATGTGCGCGGGGATGGTCAGCGCCTCTCGCACGTCCTCCGGCTCGAACCGCTCGCTGCCGTCGAAGTGGTTGACCGCGACGACGTACGGCAGTCCGCAGCTCTCGAAGTAGTCCAGCGCCGGGAAGCAGTCCTTCAGCCGGCGGGTGTCGGCCATGACGACGGCGCCGATCGCGCCGCGCACCAGGTCGTCCCACATGAACCAGAACCGCTGCTGGCCCGGCGTGCCGAACAGGTAGAGCACCAGGTCGTCGTCGAGCGTGATGCGGCCGAAGTCCATGGCCACGGTGGTGGTGAGCTTGCCCGGTGTGGCGGTGAGGTCGTCGGTCTCCTCGCTCGCCTCGGTCATCAGCGCCTCGGTCTGCAGGGGCGTGATCTCCGAGACGGAGGTGACCAGGGTGGTCTTGCCGACGCCGAAGCCTCCCGCCACGACTATCTTCGTGGCGACGGGGGCCCGGGTGCGGTCCGTCTGCCAGGACCTCAGGTCCTCGTCGGGCTCGGTGAATCCGGCGACGAGAGGGACGCCTCCGACGGCGGAGGCGGCGGCGTCAGAGACGACGGAGTCCACTCAGCACCCTTTCCAGCAGCGCGCGGTCCGGGCGGCCGGTGCCGTGACCGGTTCCGGTGCCGTACACACGGATCTTCCCCTGGTCCGCGAGGTCGCTCAGGAGCACGCGGACCACGCCGAGCGGCATCTTCAGCAGCGCGGCTATCTCGGCCACCGTGCGCATGCGGCGGCACAGTTCGACGATGGCCTGCATCTCCGGCATCACCCGGGTGGTGAGGGCACCGTTCGTCAGTTCCCTGCGCTCCTGAGGGGCCTCCAGCGCCGCCACGAACGTCTCCACGAGGAGGACGTGGCCGAAGCGGGTACGGCCGCCGGTGAGCGAGTAGGGGCGGACGCGGGCGGGTTTGCGGCCGCCTCCGCGCACGGGGAGTTGCTGCGCGCCGCCGCTCACCGGGCGCTCCCCGCGGACTCGGTCTCCAGGGACTTGCGCAGTTCACTGCGGAGTTCGGGGGTGAGGACGTGGCCGGCGCGGCCGACGAACAGCGCCATGTGGTACGCCACCACGCTCATGTCGCACTCGGCGCTGCCGTGCACGCCGAGCAGCGAGCCGTCGCTGATCGACATCACGAACAGGCTGCCCTCCTCCATCGCGATCATCGTGTGCTTGACGCCGCCGAAGTCCATCAGCTTCGCGGCGCCGACGGTGAGGCTGCCGATGCCGGAGACGATGGTGGCCAGGTCGGCGGAGGAGCCGCGGGGGCCGCTGCGCTTGGCTCCGCGTGCCTGCCGGGCTCCCTCCGTGTGACCCGGGTCGGAGGAGAGCAGGAGCAGGCCGTCCGAGGAGACCACGGCGACCGACTGGATGCCGGGGACCTCCTCGACCAGGTTGGTCAGCAGCCAGTGCAGGTTGCGGGCTTCACTGCTCAGTCCGTAGGTACTGGAGCTACTGGGCGCGGTCAACTGCTTGCCTCCTCGGCTGAGCCCCCCGTGGCGTTTTCGGTACGTGCTGCGATCTCTGCCTCTACGTCGCGGTAGCCGGCCTGGGCGCCCTGGCGGAAGCCGCCCAGCCTCCTGCGGAGGGCTTCTGCGTCCACAGAGCGGGTCCGCTGGCGCGGGGCCTGGGTCGGTACGGTGATCTTGGGTGTGCGCTTGGGGAGGCCCTTGCTGGTGACCCGCTCCTCCGCCTCGGCTTCGCCTTCGGCGGGGATCGCGTTCCCACCCGCACCAGCCGTGCGGCTCTCGTCGCCGGGTGCGGGTGGCCCCTGTGGGGCGCGTCCGCCGCCGGCGGGCGACGGGTCCGTGGGCTCCGCCGTGAGGTCCGGGAGCAGCAGCTCCATCGTGGACTCGGCGAATGTCTCCGCCGGGGCCTTCGGGCGGGTCTGCGCGTCCTGGGCGGCCGGGGCGGCCTGCTCGTGGACCGCCTGCTCGGCCCGGCCGCCGCCCGCCCTCCGCCCGGCGCCGAAGGCGTCCCACCCCGTGTCCTCCGCCTCACCGGCCGCTCCGCCGGAGGCGGTCCCACCGACCAGGTCGCCGAAGGCGATGCCGGTCTCCCCCGCCGGAACCCGAGAAGCCGCCGGATCCGCCTGCTGCGCCGGACGGTCGGTGTCGTCGTCCGGAGTACCGAAGGCGCCCTCGGCGTCGCCACCCGGCCGGACGGGAGTGGTCCCCGCGGCCGGAGTGCCGGTGGTGTCTCCGGCGGCCGGCTCTTCGAAGGCGGCCTCCTCTGCCGTACCGGCAAAGGCACTGCCCTCAGCCGTGCCGTCGGAGGCGACCACCTCTGCGGTACCGCCGGCGGCGCCCCCCTCTGCCGTACCGCCGGCGGCAGTCGAGCCGTGGAGCGCCTGTTCCGCCAGGGCGACCAGGGGGTCGGTGGTCTTGGTGCGGGCGTGCAGGACGTTGGAGTTGACCTCGGCGTCGGCGCCGGGGAGGGAGAAGGTGCCCGTGGTGCTCATGGACGAGGTCTGCGGGGGCAGGGCGGCGGGCGGGGCCTCGCTGAGGAGGGCGGCCGGGAGGACGACCACCGCGGCGATGCCGCCCTGCTTCTGCTCGCGCAGCTGGACCCGGACGCCGTGCCGGTGGGCGAGGCGGGCCACGACGTACAGGCCGAGGCCGAGGCCGGCGTCGCCCTCGCTGTCGTAGGTGGAGTCGGGGTCGAAGTCGGACAGGCGGGCGTTGAGGCGGTCCAGGCGGTCGGCCGCCATGCCGATGCCCTCGTCCTGGACGGAGAGCATGACCTCGCCGCTCTCCAGCAGCCAGCCGGAGATCTCGACGGGCAGGTCCGGCGGGGAGAAGGACGTGGCGTTCTCCATCAGCTCGGCCAGGAGGTGGGAGAGGTCGTCCGCCGCGAAGCCCGCCACGTGGGCGTGCGGGGGGAGGGCCGCGATGCGTACCCGCTCGTAGCGCTCGATCTCGCTGACGCCCGCCCGGACCACGTCGACCAGCCGTACCGGGCCGTGGTGCTGCTGGACGTGCTCGGCACCGGCCAGGACCAGCAGGTTCTCGCTGTGGCGGCGCATGACCGTGGCGAAGTGGTCCAGCTTGAAGAGCGTGGCGAGGCGGTCGGGGTCCTGCTCGCGGTCCTCCAGGCCCTCGATGACCCCGAGCTGGCGTTCGACCAGGCCGAGGGTGCGCAGGGCCAGGTTGACGAACGTGCCGCCGATGCCGGTGCGCAGCCGCTCCATCTGCTCGGCGGCCCGGCTCAGCTCGGCCTGGAGGGCCTCGCGGGCGTCGGCCATCTTCTGGCGCTGGCCGACCAGGTGCTTGCGGTCGGTCTCCAGGGTGGCGACCCGCTCGCCCGCGGCGACGGTCTGCTCGCGCAGGGCCACCGCGTGCGCGTGCAGGGCGTTGACCGAGCGGACGACCTCGGCGAACTCGTCGTTGCGGCCGGTGAAGGCGATCGGCTCCTGGGTCGCCGGGTCCGCGGACTGAGCCAGGCGGGCCGAGCCGCGGCGGAGCACCGACAGCGGGCGGGTCAGGGTGCGGGCCATGGCTGTGGCGAGGCCCACGGCCACCAGCATCAGGGCGCCCAGGACGGCGATGCGGATCTCCAGCGCCGTGACGTCGTCGTCGCGGAGTTTCGCCAGGTCCTTGGTGCGGTGGTCGTAGAGGGCCGATTCCGCGCCGCGCATCAGGTCGACGCGGGCGGACAGGGCCGCGTCCAGCTTCTTGGTGCTGGTGGTCAGCTCGCTGTCGGCCAGCGTCGGCTGGTCGGTGAGCGTGGCGAGGTACTTCTCGGCCAAGTTGACGTCGGTGCCGGTGACCGTGGAGTCGTAGGAGTCGACGGCCGTCGGGGGCGCGGTGGCGCGGAAGTCGGCGAGGGCCGCGTCGGCGCGCAGCCGGGCCTGCTGGGCGGCGGCGGTCAGCTGGTCGCGCTGCTTCCGGTCGGCCTCCGAGGTGGCGGAGGTCGTGGTGGGCAGGCCGGTGACGGGGCTGATCACCGTCCGGGTGGCGGACGGCACGTTCAGCGCGGCGAGCAGCAGGCCGCGGGCGGCGGCGGACTGCTGGACGGCGGTGTCCAGCTCGGCGAGCGCGTGGGCGCCCGAGCCGGCCCGCGGGGGCGTTTGGTCGGCCAGCTGCTCGGCGAGCCGGTGCAGTTCGGCGATGGCCGCCGAGTACGCCTGGTGGGCCTGCAGGGCCGTGCTCTGGCCGGTGAGGGCGGCCCGGCGGACGGCGGCGATGCCGTCGAGGTCGCTGCGCAGGCTCGCCGGGGTGTCCTCCTCGGCGCGCAGGTCCTCGACCTGCCGGTCGACGCGGGCGCTGCGGTCCTCGGAGGGGGCCTTCGACCGGGGGCGTCCGGCGGCGATGTAGGAGGTGACGTCGTCGCGCTCGTCGGCGAGGGAGTTCGCGAGGGCGAGGGCGTCCTGGGTGCGGGTGGCCAGCGTGACCAGGTCCTGGGAGTCGCTGACGTCCTGGGAGGCCGTGAGCAGGGAGGGCGCGCCGGCTCCGGCGACGGCCGCGGCCACCACGGCGACGGCGACGATCAGCCGGGTGCGCACATGGGTGCGGCGGCCGGTGCCCACGGGGGTCTGTGGGGCGGTCCCCGTGGGGACCGTCTGACTGCCTGTGCGCCGAGGCCACTTCTTCTGCACCGGTGCTCGCATTCCTGAACTCGACTACCCAAGGACCCGGGTGGCGCCCCGTCATCTCGGTGCCAAGTGGTGCCTACACCCGGTTCGTACGGTTCCCGACCCTCCCAGCGCCGGTGAGCAGTGGTCGCGCATCACCTGGCCCGCCACCCGAAGGAGTGAACATCGGAGGGGAGTTGGCGGGCAAGTTCCTGCGGCGCGTGCGGTGCCCTTGCCCGGCCTGCCGGTTGGACGAGCGGGGCAGGCTTTGGCAGTATTCGCCACCACGCCTTCCCGGAGTGCCTCATTCCACCCCAAACCAGGCGGCTGACCTGCGGGGTCGTGCCAATTCGGCGACGGTTGCCAGCCTTTGGCGCATCCTGTGAAGGGCTCGTGCAGACTGGCCGGATGCGAACTGATCTCGTTTCGGAACCCGGCGACGCGAACCGACCCAACGAGGACTTCGCCGGTGTCGGACTACCCGCTTCCGGGCAGGGGGGTTGTGCGATCGTCCTGGACGGGGTGACTCCGCCACGGGGCGGGACGGGGTGTCTGCATTCCGTCCCCTGGTTCACCGCGCGGCTCGGCGGCGCGCTGACCGAACTGACCGTTTCGCTCCGAGATCTGACGCTCCCGGAGATTCTGTCGCGGGCGATCGGCCGCACCGCCGAGGCCCACGCGCAAACCTGTGAACTTTCTCACCCGCGCACCCCCCAGGCAACCGTCGCCCTGGCCCGCTGGTCCGCCGACACCGTCGAGTACCTGGTGCTGTCCGACTCCGCGCTGCTGCTGCAGGGCGCCGACGGGACGGTCACGCCGGTGCTGGACGACCGGCTGGCCCGGCTCCCGCGTTCCGCGCTCGCCACCGACGCCCTGGTGGACGCCACCCTGCGCAACAAGGAGGGCGGGTTCTTCACGGCCGCCGCCGATCCCTGCGTGGCCGCCCGCGCGGTCGCCGGCACGGTGCCCCGCAGCGGCGTCCGCGCCCTGGTCGCGCTGACGGACGGCGCGACCCGCTGGACGGAGACGTTCCACGAGGGTGACTGGCAGGCGCTGTTCGGGACGGTCGCGAAGGAGGGCGCCCGGTCGCTGGTGGACCGGGTGCGGGAGCTGGAGCTGGCGGACCGCGAGGAGCGGGCGTTCCTGGGGCGGAGCAAGACGCACGACGACGCGACGGTGGTCTACGTGGAACTCTGAGCGCCCGCCGGCTCCGGCCTGCCGCCGCGCGGCCCCCTCGGGGACGGCCCTACTTCTCCATGACGCCGTTCAGCTGGTGCAGGAGCCGGGCGAGTTCGGCCACCTCGCGGCGGTCCCAGTGGGCGAGCTGCCGGACGTAGCGGGCGCGGCGCGCCTCGCGGACCTTGCCGACCCGGCCGCGCCCCTCCTCGGTCAGGGTGACGAGCCAGGCGCGGCCGTCGGCGGGGTCGGGTTCGCGGGCGATCAGGCCCAGCTCCTCCAGGGCGCGCAGCTGGCGGGACATGGTGGCCTTGCCGACGCCGATGTAGCCGGCGAGCTCCGTGGCCCGCTGGCCGCCGCACTCGTCCAGGCGGATGAGCAGGCCGTACGCGGAGGACTCCAGGTCGGGATGGACCTCGCGGGCCATCTCGCCCTGGTTGGCCCGGGCCCGCCTCAGCAGCACGGTCAACTCCCGTTCCAGTGCCAGGAATTCCTGGTCTGCACCACTGGGCGTCGTCTGGTGGGCGCCGCGATGTGCGTCGCCGTATCCGTCCTCGTGCACGTCAGCACCCCTGCTCGGTTTCGCCTGCTGAAAGTTTCTGCCAAAAGTCGTCATTGCCGCAGCTCCGTAAGTATTTCGCAGGGCTAGACCAACGGCGGCGCCCGGACCCCCTTCCCACGCCGTCGTCTACGTGCGTAGCTTCCTTACCAGGCAATCACTGGCATGCCCACGCCAGTGCGGCATCCGGTACACGGTCACAGCCACGTTCCCCCCACCCCACTCCCCGGAGGCACGTCATGCCCGTGCACAGACCCGGCTCCGACCGCTCCGCCCGCCCCCTCGGCCCGCGCCCCCTCGCCGTCCTGGTCACGGCCCTGCTCGCGGCGCTCTCGCTCACCCTCCCCCTCACCTCGGCCCAGGCCGCGACCATCCCCGGCCGCGGCTCCGCCCACATGGGCATGGGCGTCCTCGCACACGACGGGCGGCACGGCACGCCCACGTCCGCCGGCGTCACCCAGACGGAGGGCGTGGACGTCTCCGGCTACCAGGGCAACGTCGCCTGGTCGACCCTGTGGAACAGCGGGGTCAGGTGGGCGTACACGAAGGCGACGGAAGGCACGTACTACACGAACCCGTACTTCGCCCAGCAGTACAACGGCTCGTACAACGTGGGCATGATCCGCGGCGCCTACCACTTCGCGACCCCGGACACCACCAGCGGCGCCACCCAGGCGAGCTACTTCGTCGGCCACGGCGGCGGCTGGTCCAGGGACGGCAGGACCCTGCCCGGGGCGCTCGACATCGAGTGGAACCCGTACGGCGCCGAGTGCTACGGCAAGTCGGCGAGCGCGATGGTCAGCTGGATCGCCGACTTCCTGAACACCTACAAGTCCCTCACCGGCCGGGACGCCGTGATCTACACGGCGACCAGCTGGTGGAGCGACTGCACCGGCAACTACGGCGGCTTCGCGGCGAACAACCCGCTCTGGATCGCCCGCTACGCCTCGGACCCGGGGACGCTGCCGGCCGGCTGGTCGTACTACACGATGTGGCAGTACACCTCCTCCGGCCCGACCGTCGGCGACCACGACAAGTTCAATGGCGCCCTGGACCGGGTGCAGGCCCTGGCCAACGGTTGATCGCGGTTGTGTGTGGCGGCGGCCGTCCCCGGCGGGGCGGCCGCCCGCATGCGCTGCGTTGGTGCTCACCGCCGGCCGGGATCATGCTGGAGGAGAGCCTGCCGAGCAAGGGCGAGATGAGCGGCGATGGAGCGACAGTCGACGTACACGGCCACGGCCACCATCGATGAGCAGGGCATCCTCACGGGGTGGAGCGAGGGCGCACAGCGGCTGCTCGGCTACGACTCACCGGCCGTCGTCGGGCGGCCCGCCACCGCGCTCCTCGCCACCGACGGCTCGGCGGCCCGGCGGATCGTCGCCGGCCGGGGCCGCTGGAACGGCACCGTCCCGCTGCGGCACCGCGACGGCCGGCTGCTGGAGCTGGGCGTGCTCGCGCACCGCCGGACCTCGCAGGCCGGCGTCACCGACTGGCTCGTAGTGAGCGCCGTGACGGCCCGTGCGCAGCCGCCCCGGGGCGAACCGCTGGAGGAGTGGACGTTCCTGCAGTCCCCCTTCCCGCTGGCGATCTTCGACGCCGACCTGCGGCTGGTGCGCGCCAACCGCCGGATGGAGCACGCCCTCGCCCTGCCCGAGGCCGCGATGCGCGGACTGCGGCTGCCGCACATCGTGCCCGGCGCCGCCAGCGAGGAGGCCGACCGGTCGCTGCGGCTCGCGCTGGAGACGGGCCGGCCGCAGGACGCCCGGGCCCGGCTCGGCGCGGAACTGGGCCGCGGTGTCGTGCTCACCCCGCTGAAGGACGCCGACGGCCGGGTGCGCGCCGTCTGCATGTCCACGCAGACGCCCGCGCAGGACTCCGCCGCCGGGCAACGCGCCGCGGCCGACAGCGGCTCGCGCGTCGGCACGGCCGCCGACCAGGCCCGCGCGGCGCAGGAACTCGGCGAGGTCACCGTCCCCCGGCTCGCCGACGTCATGGCCGTCGACCTGCTCGACACCCCCCGCGACACGGGTGAGGAACCCGCCCCGCGGCCCGGCCCGGTCGTCCTGCGCCGCGCCGCGCTGCGCGCCGTGCCCGAGGGCGTCGGACCGGCCTACGGAAGCGGCGTCGGCGAGGCGGTCGTCTGCCCGCCGGACTCGCCCCCGGCCCGGTGCCTGACGGCGGACCGGCCGCTGCTGTACGACACGGCGGACCCGCTCGTCGCCGAGTGGGCGGCGGGGGACCCGGGCGCGGCGTGGCTGCGCGCGTCCGGGGCGCGCTCACTGCTGGCGGTGCCGCTGCTCGCCCAGGGCAGCACGCTCGGGGTGGCGCTGTTCGGCCGGCGCCCCGGCCGGGAGCCGTTCGGCCCGGAGGATCTGCGGCTGGCGCAGGAGTTCACGGCCAAGGCGGCCGGTGGCATCCGCCAGGCCCGCGCCTACGGCCGCAACCGCACCACCACCATGGCCCTGCAGCAGAGCCTGCTCCCGCACACGCTGCCCGACCAGGCGGCCCTGGAGATCGCCACACGCTATCTGCCCGCCGCGACCCGGGCCGGGGTGGGCGGCGACTGGTTCGACGTGATCCCGCTGTCCGGGGCGCGGGTGGCGCTCGTCGTGGGCGACGTGGTGGGTCACGGCATCCGCGCCTCGGCCACCATGGGCCGGCTGCGCACCGCCGTGCGCACCCTGGCCGACGTCGATCTGCCGGCCGACGAACTCCTCACCCACCTCGACGACCTGGTGCTGCGGCTCGCCGCCGACGAGGGCAGCACGGACCCCACCGCCGAGACCGCCGGCGGCATCGGCACCACCTGTCTGTACGCGGTCTACGACCCGGTCTCCCGCCGGTGCACCCTGGCCCGGGCCGGGCATCCGCCGCCCGCCGTGGTCACACCGGACGGCGCCGTGCGCTTCCTGGACGTGCCGGCGGGCCCGCCGCTCGGGCTCGGCGGGCTGCCGTTCGAGGCCACCGAGACCGAACTGCCCGAGGGCAGTCTGCTCGCCCTGTACACCGACGGGCTGTTCGAGGCCCGCGAGCACGACATCGACGAGGCGCTGGACAAGATGTTCGCCGCGCTCATCCGGCCCGCGCGGTCCCTGGACGCGGTCTGCGACCACGTGCTCACCGAGCTGCTGACCCATCGTCCCGACGACGACATCGCCCTGCTCGTCGCGCGGACCCGGGTCCTGCACGAGGACCGGGTCGTCGCCTGGGAGCTGGAGAGCGACCCCGAGGACGTCGCCCGCGCCCGCCGCCTCGCCTGCGACCAGCTGTCCGCCTGGGGCCTGGGCGAGGCCTCCTTCCCCACCGAGCTGATGGTCAGCGAGCTGGTCACCAACGCCATCCGCTACGGCCGCCCGCCCATCCAGCTCCGGCTGATCCACCAGGACTCGACGCTGATCTGCGAGGTGTACGACTCCAGCGGCACCACCCCGCACATGCGCCGGGCCCGCATCTTCGACGAGGGCGGCCGGGGCCTGCTGCTCGTCGCCCAGCTCGCCGAACGCTGGGGCACCCGGCACGACCGGGTCGGCAAGACGGTGTGGGCGGAGCAGTCGCTCCCCCGGGCCGCCGGCTGAGTCAGCCGTTGCCACCGTTGCCCCCACGGCCGCCCTGACCGCTGCTCTCGCAGCCGGTGCCGAGGCAGATCCCGCCGTTCCCGCCCCGCCCGCCGTCCCCGCCGTCGCCGGAGCCCACGGCGTCGCCGCCGTTCCCGCCGTTGCCGCCGTTGACGCTGCCCGCGCAGACGCCGACGCAGATCCCGCCGTTGCCGCCCTTGCCACCGTTGCGGCCCGGTGCTCCGGTGGTGCCGTCTCCGCCGTTGGCGCTGCCGTTGCAGAGCCCGGCACAGATGCCGCCGTTGCCGCCCTTGGTCCCGTTGACGGTGCCGTTGCAGTTGCCCGCGCAGATCGAGTCGCCGATGCGCACGCTGCCGTTGCCCACGTGGATGCTGCTCAGACGGGGAGGGCTGCCGCCCGGTCCGCTGCCGACGGGGCCGGTGTCGGCCATCGCGGCCGGGGCCATCGCGCCGCCGCTGATCACCACGGTCGAGACCGCGAGGCCGATACCGAATTTCCAGGAATTCCTGCGCATGCGATTTCCGTTTCTCACGAAGCGTCGCCGATAAGTCCGAGCCAGTCGCCGTTCAGGACCTGGCGCTCCCATGTGTCGACCTCCTTTTCCGAGATCTTGTACTTCTTGGCCACCTCGGCCTTCGTCGCCCGGCCGGTCAGAACGGTCAGCGCGATCCGTGCGCGGTCGGTCAGGGAGAGGTCCGACTTCGGCTTGTCGGGCAGGTCGTGGAACGAGAGGCAGCCCGGCTTGCCCGGCTGCCCCGGCTGGCCCGGCTGACCCGGCGCGCCGCCCTTGCCGCCCTCACCCCCCTCTCCGCAGTGCCCGGACTGGTGGGCCAGTGCCGTGTAGCCGGTGGGAGCGGCCGGGGCCGCGTGGGTGGCTGCCTGGGCGCCGCACGCGGTGACGGTGACGAGCGCCACGGAGGCCGCCGCGAGGAGGGCAGGACGCCGGAAGGGGCTGGTGAACATCGGGGACTCCGTTTCGGATCAAGGGTGTTCTGATCGAGGTGAGAGGTTCGGGGGGTGGGCGCTGTGGCCCGGTGGGGGGTGGAGGCCTGGGCGGCCTCCACCCCGTTGACGGTCACAGGGGCCGTCGGACGAGCCGGTCGGAGGAGCCGGTCAGAAGAGGCTGGCGCCACCGGCTCCGCCGGACCCGCCGGCGCCGCCGAAGAGGCCACCGAGGCCGCCCTTGCCGCCCTTCCCGCCGTTGCCGCCCTGGAAGATGCTGTTGCCGCCCTTCCCGCCGTTGCCGCCCTTCCCGCCGACGAGGACGCCGTCGCCCCCGCCACCGCCGCTGCCGGCGTTGCCGCCGGAGAGGATGCCGAAGCCGCCGTTACCGCCGTCGCCGCCCTTGCCGCCGACGACGCCCTCGCCGCCGCCACCGCCGCCACCGCCGCCGCCACCGGCCAGCACGCCGTCGCCGCCGTTGCCGCCCTTCCCGCCGTCACCACCGGTGCCGAGGACGCTGCCGCCACCGGAGCCACCGGCGCCACCGCCGCCACCGACCAGGCCGCCACCGCCGTCCCCACCGGCGCCACCGGCGCCACCGCCGTGCACGAAGGCCACGGTCGAGGTGGGCATCGGAGCCGCCATGGCGCTGGAGACCGGCAGGAGGACCCCGCCGGTGACCAGTGCGGCGGAGGCGGCGAGGGTCGCGAAACGCAGACCTCGGCGCTTCGGACGGGCGTCGTCGTGGGTGCGAAGATTACGAGTCATGAGCTTTCTCCCATTACTGTGAGGATTTCCCGTGAATTCTCGGATGAATTACCGGGGGGATTGCCGGAGGAGATTCACTCCCCTCGGACCGCCTCATTTCCTTTCCGGTGAGGCCGTGCTTCAAGTAAGCCCGAACGGGAAATCAGGGTCACGTTCCGAGGACTCGGGACTTGACGCACCCACAGGCGTCGGGTAAAAGCCGCGTAAGCGGTACGGGATCAGGTGAGGAACGGCCGGGCCCAGGCCGGCGGATCCGGCGGCGGGACGCGGTCCACCACGGTCGGCGTACGACGGCGGGGGACGCACTCGGCGACGGCCGCCCGCAGGGCCGCGACGAACTCCAGGCAGGTGCCGTGCCGCTCGTCCGGGGCCTTCGCCAGGGCCTTTCCCAGCACGTCGTCGGCGGCGGCCGGGATGTCCGGCCGCTCCTTGCTGAGCGCGGGCGGCGGGTCGTACTGGTGGGCCCACAGCAGTTCGAGGTGGTCGTCCCGCTGGAAGGGCGGGGCGCCCGCGAGCATCTCGTGCACCACACAGGCCAGGCTGTACTGGTCGGCCCGGCCGTCCACCGGGCGCCCGGCGATCCGCTCGGGCGCCACGTAGTCCAGGGTGCCGACGAACTCGCCGGCGGTGGTGAACCCGGTGAGCGACAGCGACCTCTTCGCCAGCCCGAAGTCGGTGAGATAGACGTGCTCGGGATGGTCGCTGTCGACGCCCTTGGCGACCAGGACGTTGCCGGGCTTGACGTCCCGGTGCACCAGCTCGCGCGCGTGGGCCGCGTCCAGGGCGGAGGCCAGCTGGGCCGCGATGCGCAGCGCGACCGGCACCCGCAGCGGGCCCTCCCGGTCGATCAGGGCGCGCAGGTCCTGCCCGGGGACGTAGCACATGGCGATGTACAGGAGCCCGTCGAACTCGCCGGCCTCGAAGACGGGGACGATGTTGGGATGGTCGATGGCGGCGGCCACCCGGGACTCCTGGGCGAAACGGCGGCGGAAGGCGTCGTTCCTGGTGTACTCGGGGGCGAGCAGCTTCAGGGCGACCGTCCGGCCGAGGCGCAGGTCCCTGGCGCGGTAGACGACGGCCATGCCACCACGACCGAGTTCGCGCTCCACCTTGTAGCCCGCGACCTCGGCCCCGATCAGACCGGAGGGGGTCTTCGGGGGCCAACTCACGCCTGAATTCTACCGACCCATCCCCGTATGAGCGCGGCGCGAAGATCCCGTACGCGCACATGACGAAGGCCCGGCCTCCTCACGGGACCCGGGCCTTCACTCATCCCATGCCCGCGGGCGGAGCCCGCTGATGGGCACAGTCGTCACGCCGCCACGGGAACCTCCGGCGTCGCGCCGTTCGTCGCGGGGGCGAGCGCCAGTTCCAGGACCTGGCGGACGTCGGTCACGGTGTGGACGTCGAGCCGGTCCAGCACCTCGGCCGGGACGTCGTCCAGGTCGGGCTCGTTGCGCTTGGGGATGATCACGGTGGTCACCCCGGCGCGGTGGGCGGCGAGCAGCTTCTGCTTGACGCCGCCGATGGGCAGCACCCGGCCGGTCAGCGAGACCTCGCCGGTCATGGCGACGTCCGTGCGCACCAGGCGGCCGGAGAGCAGCGACGCGAGCGCGGTCGTCATCGTGATGCCGGCGCTCGGGCCGTCCTTCGGGACCGCGCCGGCCGGGAAGTGGATGTGCACACCCCGGTCCTTCAAGCCGGCCACCGGAAGCTCCAGTTCGGCGCCGTGGCTGCGCAGGAAGCTCAGCGCGATCTGCGCCGACTCCTTCATCACGTCACCGAGCTGACCGGTCAGGGTCAGGCCCGCCGCGCCCGTCTCCGGGTCGGCCAGGGAGGCCTCCACGAAGAGCACGTCACCACCGGCGCCGGTGACCGCCAGGCCGGTCGCCACGCCGGGGACGGACGTACGGCGCTCGGCCGGGTCCTGGGCGGACTCGGGCACGTGGTGCGGGCGCCCGATCAGCGCACGCAGGTCCTCGTCCCGGACGGTGAACGGCAGTTCCCGCTCGCCGAGTTCGTGCTGGGCCGCGACCTTGCGCAGCAGCCGTGCGATCGAGCGCTCCAGGGTGCGCACGCCCGCCTCGCGCGTGTACTCGCCGGCGAGCCTGCGCAGGGCGCCCTCTTCAATGGTGACCTCGTCGGCGCCGAGGCCCGCCCGCTCCAGCTGGCGCGGGAGCAGGTGGTCGCGGGCGATGACGACCTTCTCGTCCTCGGTGTAGCCGTCCAGGCGGACGATCTCCATACGGTCGGCGAGCGCCTCCGGGATGGCCTCCAGGACGTTGGCGGTGGCCAGGAACACGACGTCCGACAGGTCGAGTTCGACCTCGAGGTAGTGGTCCCGGAAGGTGTGGTTCTGCGCCGGGTCCAGGACTTCGAGCAGGGCCGCGGCCGGGTCGCCGCGGAAGTCGGAGCCCACCTTGTCGATCTCGTCCAGCAGGACGACCGGGTTCATGGAACCGGCCTCCTTGATCGCGCGCACGATCCGGCCGGGCAGCGCACCGACGTACGTACGACGGTGGCCGCGGATCTCGGCCTCGTCGCGGACGCCGCCGAGGGCGACGCGGACGAACCGGCGGCCCATGGCGTGGGCGACGGACTCGCCGAGCGAGGTCTTGCCGACGCCGGGCGGGCCGACGAGGGCCAGTACGGCACCGCCGCGCCGGCCGCCGATGACACCGAGTCCGCGCTCGCTGCGCCGCTTGCGGACGGCCAGGTACTCGGTGATGCGCTCCTTCACGTCCTCCAGACCGGCGTGCTCGGCGTCCAGGATCGCCTTGGCGCCCTGGATGTCGTACGCGGAAGAGCTGTCATCGGTCCGCTCGTTCCACGGCATCTCCAGGACCGTGTCGAGCCAGGTGCGGATCCAGGAGCCCTCCGGGGACTGGTCGCTGGACCGCTCCAGCTTGTCGACCTCCTTGAGCGCGGCCTCACGGACGTTCTCCGGCAGGTCGGCGGCCTCGACGCGGGCGCGGTAGTCGTCGGGCTCGTCACCCGAGTCCTTCTCGCCGTTCAGCTCGCGCAGTTCCTTGCGGACGGCCTCCAGCTGGCGGCGCAGCAGGAACTCGCGCTGCTGCTTGTCGACGCCCTCCTGGACGTCCTTGGCGATGGTCTCGGCCACGTCCTGCTCGGCGAGGTGGTCGCGGAGCTGCTGTACGGCGAGCTTGAGCCGGGCCACCGGGTCGGCGGTCTCCAGCAGTTCGACCTTCTGCTCGGTGGTGAGGAACGGCGAGTAGCCGGAGTTGTCGGCGAGTGCGGAGACGCCGTCGATGGCCTGGACGCGGTCCACGACCTGCCAGGCGCCGCGCTTCTTCAGCCAGGTGGTGGCGAGCGCCTTGTACTCCTTGACGAGGTCGGCGACCTGGCCCGGCAGCGGGTCCGGCACGCTCTCGTCGATGCGGGCGCCCTCGACCCACAGCGCCGCGCCGGGCCCGGTGGTGCCGGCGCCGATGCGCACCCGGCTCCGGCCGCGGATCAGGGCCCCCGGGTCACCGTCGGCCAGCCGGCCGACCTGCTCGACCGTGCCCAGCACACCGGTCTTCGCGTACGTGCCGTCGATGCGTGGCACCAGCAGCACCCTGGGCTTGCCCGGTTCCGACCGGGCGGCGGCCTGCGCGGCCTCCACCGCGGCCCTCACCTCGGCGTCGCTCAGGTCCAGCGGAACCACCATCCCGGGCAGCACGACCTCGTCGTCGAGCGGCAGCACGGGCAGGGTGAGCGTGAACTCCGGTGACTCAGTAGCCATGATCTCCCCTTCGGCAGTCAAGTTGAGCTATGTCGACTCAACTGCTGGGGGTGGGCTGGTGTTCCCCGGGTTTGTTCGCTGTGAGCGATCAAGACGCCTTGCGCCACCGGCGCACGACAGGCCAGCTCGCCACGCCTATCGTCAAGGCAATCAGGTGGCCCCAGTTCGTCATCGGGTCCTCGAAGGCGAGCAGGTCGCTCACGAGTTCACCGGCCGTCAGGACGAGAAGGGGCCAGCGCAGCCACGGGCGCAGGAGACCGGAGAGAGAGCCGATGCTGGCCGCCACGCCGAAGCTGATGCCGTAGTCGAGGCGGTGCAGTGAGGTGGCCGGGAGGTGGCCGACCAGGACGGCCAGGCCCACCGGGATCTCGGTGGCGAGCGTGGCCAGGACATGCCCCGCGAGGAAGACGCAGGCCGCACGCGCGCCCCCTATGCGCCGCTCCAGCGCGGTGAGCACCAGCACGAACGCCAGCGCGTACGGCGAGAGGACACCGCCCGCGATCCACAGCGCGCTCGCCAGCAGCACCACCGCGGGCGTGCGCACCAGGTGGGCCACGTCCGTGCTGCACGCCTGGTAGAGGGCGTTCACCAGGGCGGGGTCGGCCAGGGTCGCGAACACGGAGGTGACGGCCAGGAGGGCCGTGTAGGCGAAGGTGAACGGGGTGGCGGTGGGAGTGGGCAGCAGGCGCCACGGCCGCGGGAGCGGGAGCGGTGCCGTCGGGCGCGGGTCGACGGGGACGGGCGCGGGAGCGACGGGCGCGGCGTGCCGCTGGCGTGGCATGCCGTCCAGCAGGTCCGCGATCGCGGGGCCCGGTACGGCGGCGGTGCCGTCCGGAAAGGGCGCGCCCGTCAGGGGCGGGGACGCGGCCGTCGCAGGGCCCGTCGCGGTCCGTTCCACGCTGTGGCACTCCTTCCGTTGCGGCCAACCCTTCGGGTTCCCGGGGCGGCTGTCTATGACCGACGCCACCCGAGAGCCGATTCACAGCAACCTCCTACGTTCCGGCTGCGTCCACGACTCACACCGCAAGGGTGCACGTCAGTTCGACATCCCTAATTCGTATGAAGGTCAAGGTGTGTTCAAGGAGGATGGAGGCATGACTGCCGTGTACGACTCCCCCGTGGTCCTGGACCGGCGCGACGGCCCGTACGGCGAGGTGGTGCTGCGCCGGCACGGAACGCTGTTGCAGATCATCGCCAACGGCTGCTTCCTGATGGACACCTCCGACGGCCGCTCGGAGCGGCTGCTGGTCGATGCCGCGCTGACGGCGCTGGACGCGCGACCCGCGCCGAAACTGCTGGTCGGGGGGCTGGGCGTCGGATTCTCACTCGCACACGCCGCGGCGGACCCCAGGTGGGGGCGGATCACCGTCGTCGAGCGGGAGCCCGCCGTCGTCGACTGGCACCGCGACGGTCCGCTGGCGGAGGTCTCCGCCGGAGCGCTCGCCGACCCGCGCACCGAGATCGTGCAGGACGATCTCGTGGCGTTCGTCAATGAGACATCCGACACGTTCGACGCGCTCTGCCTGGACATCGACAACGGCCCCGGCTGGACCGTCACGGACGACAACCACGCCCTGTACGCACCGGCCGGACTCACCGCCTGCGCAAGGGTGTTGAGTCCCGGCGGGGTGCTCGCGGTGTGGTCCGCCGAACCCTCCCCGGAATTTGAAGGTACCTTGCGGAATGCCGGGTTCCAGCAGGTGCGTACCGAAGAGGTGCCGGTTGCCCGGGGCGTTCCGGACGCGGTACACCTCGCCGTCCGACCTGGATAGCGGCGGCGCGGTCGATCCCCGTAATGTGCTGCCCTGACGCGGATCATTCAAGCGTCAATCGCAGACATGGGATCACCCCACGGGTTCCGGAAAGCAACAAGCAGGGGCGGGCGATGGAGCAGACACACACCTCCCAGAGCGGCGCGGCGACGACCACCCCGGGCGCACAGCGCCGGGTGCTGGTCGTCGAGGACGATCCCACGATCGTCGACGCCATCGCGGCCCGGCTGCGCGCCGAGGGATTTCTCGTACAGACCGCGTCGGACGGCCCGGCCGCCGTCGACACGGCCGAGGCCTGGCAGCCCGACCTGCTGATCCTCGACATCATGCTGCCGGGCTTCGACGGCCTGGAGGTCTGCCGGCGCGTGCAGGCGCAGCGCCCGGTGCCGGTGCTGATGCTGACCGCGCGCGACGACGAGACGGACATGCTGGTCGGTCTCGGGGTCGGCGCGGACGACTACATGACCAAGCCGTTCTCCATGCGGGAGCTGGCCGCACGCGTGCACGTGCTGCTGCGCCGGGTGGAGCGGGCGGCCATCGCCGCGTCCACGCCGCGCTCCGGCATCCTGCGGCTCGGTGAGCTGGAGATCGACCACGCACAGCGCCGGGTGCGGGTGAAGTCCGAGGACGTCCACCTCACGCCCACCGAGTTCGACCTCCTGGTGTGCCTGGCGAACACCCCGCGCGCGGTGCTCTCCCGGGAGCAGCTGCTGGCCGAGGTGTGGGACTGGGCGGACGCCTCCGGCACCCGTACGGTCGACAGCCACATCAAGGCGCTGCGCCGGAAGATCGGCGCCGAGCGGATCCGCACGGTGCACGGCGTCGGGTACGCGCTGGAGACGCCCACCCCATGAGCGCCGACGGGCGGCAGGCCGCACGGAGGAGCCCCGGGGACGATCCCTGGGGCGGCGTACGCCCGTTCTCGATCAAGACCAAGCTGGGCGCGCTCGTCGTCATCTCGGTGCTGATCACCACCGGTCTGTCGATGATCGCGGTGCACACCAAGACCGAGCTGCGCTTCATCACGGTCTTCTCCATGATCGCCACCCTGCTGATCACGCAGTTCGTGGCGCACTCGCTCACCATGCCGCTGGACGAGATGAACACGGTGGCGCGGTCGATCTCCGAGGGTGACTACACCCGCCGGGTGAGCGACGGGCGCCGGGACGAGCTGGGCGACCTCGCCCAGACGATCAACGTCATGGCGGACGAGCTGGAGGCCCAGGACCGCCAGCGCAAAGAGCTGGTCGCGAACGTCTCCCACGAGCTGCGGACGCCCATCGCGGGCCTGCGCGCGGTGCTGGAGAACATCGTCGACGGGGTCACCGAGGCCGACCCCGAGACCATGCGGACGGCCCTGAAGCAGACCGAGCGGCTCGGCCGGCTGGTGGAGACCCTGCTGGACCTGTCCCGGCTCGACAACGGCGTCGTACCGCTGAAGATGCGGCGCTTCGAGGTGTGGCCGTACCTCTCGGGCGTGCTGAAGGAGGCCAACATGGTGGCCTCGGCGCGCGCGGGCATCGCCTCGGGCTCCGGCAGCCACACCCGTACGGACGTCCATCTGCACCTGGACGTCTCCCCGCCGGAGCTGACCGCGCACGCCGATCCCGAGCGCATCCACCAGGTCGTCGCCAACCTGATCGACAACGCGGTCAAGCACAGCCCGCCGCACGGCCGGGTGACGGTGAAGGCGCGGCGCGGGCCGCAGCCCGAGTCGCTGGAGCTGGAGGTCCTGGACGAGGGCCCCGGCATTCCCCGGTCGGAGTGGCACCGGGTGTTCGAGCGGTTCAACCGGGGCGCGGTGACCCGGCCGCACGGGCCGGGCAGCGACGGCGGCACCGGACTCGGCCTGGCGATCGCCCGCTGGGCGGTGGATCTGCACGGCGGCCGGATCGGTGTGGCCGAATCCGAGCGCGGCTGCCGGATCATCGTCACTCTTCCGGGACTGACTTCCGTCCCGAGTTGACGTAGGGTCCGAACCGGAAGCACAAGATCCACGACGGTCGCTGCCGTTCCCGCGCAGCTGGACACGTGTGATCAGGAGCAGGCCCGCGCCACCCGTCGAACGAAGGCGCGCCGGGCCGGGACCGGTGCACCCTCCCACATGCGGAACCACGCTTGTTTCCCGCCATATCAAGCCCTGAAACAAGATTTCCGATGTGACTTACGCGACGATGACCTTGCTCGACCTGACCTTCCCGGCTGTGGAGGCGTAGCCTTTATTTCCGCTGTCCATCACCTTGTGAAGCGGAAGAGGGCGGTTGCCGCCGTGTCGCCACAGTCCCCCAGTAACCCGAGCGTCTCGACCGACGACCAAGCCGGGAAGAACCCCGCTGCCGCGTTCGGTCCGAACGAGTGGCTCGTCGACGAGATCTATCAGCAGTACCTCCAGGACCCGAATTCGGTAGACCGCGCCTGGTGGGACTTCTTCGCCGATTACAAGCCGGGCGCTCCTGCCACCCCGGCTGCGGCGGGTACTGCGGCCGCGGGGGCCGCAGAGACCACCACCACGGCCCCTGTGGCCCAGCCCGCGGCACCGGCCCCCCAGGCCGCCGCCCCGGCCGCTCCGGCGGCACCGAAGCCCGCCGTGGCCCCCGCGCAGGTCCCGGCTCCCGCGGCGAAGGCCGCGGCCCCGGCCCCGGCCAAGCCGGCGACGCCCGCACAGGCGCCGGCCCAGCCGAAGCCGCAGGCCGCCCCCGCCCCGGCCGCCGCGGCCCCCGAGGGCCCGGAGCTGGTCACGTTGCGCGGCCCCGCCGCCGCCGTCGCGAAGAACATGAACGCCTCGCTGGAGCTGCCGACCGCCACCTCGGTCCGCGCCGTCCCGGTGAAGCTGCTGTTCGACAACCGGATCGTCATCAACAACCACCTCAAGCGCGCCCGGGGCGGGAAGATCTCCTTCACGCACCTGATCGGGTACGCGATGGTGCAGGCCATCAAGGCCATGCCGTCGATGAACTGGTCCTTCGGCGAGAAGGACGGCAAGCCGACCCTCGTCAAGCCGCCGCACGTCAACCTCGGCCTGGCCATCGACCTGGTGAAGCCCAACGGCGACCGCCAGCTGGTCGTCGCGGCCATCAAGAAGGCCGAGACGCTGAACTTCTTCGAGTTCTGGCAGGCCTACGAGGACATCGTCCGCCGTGCCCGTGACGGCAAGCTGACGATGGACGACTTCACCGGTGTCACGGTCTCCCTGACCAACCCCGGCGGCCTCGGCACCGTCCACTCCGTGCCGCGTCTGATGCCCGGCCAGTCCGTGATCATGGGCGTCGGCTCCATGGACTACCCGGCGGAGTTCCAGGGCACCAGCCAGGACACCCTGAACAAGCTCGGCGTCTCCAAGGTCATGACGCTCACGTCGACCTACGACCACCGGGTGATCCAGGGCGCCGCCTCCGGCGAGTTCCTGCGCCAGGTCGCGAACCTGCTGCTCGGCGAGAACGGCTTCTACGACGACATCTTCGAGGCGCTGCGCATCCCCTACGAGCCGGTCCGCTGGCTCAAGGACATCGACGCCAGCCACGACGACGACGTCACCAAGGCCGCCCGCGTCTTCGAGCTGATCCACTCCTACCGGGTCCGCGGCCACGTCATGGCCGACACCGACCCGCTGGAGTACCGCCAGCGCAAGCACCCCGACCTGGACATCGTCGAGCACGGCCTCACCCTGTGGGACCTGGAGCGCGAGTTCGCCGTCGGCGGCTTCGCCGGCAAGTCGATGATGAAGCTGCGCGACATCCTCGGCGTGCTGCGCGACTCGTACTGCCGCACCACCGGCATCGAGTTCATGCACATCCAGGACCCCAAGCAGCGCAAGTGGATCCAGGACCGGGTCGAGCGCGGCCACTCCAAGCCGGAGCGCGAGGAGCAGCTGCGCATCCTGCGCCGGCTGAACGCGGCGGAGGCCTTCGAGACCTTCCTGCAAACGAAGTACGTCGGCCAGAAGCGGTTCTCGCTGGAGGGCGGCGAGTCCGTCATCCCGCTGCTCGACGCGGTGATCGACTCCGCGGCCGAGTCCCGCCTTGACGAGGTCGTCATCGGCATGGCCCACCGCGGCCGCCTGAACGTCCTCGCCAACATCGTCGGCAAGTCGTACGCGCAGATCTTCCGCGAGTTCGAGGGCAACCTCGACCCGAAGTCGATGCACGGCTCCGGCGACGTGAAGTACCACCTGGGCGCCCAGGGCACCTTCACCGGCCTGGACGGCGAGCAGATCACGGTCTCGCTGGCCGCGAACCCGTCCCACCTGGAGACCGTCGACCCGGTCATCGAGGGCATCGCCCGCGCCAAGCAGGACATCATCAACAAGGGCGGCACGGACTTCACGGTCCTGCCGGTGGCGATCCACGGCGACGCGGCCTTCGCGGGCCAGGGCGTGGTGGCCGAGACCCTGAACATGTCGCAGCTGCGCGGCTACCGCACCGGCGGCACGGTCCACATCGTCATCAACAACCAGGTCGGCTTCACCGCGGCCCCCGAGTCCTCGCGTTCCTCCATGTACGCGACGGACGTGGCCCGCATGATCGAGGCCCCGATCTTCCACGTGAACGGCGACGACCCGGAGGCCGTGGTCCGCGTGGCGCGGCTCGCCTTCGAGTTCCGCCAGGCGTTCAACAAGGACGTGGTGATCGACCTCATCTGCTACCGCCGCCGCGGTCACAACGAGTCGGACAACCCGGCCTTCACCCAGCCGCTGATGTACGACCTGATCGACAAGAAGCGCTCGGTGCGCAAGCTGTACACCGAGTCCCTGATCGGTCGCGGCGACATCACCCTGGAAGAGGCCGAGCAGGCGCTGCAGGACTACCAGGGCCAGCTGGAGAAGGTCTTCACGGAGGTCCGCGAGGCCACCTCCCAGCCGGTCGCCGCGGACACCCAGGCGCCGCAGGACGGCTTCCCGGTCGCGGTGCCGACCGCGATCTCCTCGGAGGTCGTCAAGCGCATCGCCGAGTCCCAGGTCAACATCCCCGACCACTTCACCGTGCACCCGCGTCTGCTGCCGCAGCTGCAGCGCCGCACGACGATGGTCGAGGACGGCACGATCGACTGGGGCATGGGCGAGACCCTGGCCATCGGCTCCCTGCTGCTGGAGGGCACCCCGGTCCGCCTGTCCGGCCAGGACTCCCAGCGGGGCACCTTCGGCCAGCGCCACGCGGTGCTCATCGACCGCGAGACCGGCGAGGAGTACACCCCGCTCCAGTACCTCGCCGAGGACCAGGCGCGGTACAACGTCTACAACTCCCTGCTGTCCGAGTACGCGGTCATGGGCTTCGAGTACGGCTACTCGCTGGCCCGCCCCGACGCGCTCGTGATGTGGGAGGCGCAGTTCGGTGACTTCGTCAACGGCGCGCAGACGGTGGTCGACGAGTACATCTCGGCGGCGGAGCAGAAGTGGGGCCAGACGTCCGGCGTCACGCTGCTGCTCCCCCACGGCTACGAGGGCCAGGGCCCGGACCACTCCTCGGCCCGTGTCGAGCGGTTCCTCCAGCTGTGCGCCCAGAACAACATGACGGTCGCGATGCCGACCCTGCCGTCGAACTACTTCCACCTCCTGCGGTGGCAGGTGCACAACCCGCACCACAAGCCGCTGGTGGTCTTCACCCCGAAGTCGATGCTGCGCCTCAAGGCCGCCGCGTCGAAGACGGAGGAGTTCACGTCGGGCCAGTTCCGCCCCGTCATCGGCGACGCGACGGTCGACCCGGCCGCGGTCCGCAAGGTCGTCTTCTGCGCGGGCAAGGTCTACTACGACCTGGAGGCCGAGCGGGTCAAGCGCGGTGTCACGGACACGGCGATCATCCGTCTCGAGCGGCTGTACCCGCTGCCGGGTGCCGAGCTCCAGGCGGAGATCAAGAAGTACCCGAACGCCGAGAAGTACCTGTGGACGCAGGAGGAGCCGGCGAACCAGGGTGCCTGGCCGTTCATCGCGCTCAACCTGATCGACCACCTGGACCTCGCGGTCGGCGCGGACGTCCCGCACGGCGAGCGGCTGCGGCGCATCTCGCGCCCGCACTCCTCGTCCCCGGCGGTGGGCTCCGCGAAGCGGCACCAGGCCGAGCAGGAGCAGCTGGTGCGTGAGGTGTTCGAGGCGTAGGCCCCCGGCGGTTCAGCCTCTGTGAAAGGGCCCGGTACCGAGTTCCTGCTCGGTACCGGGCCCTCGCACATCAGCCCAGATACGGCTCGAAGTCCCAGTACGGTCGGGTGCGTTGGCGGGCCGACAGGGTCTGGGGGTGCTGTGCGCCGAGGGTGCGGGTGAGGCCCAGCAGGCCGTCCTCCTCCAGTTTCCCGGCCTCCTCCTGTTCCCGCGCGGCCCGCAGGTCCGCGGCGAGGGCGATCATGCAGGACAGCGTCAGCGGATGGTCGTCGCCGAGGGCGTGCCGCGACCGGCGCAGGGTGTCGCGGCTCAGCTCCACCGCCTCCGTGATCCGGCCGTTGAAGTTGCGGGCGCTCGCCGCGTTCAGGGCGCAGCCGAGGACCCACGGATGGTCCGGCCCGAGCGTCGCGGTGAGACCGGCGACGGACGCCTCGAACATCGACATGGCCTCGGCCCGCTCGCCGGACACCTGCATCACCAGGCCCGTGTTGGCGAGCATGCCGGTGGCGACGGGGTGGGCGGGGCCGAGCAGGGCCCGGTAGCCGGCCTCGGCCTCGCCGACGAGGTCGCGGGCCCGGCTCAGCTCGCCGTGCTCCCTGAGGTAGTTGCCGTAGTCGGTGAGGAACGCCAGCGTGCGGTAGTGCTCCCGGCCGTGCAGCCGTACCAGCTGCTCCAGCAGACTGGCCATCGACGGCCCGATGTCCTGGGTGAAGCCGCCCTCCCGGCGCCGGCACATGGCCAGCTGGGCGCGTGCCTCCAGCGTCTGCGGGTGCTGCGGTCCGAGCACCTGGACGTGCAGCCGGACCACCGGCTCCTGGCGGGCCACGGCGTCCCGGTAGCGGCCCAGCAGGCGCAGGCCGTTGCTGACGGCGTTGCCCGAGTTGAGGGTGTTGATGTGGCGGGCGCGCAGCACGTTGTCGCGCCGGGCGAGGGTGTCGAGGTCGAGTTCGTAGCCCTCTGCGTACCGGCCCAGCAGCCGCAGGCCGACGCCCAGGTTGTGCCGGGCGATGAGGGTGGTGGCCTCGTCGGGGCCGAGGAGGCGTGTGGTGCCCTCCAGCACCTCCTGCTGGAGGGTGTGCGCGTCGTCGTACCGCCCGAGGTGGCGCAGGCCGTTGGCCATGGCGCTCTGGGTGGTCAGCTCGGCGAGTTCGTTGCGCCGGGGAGCTGCCCGGAGGCGTTCCAGGACGCCCCGGTCGAGTTCGTAGGCGTCCCGGAACCTGCCGCTGGCCCGCAGGATGTAGCTCTCCTGGCCCGCGAGGTCGAGCATGGGCTGGGCCAGCGGGTCCAAGGTCCGGGACCAGTGCTCGCGGATCTGCTGGGCCAGCTTCAGGCCGCCGCTGTACTCGCCGCTGCGGAAGCAGTACCGCAGGCAGTTCAGCACGGCCTCCCGCACCCGGGGCTGGTCGCTGGCCAGCGCTCCGGAGGGCTCCAGATGGGGCAGCAGCTCGGCGTAGCGGGGCCAGTTCCTCGTGTCCACGGGGTTGCCCGGGTCGGCCTCCGCGAGCAGCGTGTGCACGGCCCTGCGGTGCACGGCGCGGCTGTCGTCGCTGGTCAGTTTGGCGACGATGTCGTGGACGAGCCGGTGCATGTGCACCGACTCCTGGTGCGGGCCCATCTCGGCGCCGACGGGGCCGCGGGTCTCGCGGGTCAGCACCGAGTAGTTGACCAGCGTGTCCAGGGCGCGGGTCCAGGCGGGCAGGTCGGTGACCATCCAGCGCAGTTCCTCGGGCAGGTCCGCGTGCGGGTAGGCGCGGATCAGGCCGAGCGGGATGCGGCCGGGTGCGAAGGACGTGCAGAGGCCGAGGATGTCGATGGCCTGCGGCTGGGCACGCCGGAGGCGGTTGAGCAGTATCGACCAGGAGGTCATGGAGGACTGCGGGAAGCCGTCGCCGGCGGCGGGCTCGTCGACGGTGGAGAGTCTGCGCTCGCGCACCATCCGCAGGTACTCGGGCACCTCCATACGGGACTCGCCGAGCCAGGAGGCGGCCTGGACGAGGGGCAGCGGGACGTCGCCGAACTCGGCGGCGACCTCGTCCGCCTGGGCCGCCGTGATGTGCGGGGCGCGGCGCATCAGATAGCCGGTGGACTCGGCCCGCAGGAAGGCGGGGATGTCCAGGACGTCGGTGTGCTCGCTCCAGCCGCGGTTGCGGGAGGTGATCAGCACATGCCCGGGGCCCTGCGGGAGGAGCGCGTTGATGCCCTCGGTGTCGTCCCAGCCGTCGAAGATCAGCAGCCAGTTGGCGTACGGCTCACCCCGGCGCAGCACCTCGCGCACGGCACGGATGCGCTCGCCGGGTTCGCTGCCGATCCCGAGGCCCAGCTCGACCGCGAGCTCGCCGAACCGGTCGCGCTGGATGTTGCGGTCGTCGGAGTTGACCCACCAGACCACGTCGTAGTCGGGGCTGAACCGGTGGGCGTACTCGGCGGCCAGCTGGGTCTTGCCGATGCCGGACATGCCGAGCAGGGTGCAGGCGGCGGCGCCGCGCTCGGCGTCGGCGAGCCGTTGGTGCAGCTCGGCCAGCAGGTCGTCGCGGCCGGTGAAGCGGGGGTTGCGGCGGGGGACCTCGCCCCAGATCTCGCAGCGGGTGTCGGGGTAGCGGACCCGCGTCGTCGCTGCCCTGGGGGTGCGGCGGCGCTCCAGGCCCAGCCTGCCCAGCAGCCGCTCCTCGGCGCCGTCCTCGCTCAGCCCCCACAGGCTGGCCGGTTCCAGGACGGCGGTGGCGGGCAGCAGGGGCCGGTTGGTGAGGTTGACCGCGGTGAAGCGGTCGGCGTGGGCGGCGACGAAGCCGCGCAGGACGTCGTTCCACTCCCCTGCGGGGCGCGGGCCCAGTTCGAAGAACCAGTCGTCCAGGACGAGCAGGACCCGTCCGGAGGACAACAGCAGGTCACCGAGCGAGTCCTCCAGCGGCACCTCGCGCGGCGGGTCCCAGCGCTGGAGGGTGACCCGGTGGCCGTGCCGCTCCAGACACTGCGCGATCCAGGCCGCCCATGAGCGGTGATAGCCGGGGAAGACCACGAGGAAGTGCTCGGGCGTCCCCGTACCGTCCCCGCCCGTCCTCCGCTGTTCCGCCATGCGACAACTCCCTGTTCCACTTCCGCCGCCGTACGTCGTCCGCGGCATCTCCACCGGCCTCACGGAATGCGACCGATCACGCACACAGTGTTACTCATGCTCCTGGCTCGCCACGCCGAGCCGGGCGTGGGATCTGGCCATCTCCCGGACGAACTCCCCACCCGCTGCGGTCAGTTCATCGGATTCAAGGAGGATCGACAAGGCGTGGCCGACGTGCGTGCGGTGTTGGTCGTACTGTTCGGCGGCGCGCCGCCGCCAGGCCCGCCCGGTCCCCGCCGCGGTCCTGGCCCTGCACCACAGGTCGCTCAGCGCGAGGTGGGCGTAGGCCCCGTGGAGGACTCCCGCCACGGGCCGCGGGTCGGAGCGCCAGCCCACCCGGTGCACGGCCGGTCCGCCCGGGCGGAACAGCGGCACCAGCTCGTGCAGGGTGGTGAGCTTGGTGTGGTGCACCTCGTGGACCAGGGCCTCCGCCAGGTCGGTCCCGTCGGCCGGAAGCTGGGAGAGCATGGCGCCCGGCGCGTCCTGGAGGGTGGCACTCATGGCGGGGCCGCCGCGCGGGGGCGAGGACAGCGGCACCACGGCCCGCAGCACCGCCCCGATCTCGGCGACCCGCCCGGGGTCCGTCGCCCGGAGCACCGCCTGGGCCTCCCGCCACCGCCGGGCCCACAGCCGGTGGGCGGAGCGCGGGCGTTCGGCCGCGGGAAGCGCCGCGGGGCCGATGCCGCCGGCCGGCACGCGCTGGGGATGCAGATCGTCGAGTACGACGGCGCCGCCCGGGAGGATGCCGAGGGCCGACCAGCCGCGCCGGCACGCACGCCGGGGACCGGCCCAGCGCCCGGCGCGGGCGTACAGGGGCGGGGCGCTCCCGCGGCCGGGGCCGCCGGGGATCCGGATGCTGCCGGTGCGCCCGTCGAGGTGGGCCCGGCCGGCCGGCGGGTGCAGGACACCGAGTCCCGGCAGCACCAGGAAGCCCGTGGTGTGCGGGAGTGTCAGGTCGATCCGGTGGCCCGCGCGTACGGCCGCGGCGGCGGCCACGCCCCGGAACTGCGCGAGGTGGCGGTGGAAGGCGGGGCCGTCGGGCGTGCCGAGTGCCGCGGCCAGCCAGGCGCCGGTCATCGGATAGTCGACGACCGCGCGGACCGCGCGGGCGTCGGTGCGCTCGGCGTGTTCCAGCAGGGCCCAGTCGGCCTCGAACTCCCGGCGCGGGGTGCCGCCGCCGCGCTCCACCCGGACGAGGAGCGACTTGAGCAGGAGCAGCCGACGGGCGTGCAGTCCCTCCGCCAGCGCGGTCAGGGCGGCCGGGCGGGGCCGGGTCCCGGCGAGTTCCGCGAACGCCTCGCGCGGCACGGACACCAGGGTCATCCCGGTCGTTCCTCACCCCGTACGAGGTCCGTACCGGTGGCCGGAAACGAGCGGCCGGGCAGGTCGGGTTCCACGGGGCTGTAGTCCCCGCCGGTGTACCAGATCTCGCTGCGGCACCGGGCGGCCACCAGAACCTGGTCGACGAGCGCCGTGAGCCCGGGATCGTCCATGGCGCGCAGAGTGCGCAGGTCCACGCCGGTGAAGTCGGGCAGCGGCACGGACCGACCGGCTTCCTCACCCGGGCCGACCGCCCCCTTCGTCTGCTCCGCCACGCTCGGCTCCTCCCTGCCCGCGTCCGCCCCGCACGGCCGTCATGGCTGCCCAGTTCTTCCCGACAGGCCGGAGGCAGAAACCCTGGACGGGTCAACTCAGGTCAAGCTCCGCAGAGTTGGCCCACTCCTGGGTCCAGGGCCACCAGGGCGGCGCCAGCCGGTGCCACTGCTCCTGCGGCGCCCCGCGCGGCTCCAGTGCCGTCAGCTCCTGCTCGGCGCCACGGGCCAGCTCGACGTCGGCCCAGTCGACCTCCTGCAGCGCGCCGACGAGCCGCTGCCACTGGTCCCGGGCCGCCCGGTAGGCGCTGCGGGCCGCTCCGGTGCGCCCCATCAGGGCGAGCACCGCCCCGCTGCCGTGCCGGGCGCGGGCCGCCGTCACCGAGCCGGGCTCGCTGCCGTGGGCCGCGTTCGCCTCCCGCTCGGCGTGCTCGTAGGCCTGGAGCGCCTCCATCAGCACCGGGGCCCCGGCCTGGTGCCAGCCCTCCAGCCGTACCCGGGCCAGCTGGAGCCACGCCTCGGCGCGTACGGCGGCGTCGGCCGCCGCGCGCACCGCCTGGCCGAGCAGGTGCCGGCTCTCGAACAGGTCGGGCAGGAAACCGAGGTGTCGGAAGCGCTGGGCGAGTGCGCTGCCGACCAGGCCCTGGAGCCGGCCCCGCTGGGCGGAGCGGGCCGGCAGGGTCTGCAGCGCCTCGCGCAGCACCTGCTCGGCCTGGTCGACGACACCGGCGCCGTCGCGCGCCGAGGCCCGCCGCAGCAGCGACTCGCCCCAGGCGGTGAGCAGGTCGCAGCGCCGGGTGCTGTCGGCCGGGGCGAGCAGCGCGGCCCGCTCGTAGGCCGCGTCCGCGTCCCGGGGCTCCCCGGCCGCGTCGTGGAAGGCGGCCAGCGCGGCGAGGCAGGGCAGCAGCAGCACCGGGTCGTCCCCGGCGGCCTCCAGGGCCCGCAGCAACGCCTGCCGGATCTCGCCGTCCTCGGCTCCGGCGCCCAGCAGGGCGCGAGCCAGATCGAACAGCGCCGGGGCGCGTACGGCGTCGGCGGCCGCTTCGAGTTCCACCAGCGCGCAGCCTTCCCTCAGGTCGGGTACGGCGGCACCGGCGCGCCGCGACTCCAGCAGCAGCCGCCCCCGCAGCAGCAGCCGGGCCCGGTGCACGGCGACGGCCCACAGCAGATCCTCGTCGCCGGCCGCGCCGCCGTGGCCGGCTGCGTCGCCGCCGTGTTCCTGCGGGCCTGAGCCGGCGTCCCGGTGCCCTCGGGGGTCCCGTTCGGCGGAGGAGTCCCCTTCCTCGGGGGAACCGCGTTCGTCACGGCGATCGCCCGGGGTTCCACCGGTGTCCGCCACGCGACGGCGCGCCCATTCGCGCGCCCGCCCCGCCGGCCCCGGCCACGGCGCGCTGTCCGGGTCGAGCACCTCCAGTGCGGCCGCCAGCAGCTCGCCCTCCGCCGTGAGCTGCCACAACTCCCGGCGCGCGGAGGCCAGTTCGAGGGCGGCCTCGGCCTGTTCACGGCCGTCGGCGGCAGCCGTCCCCCGGGCGGCGGCGAGTTCGGTGACGGCCTCGCGCAGCAACTCCTGGCGGCGGCCCGTCGCGCGCGCGGCCGCCGTGCCCGCCTCCGCGCGCAGTACCCGGCCGAGCAGCAGCCGGGCCCGTACGGCGGCGAGCGGCTCGCGCGCCCCACCGGTCACGGCCGTACGGGCGAGGTCGCGGGCCTGCCGCAGCACCTCCGGGTCGCCGCGGCGCCGCCACTCCTCGAACAGCCGGCCGCCCTCGGCGAGCGGGTCGCGGGCCGGTGGCTCGGGCCGGTAGAAGCGCAGCACGCGGGCGGGGACCCGGGCGAACAGCTCGGCCTCGACGCTGCCGCCCTCGCCCTGCGCGCCGATCTCCGCGGGCAGCGATCCGGCGCCGCCGTCCGGGTCGCGGTCGGTGAGCCGCGCGGCGGCGAGCGCGGCGAAGTTCCGGGTGCCCCGGCCGAAGTGCCGCTCCACATAGGCCGAGCAGTGCTTGAGGACGAGTCCGGCGGTGTCCTGGTCGAGGGAGGACAGGAGCAGGTCCTGCACCCGGGGCGGGTAGGCGAAGCAGGGCTGGTCCTCGGTGCCGGGGAGCTGCGTCAGCAGTCCGCCGAGCAGTACCTCGGCCAGCTCCATGGGCCCGGTGTCGGGCAGCATGGCCCGCTGCACGAGCTGCATCACGGGCAGGGTGAGCGGGGCCGCGGCGAGGTAGACCGCGAGGCGCAGGGCACCGGGCGAGGCCCCGGCCCGGAAGGCCCGCAGCAGGTCGTCGTCGCCCGGCTGGGCGGCACCGGCGGGCGCGGGCGGCGGCGCCGTGCCGGGGCCGGTGAGCGCGGCCCAGGCACGCTCGCGGGTGGGGCCGGTGCCCGCGAGCAGCCGGGCGAAGGCGCCGAAGGCGTCCGGGGTGGGCTGCAGGACCGGCACCGGCCGGGCGTCGGCGGCCGGCTCCTCCCAGGGCTCGTCGTCGGGGAGGAAGGCCAGGCGTCCGCCGGTGTCGGCGTCGCGCACCAGCAGGCCGGGCTCCGCGGGCAACGCCGTACGGCCCCACAGGCGCGGCGGCAGCGGCTGGACGACGGCGAGCGGGGCGCCTCGCGGCCACCGGTGCAGCAGCCGCTGGGCGCTGCCGCTCTGCCAGAGCGGGCCCACGCAGTCGCTGATGACGAAGGTGACCCGGCGGCCGGTGGGGTCGTGCAGCTCGTCGGCGGGGCGCAGCCGGGTGCGCCGGCCGGGACCCGCGGTCGTACCGACGAGCGGGACGGGAGGGCTCCCCGGGTCCCCGGAGTCGTCGGCGTACAGGTGGTGGACGCGGACCGAGGCGAACGCGCCGGACTGCTGGCAGGCCTGGCGCAGCTCCTCCACCATCCGTCCCCAGACGGCCATCGCCGGGCCGGTGTCCATGAGGAGCTGGACGTCGCAGCGCCGGCGGCGGCCGGGCCGGGTGACGGGGAGCAGGATGCCGCCGGCGGCGGCGGCGCGGTCGGCGGTGGCCTCCTCGTCGATCCGCTCGTCCTCGGCACGGGCGGAGGCGGTCCGGTAGCGGCCGAGGGCGCGCAGCGCCTGCTCCAGGCCGAGCAGTCCGGGCAGCGCGCCGGCGGCGGGGGCCCGGACGGGGAACGCGGCCGGGGCGCCCGCGGACCGCGGGCGCGCGGGGCCGGAGCCCGGCGTGCGCATGTGCAGCGGGACGGGGGCGGTGGAGTTCTCCGGGCGGGACGGACGCGGTCCGGTGCCGGGGTCCGGCGGGCTGCCCGGAGTGTCCGGGGTGTCCGGCGGTTCCGGTGCCGCCGGACCGTCCCTCAGGTGCCGGCCGGGCTCGGCCGGGGAGGGCGCGGGGGCGTCGCGCGCCGGGCCCGTGCCGAGCCGCGGGGCCAGCCAGAGCGCGTCCGCCACGTCCTCGGCGGTGAGGTCGAGCCCGCCCAGGCGCAGCTTGCCGATCAGCTCCTCCAGACCCATGCCGGGCATCCGGCCATCACCTCGTACGGTCGAGCGGCTGCATGAGCATCTCGGCGATGCGCTCCCGGGTGAGGCTCTGGGCGCGCGGGTCGTGCCGGGTGAGGAAGAGGGCGTTGAGCAGCTGGTCGGCGGCGAGCACCTCGCCCGGCTCGCGCTCCAGGAACCGCCGGATCAGCTCGCCGCCCGCGGCGACGCCCTCCGGACCCAGGTGCGCCTCGACCATGGCGGTCAGCTGCTCCTCGCCGGGCGCCTCCAGCTCCAGCTGGACGCAGCGGCGCAGCAGCGGCGCGGGGAAGTCGCGTTCGCCGTTGGAGGTCAGGACGATCACCGGGAAGGCGGTGCAGGCGACGCGTCCGCCGCGCACGGCCACCCGGTCGCCGTCGTGGTCGAGCACCTCGACGACGGGCTCGCGCTCGGCGAGCCGCTCCAGCTCCGGGATCGCGAACTCCCCCTCCTCCAGGGTGTTCAGCAGGTCGTTGGGCAGGTCGAGGTCGCTCTTGTCGAGCTCGTCGATGAGCAGCACGCGCGGCTCGGCCGCGGGCAGCAGCGCGGTGCCGAGCGGCCCGAGCCGGATGTACGACCCGATCCCGGAGGGGCTCGCCGGGTCCTGGCCGCCGCCCCGGGCCCGCTCCAGCTGGACGTCCTGCAGGCGGCCTATCGCGTCGTAGCGGTACAGGCCGTCCTGGAGCGTGGTGCGGCTGACGATCGGCCAGCGCAGCACTCTGCCGAGGCCCAGTTCGTGCGCGATGGCGTAGGCCAGGGTGGACTTGCCGGTGCCCGGGTTGCCGGTCACCAGCAGGGGCCGGCGCAGATAGAGGGCCGCGTTGACGGCGTCGACCTCGGCGGGCCGGGGAGCGTAGGTCTCGACCAGCCGGCGGCGGACCCCGAGCCGGCGGGCGCTGCTCGGGTCCTCCGGGCCCGCCTCCCCGCTCTCCCGGGACGCCGCGAAGTCACGCCAGGGCGGCGGCGCCGGCAACCGCCGTACGCCGTCGTGCGGCTGACCCACTCCGCGGTAGATCCGCCAGTCGTTCACCTTGGGCTCCTCCCAGCTCTGGTGATCATGAAGCGGGTCCCGGTCGTCCGGCCTACGAGGCTACCGCCAGCGGGCCGTACCTGCCGAGGTTCGGGGCGGGCGGCGTTCACTTCCGGCCGGACGAACACCCTTGCGGATCAAGCGGGTTGACGGGGAGTCGGGTTCCGCACGGTCAGCCGCCGGGCGCGGCCTGCGGCGGCGGCCGCATCGCCTCCGCGCCGAACGGCGGCCGGTCCGGCGGGTCGAGCAGTACGGCGATCTTCCCGCACAGTCCTTGGGCGCGGGCGGTGTCCGGATCGGCCAGGCGGATGCGCAGGTCACGCACCGGACCGCGCAGCTCGCCCGCCTGCCGGGCCGCCTTCAGCAGGTCGACGGCCTGCCGGTGGAAGGCCCCGCACTCCTCGTGGTCGTGCCGGTCGCGGCGCCACAGCACCACCGGGTGCCCGGCCCGCAGCGCGTCATTCATCGCGGCCAGCCCCTCTCCGCTGCCGACGGGCCCGCAGTACACCGGTACGCACGCGTCGGCCATCCCGGTCAGGGCGCCGTAGTACGCGAAGCGGCCGCCGGGGCGGGCACCGGGCGGGTGCCCCTCGGCCGCCGGCCGGCCGTGCAGCGTCTCGGCCGCGAGCGGCCCGGTCCGCACGCCGTTCCAGCGCCGGCGCCATTCCGGGGAGGGCGCCAGGGCGTTGCGGCGCACGTCCCGGACGACGACGGTCCGCCGCATCCCGAGCGGCATGGCCCGCTCGTCCACCCACTCGTCCTCGGCGTCCTCGTCGCCCACGGGCCCCTCCCCGCCGGGCGGCTCGGGCAGCAACTGCCACTCGTCCACCGGCAGGTCGAACAGCCTGCGGGGCAGGAACACCTCGATGGCGGCCAGATGCTCGCCGTGATCACTCTGGCTCAGCGCCCGGGCCAGCGGCTCGCGCAGCTCCCGCACCAGGTCGTCGGCGCGCACGCCCCGGTCGTCGGCGGCGACCGGGGTGACGTCCTGACCGTCGTGGATCAGCTGCACGCTCCACGGGTACCGGTCGTCGTACATGGGCGCGCCGACCTTGACCAGGACGTCGGTCCGGGCGGCGGGCGGCGCGGGGGGCCCTGATGCGGGGTGCTCCTCGGCTTCACCGGTGCCGGACGAGCCCTCGTGGTCGTCGATGCCGTCCAACAGGGCCCGGACGGCCTCGCCGACCGCCCAGTGCCGGTGCCCCGCGGCCTGTCCGGCGATCCAGGACGTGAAGGCGCGCAGCCGTGCCGGATCCACCTCGTCCGCGTGCTCCCACGCCGTCCTGCGGGCGGCCTTCGCCGCGTACAGCAGGACGGCGTCCAGATCGACCAGCGTGCCCCCGCCGCCCGGCTGCACCGTGCGCAGCCCCGACAGCAGCCCGGCGCCCTCGCGCCAGGTGCGCACGTTGTGCGGCACCAGCGACAGCAGGCGCTCGCCGCGCACCTGCTCCTTCACGTCCTCCACGAGGTGGACGACCTCGCCCGCGCCGGCCGGCGGCGGCAGGTGCGCGAGGTGGCCGTACAGCCGGGTGCGCAGTTCGGCGTCGATCCCGGTGACCGAGGGCGCGTGGCCCGGCAGTTCGGCCTGGAGGGAGGTCCAGTCGGGGTACGCCGGGAAGGGAGAGGACGAGGTGTCTTCGAGGCGGCGCAGGTGGTGCAGGTCATGGGCGCGCAGCACCTCGCGCACCGTACGGCCCCCGTCCCTCAGGTCGAGCAGTTCGGACAGCGCGGTGACCGGGACGGCGACTCCGTCCCCCGTCCCCCGGCCCTTGATCACGCCGATGACCGAGCCGTGCCGCAGGTCGAGCACCGGGCCGCCGGACAGCCCGCCGACCGGGAGGCTTCCGGTGAGCAGCAGGGCCCGCGCGTCGGCGCCGGCGAGTTCCCCGTCGCCGTGCCGGATGCCCAGCTCGCCGGTCTGCACGGACCAGCCGTAGAGGCCGACCGGGGTGCGGGGGCCCGCCTCCCGGTCGGCCAGCCACAGACAGGGCACGTCGTCGGCGCCGCCGACCCGGACCAGCGCGAGGTCGGGGAACGCCCAGGGGCCCCGCTCCTGCCGCGCGGCCTCGGGACGGGGGGCGAGGAGCCGGGCGGTGCCGGTGCCGGTGCGCTCCACCCAGCCGCCGGTGCCGGTGCGTTCGGCCCAGCCGTGGGCGCCGGTGCGCTCCAGCCAGGTCACGCTCATGGCGCTCTCCCCTCGGCACACCGCGGCTCCCCCCTTCCCCACGACATGGGCACAGGTCAACAGCCAGCCCGGGGCTATGAAGAAGCCCGATCCCCAGTACGGGTCACGGTCCGTTGCATACCCGTCACCCGGTGCGCCGATGCGTGCGAGGGAGGGGCGCACCATCTCGGCGAAGGCGCTCATGCGGCCCCGGAGGCCGGGGAACGCGGCGGTACGACCGTGCCGCCGGGCTGCGCGGGATCGGCGCCGCCGGGCGTGGTGGCCGGTTCCGTCCAGGTCAGGGACACGGTCAGGGACGACTTGCCGCCGCCCTCCGCGATCGCGCTCACGATCTTGCCGGCCTGCGCCGTCAGTTCGATCCCGAAGCTGACGGAGACCTCGACGGGGGCCGGGGTGTCCAGACCGGCGCGCAGGGAGCGCACGACTCCGCCGACCGTGCCGGCCAGCCCTCCCGCCATGTCGATGACACGATCCCCGAGCGAGGTGTCGCGGTACCCCTCGCCGTAACCGTCCCCGCCCGCGCCCCCGTCTCCGTCCCGGTCCCCGATCCTGGCCCAGACGACGGTTCCGTCGTCCAGCCGTATCCGCTCGACTCCTCCAGCCATGACGCCCCCGTTCGCCGATGGGAGGAGAAGGCTAACTCCCGGGGAAGGGGAGGGGGAGAGGCAACGAACGATACGGCTGATGATCACCCCTGGCCCTGCTCCGGGGCTGCTGCTCCCGGGGCTACTCGTCGTCCTCGTCGTCGAGCCGGGCGAGCCAGGTGGCCAGCCGCTCTACGGGTACCTCGAAGTCGGGGTTGAGATCCACGAACGTGCGCAACTGCTCGGCAAGCCACTCAAAGGTGACCTCCTCCTCGCCGCGCCGCTTCTCCAACTCCTCGATACCGCGGTCGGTGAAGTACATGGGGTGCGTCTCCTGCGTGAACATCCATGCGGATGGTGGCTACAGGGACAGCGTATGCGGTCGGTCGCGCAGTCCCCCACGCCCCTCGGCCGCAGTGCCGCCGGGTTCGGGGCACCGCCGCGACCGCGGGCCGCCACACGAAAGGGTGTCTTGACTTCCGGCGGCCGCGATATATCGTGTTTCCCAGAGGACGCGATATGGCGTGTCGCATCCCGTGCCCGCCGAGGAGATCCCCATGCCCGAGTGGTCCGTCAACGAGCCCCAGAAGCTGACCTTCGACACCCGTGTGAGCGACCTCCAGGTCCGCATCGTCAACGGAACGGTGAACGTGGTGGGCACGGACGAGGGTTCCGCCCGCCTCGAGATCTCGGAGATCGAAGGCCCGCCCCTGGTGGTCACCCAGAAGGGCGGCACCCTCACGGTGGCCTACGAGGACCTGCCCTGGAAGGGCTTCCTCAAGTGGCTCGACCGCAAGGGCTGGCGGCGCAGCGCCGTCGTCTCCCTGGCGGTCCCCGCGGACACCCGCGTGGAGGTGGGCGTGGTCGGCGCCGGCGCGGTCGTCTCCGGCATTCGCGGCCCGGCGGCGGTCAAGGGAGTGACCGGTGACACGACCCTGGTCGGCGTCTCGGGCCCGGTCCACGCGGACACCGTGTCGGGCAACCTGGAGGCCCAGGCGGTCACCGGCGACCTGCGGTTCAAGTCGGTCTCGGGAGACCTGACGGTGGTCGAGGGCTCCGGCCGCTCCGTCCGCGCCGACTCCGTCAGCGGCTCCATGATCGTCGATCTGGACCCGGACGGCCCGACGGAGGTCAACCTCACCAGCGTCTCCGGCGAGATCGCCATCCGCCTGCCGCACCCGGCAGACGCCGAGGTGGAGGCGAACACCGCGAGCGGCACGATCTCCAACGCCTTCGACGGACTGCGGGTGCACGGCCAGTGGGGCGCCCACAAGATCACCGGCCGCCTCGGCGCGGGCACGGGCAGGCTCCGGGCCACCACGGTCTCCGGCTCGATCGCCCTGCTGCGCCGCCCGCCGCGCGAGGAGGACGAGACGGACACCCCGTGGGAGGGCCGGCCGTCGGAGCCTTCCGGTCCCGTCGCGCCCCCGAGGGACTCCGGCACCGCCCCCGCCGCAGACGCCCCGGCCACCCCGGGGGACAATTCCGTCTCCGGCCAGGGCGCCGGCGCCTCCGACGGCACCGACGCCCCGGCCGACGGCACGACCGACAAGAAGGTGCTCTGACATGCCCCCCGTCTTCGCCCACGGGCGCCTCCGCCTGTACCTGCTCAAGCTGCTCGACGAGGCCCCGCGCCACGGTTACGAGGTGATCAGGCTCCTCGAGGAACGCTTCCAGGGCCTGTACGCCCCTTCGGCAGGCACGGTCTACCCCCGGCTGGCCAAGCTGGAGGCCGAGGGCCTGGTCAGGCACACCACCGAGGGCGGCCGCAAGGTGTACGCCATCACGGACGCAGGACGTGCCGAACTGGCCGACCGCAGCGGCGAGTTGGCGGATCTGGAGCTGGAGATCCGCGAGTCGGTCGCGGAACTGGCCGCCGAGATAAGGGCCGACGTGCGCGGTGCGGCCGGCGACCTGCGCCGCGAGATGCGCGCGGCCGCCTCCGAGGCCCGCCGGAGCGCGAAACCGGGGACGGGCGCGGCGGGCCCCTTCGCGGAGTACGGCGACCCCGGCGACAAGGAGGCCTGGAAGGCCGCCAAGGAGGAGATGCGCCGGGTCAGGCAGGAGTGGAAGGAACAGGCCCGCCGCGCCAAGGACGAGAGCCGCCGGGCCCGCGAGGAGGCCCAGCGGGCCCGTCACCAGGCCCAGGAGGCGCAGGCGCGGGCGCGGGCCCAGGCCCAGGAGGAGATGCAGCGCATCGCCCGCCAGGTCCAGGACCGCGTCCAGGACCACTTCACCCAGGGCGACTGGCCGACGGGCGTCCGCGAGGGCCTGTCCGAACTCGCCAGGGAGCTGGGCGACTTCGGCAAGTACTGGGGATCTCCCCGCACGCCCGGGGAACCGGCCCCGAAGCCCGCCGCCACACCGTCGGACGCGCACTACACCTCCCCCGAGGAGGACTTCCCCGCCGAGTACGAACCCGCCTGGGCCCACGAGGACTCCACCGGCGACCCGGTCCGCGACCTGGACCGCCTCCTGGACCGCTTCCGTGACGACATCCGCGACACGGCCCGCGACCACGGAGTCACCCCCGCCCAGCTCCGGGAGGCCCGCCGCCATCTGTCCACGGCGGCGGCCCACATCGACACACTGCTGCGGATGCCGAAGGTCTGACCGGATGGGGAGCGGGCGGGTGCGCCGGGCCGGTGTCTCAGCCGGCCTGCGCCTCTCCCGCGCCGTCCAGCACACGGGTCACCGACGCGTGTGTCACCCCGTGGTCCGCCAGCACCTCGCCCACCACCCCGGGCAGGACGGTCAGCGCGAGCAGAAGGTGCTCGTCCCCGATGTGCCGGTCGCGGTGCCCGGCGGCGATCCGCAGCGACCTCTCCAGGACGCTCCTCGCGTCCCGGCCGAAGCCCGGCCGCCGCCCCGCCCACCGGCGCCGGCCCTTCGGGTCGCCCGACATCGCCCCGGCACCGTGCACCTCCTCGACCCGGGCGACGATCTCCGGGACATCGATCCCCAGCCCCGCCAGCGCGTCGGAGTCGGCCCGCGACAGCCCGCCCCGCCGCCGTGCCTCGTCCAGCGCCTCCCGTACGGACGCCTTGTGCTCGTCGAACCCCAGCGCGGCCAGCGCGAAGGAGGCACGGCCGCCCTCCCGGTCGAGGAGGGCGAGCAGCAGGTGTTCGGCACCGACGGTTGGTTCACCGGAGCGTTCGCAGTGGACGGACGCGCCCTTCACGACCTCGCGGGCGTCCTTGGTGAAGCGTTCGAACATCATTGCCTCCCGTACTTCTTGTGCACGGCCTGCCTGCTGACGCCGAGCTCCGCGGCGATCTCCTGCCACGACCAGCCCTGGTTGCGCGCGCTGCGCACCTGTACCGCCTCGAGCTGCTCCAGGAGCCTGCGCAGCGCGGCCACGGCGCGCAGTCCGACCCGTGGATCACGGTCGCCGGCGCGCTCGGCGAGATCGGTTGCCTCGGTCATGATGTCAACCTACGTTGACACCCCCGCCCACGTCAACCAGGGTTGACGGCCAGGGCGTGCAAAAGGGCGGGCCCGGACATCCGGACCCGCCCCACGGCCGCTCTCCCGAAGGGCCTCGGGAGACTCAGGAGTTGGTGAGCACGATCTTCCCGAACTGCTCCCCGGACGCGAGCCGTTCGAAGCCCTCACGGGCGCGGTCCAGCGGGAGTTCCTCGTCGATGACGGGCCGCACCCCGGTCGCGGCGCAGAAGGAGAGCAGGTCCTCCAGCTCCTCCTTGGTGCCCATGGTCGAGCCGACGACCTTCAGCTCCAGGAAGAAGATCCGGGTCAGCTCGGCGTGCGAGGGCCGATCGCCGCTGGTGGCGCCGGAGATGACGATCGTGCCGCCGGGCCGCAGCGACTTCACCGAGTGGGACCAGGTCGCGGCGCCGACGGTCTCGATGACGGCGTCCACCCGCTGCGGCAGCCGCGCCCCGGACTCCACCGCCTCCACGGCCCCCAGCTCCAGGGCCCGTTTCCGCTTGGCCTCGTCCCGGCTGGTCGCGAAGACCCGCAGCCCCGCCGCCTTGCCGAGCACGATCGCGGCCGTGGCGACACCGCCGCCCGCGCCCTGCACGAGGACGGAGTCACCGGGCCGTACCCCGGCGTTGGTGAAGAGCATCCGGTACGCCGTCAGCCAGGCCGTCGGCAGACAGGCCGCCTCGGCGAAGGACAGCTCCCTGGGCTTGGGCAGCACGTTCCAGGTCGGCACGGCGACCTGCTCGGCGAAGGTGCCCTGGTACCGCTCGGTGAGGATGGAGCGCGGCTCGTTCGGGCCGACGCCGTGGCCGGTCTGGCCGATGACGGAGTGCAGGACGACCTCGTTGCCGTCCTCGTCGACGCCGGCGGCGTCGCAGCCGAGGATCATCGGCAGCCGGTCCTCCGGGAGGCCGACGCCCCTGAGGGACCAGAGGTCGTGGTGGTTGAGGGAGGCGGCGCGCACCTTGACGGTGCTCCAGCCGGGCCGGGCCTGGGGAGCCGGGCGCTCCCCCAACTCCAGGCCGGTGAGCGGCTGGTCGCGGTCGATTCGGGCGGCGTAGACAGCGAACATGGTGCCGACGATAGGTGGGCCGATCAGCCGACGGAACCGCGCGAGCTTGTGACACATGCCCTCTTGCGCAGCAGCACCCGGTCGGCGCAGCCGAGCAGCGACGGCCTCCGGGGCACCCCACCAGCACTCGAGCCACCCATACCCCTCGGGGTGCCTCGTCACCACCCGAGTCGGGCGGCCGGATGGAAAGGCAATGGCCCCGCCCGAACGGACGGGGCCATGTGGCGCAACGTCAGCGACGCGCAACGCCCTCGGCACGAGCCGCAGCCGCGACAGCCGCCGTGACCGCGGGAGCGACCCGCTCGTCGAACGGCGACGGAATCACGTAGTCGGCGGCGAGGTCGTCCCCCACCACCGCGGCCAGGGCCTCCGCCGCAGCGATCTTCATGCCCTCGGTGATCCGGGTGGCCCGCACCTGCAGCGCGCCCGCGAAGATGCCCGGGAAGGCCAGCACGTTGTTGATCTGGTTCGGGAAGTCCGACCGCCCGGTGGCGACGACCGCCGCGTACTTGTGGGCGACGTCCGGGTGCACCTCGGGGTTCGGGTTGGCCATCGCGAACACGAAGGCACCCTCGGCCATGGAGGCCACGGCCTCCTCCGGCACCGTACCGCCGGAGACGCCGATGAAGACGTCCGCGCCCGCGAGGGCGTCCTCCAGCGAGCCGGTGATGCCGGCCTTGTTGGTGAAGCCCGCGAGCTCCCGCTTGACCGGGGTGAGGTCCTCCCGGTCCGCCGAGACGACGCCCTTGCGGTCCGCCACCGCCACGTCCCCGATGCCGGCCTCGACCAGCATCTTGGCGATGGCGACACCGGCCGCGCCGGCGCCCGAGATGACGGCCCTGAGCTGCCCGATCTCCCGTCCGCTGAGCCGCGCCGCGTTCCGCAGCGCCGCGAGCGTCACGACGGCCGTACCGTGCTGGTCGTCGTGGAAGACCGGGATGTCCAGGCGCTCCTGGAGCTGCTTCTCGATCTCGAAGCACCGGGGTGCCGAGATGTCCTCCAGGTTCACTCCGCCGAAGGACGGAGCGAGCCGGACCACGGTCTCCACGATCTCGTCCACGCCCGTGCAGTCGAGCGCGATCGGCACCGCGTCGACGCCGCCGAACTGCTTGAACAGGATCGCCTTGCCCTCCATCACCGGGAGGGAGGCCTCGGGACCGATGTCCCCGAGTCCGAGCACGGCCGTACCGTCGGTCACGACGGCCACCACGGAGGACTTCCATGTGTAGTCGTTGACCAGCTCCGGCTGTTCCGCGATCGCGGTGCACACGCGCGCGACGCCGGGCGTGTACGCGAGGGAAAGGTCGTCCTTGTCGCGGACCGGCACGGTGGCCTGCACGGCCATCTTGCCGCCGCGGTGCAGCGCGAACACCGGATCGAAGGAATCGAGGGGCTCGGCCCCGTCCTGATCCGCACTGTTGTCGCTGCGAGGATTGACGATCTCCGCTGCCACTTCGTTTTACCCCTTAGGTATGCATGGTTTGAGGGTCGACCACTCCTGGTGAGGGGTGGGCGGGCACCGCGCACCGCCCGATTGCTGATACGTACGGGCCATACGCGACGGGCGCGCCGCACACGCGCCCTGAGCCCCGGATGAGGGGTGTAAAGAACCTTCCTACCGGACGGACGGTGCCCATGACGAGTCCATTAGGTGCAAGGTCACATCGCGGAACCAGAAAGCCACAGCGGGATGACACGCGGCTGACAACCGCACCAAGCACGTGAGGACGCTGGGAGGCCACGCCCACGCCGACCACATCGTGAGACGCGCCGAAGATTTTCCGGCCGGAGAGTTGTATTCCCGCAGACGGTTCGGTGGTGAACGACCAAGGATGTACCGACCTGATGCGGTTCGGGGGTGACCCGTTATCCGATTTTGACATATCCACGCCCCTGCACGACGTAGTCCGAATGGCAAGATGCGGTAAACCCACGAGGTCGCGGCACCCGAAGGTGTGTGTTCTCGCTGACCATCGGCATCTCTTCCCATCAGCCGGAGGAACCACGATGACCGCAAGTTCCACCCGTCGTACGACCGCCGCACGCTCCCCTCTGGTAGCGGCCGGAGCGATCGCGGTCGCGGGCACCCTGCTGCTCACCGGCTGTGGTGACCAGACCAAGAACAACGACAAGGGTTCCGGCGCCTCCGTCAGCGGCGCCCCGCTGGCCGGCAAGCTCCCCCAGGAGATCCGGGACAAGGGGAAGATAGAGGTCGGTTCGGACATCGCGTACGCCCCGGTGGAGTTCAAGGACTCCTCCGGCAAGGCCGTCGGCCTGGACCCGGACCTCGCGGCGGCCATGGGCAAGCAGCTCGGCGTGACGCTGGAGTTCCAGAACGGCACGTTCGACGCCCTGCTCACCGGTCTGCGCTCGGGGCGCTACGACATAGCCATGTCGGCCATGACCGACAACAAGAACCGCCAGCAGGGCGTCGACCCGGACACGGGCAAGAAGGTCGGCGAGGGGGTCGACTTCGTGGACTACCTGACCGCCGGTGTCTCCATCTACACCCGTAAGGGCGACACCCAGGGCATCAACGGCTGGTCGGACCTGTGCGGCAAGAAGATCGCCGTGGAGCGCGGCACCGTCTCGGAGGACCTGGCCAAGCAGGAGGCCAAGAAGTGTCCGAGCGGCAAGAAGCTCGTCATCGAGCCCTTCGACGACGACCAGCAGTCCCAGACCCGGCTCCGTTCGGGCGGTGTGGACGCGGCCTCCTCCGACTTCCCGGTCGCCGCGTACGCGGTGAAGACCTCCGGCGGCGGCAAGGACTTCCAGATCGTCGGCCAGCAGGTCGAGGCGGCGCCGTACGGCATCGCGGTGGCCAAGAAGGACACACAGCTGCGGGAGGCGCTGCAGGCCGCGATGAACGCCATCATCAAGAACGGCGAGTACGCGAAGATCCTCCAGAAGTGGGGCGCCCAGGACGGCGCCGTCAAGGAGTCCGTGATCAACGGCGGCAAGTGACCCGCGGAAGCAGCAGAAGCAGAAGCGGCCACTGAGAGGCAACACCCGTGACTGACATCGAGAAGACGGCCGGGGAAGGTGCCGGGGAGGGCGCCCGGGAGAACCCGGCTCCCCCGGCCGGCGGCCCGGAGGCCATCAGGGCCGTCCCGGTCCGGCACTACGGCCGGTACGTTTCCGCCGTCATCGCCATCGCACTCCTCGTCGCGATCGTCTACGCCTTCGGCCAGGGCGACATCAACTGGCAGGCGGTACCGGACTACTTCTTCGACCACCGGATCATGACCGGCGTCTACAAGACCCTCATGCTGACGGTCCTGTCGATGCTGATCGGCATCGCCGGCGGCATCCTCCTCGCGGTGATGCGGCTGTCGAAGAACCCGGTGACCTCGTCGATCGCCTGGTTCTACATCTGGTTCTTCCGCGGCACCCCGGTTCTGGTCCAGCTGTTCCTGTGGTTCAACCTGGGCCTGGTCTTCCACTACATCGACCTGATGCCGTTCTACAAGGACTACTGGTCGAACTTCATGACGCCGCTGCTGACGGCGCTGCTCGGCCTGGGCCTGAACGAGGCGGCGTACATGGCCGAGATCTGCCGGGCGGGTCTGCTCGCGGTGGACGAGGGCCAGACCGAGGCGGCCCACGCCCTGGGCATGAGCCATGGCAAGACCCTGCGCCGGGTGATCATCCCGCAGGCGATGCGCGTGATCGTGCCGCCGACCGGCAACGAGGTCATCAACATGCTGAAGACGACCTCGCTCGTGGCGGCCGTGCAGTTCCCCGAGCTGTTCCGCTACGCCCAGGACATCGGCCAGAACTCCGGAGCACCGGTGGAGATGTACTTCCTCGCCGCGGCCTGGTACCTGATCATGACCTCCGTGCTGAGCGTCGGCCAGTACTACATCGAGCGCCACTACGCCCGCGGCTCCAGCCGCAGCCTCCCGCCGACCCCGTGGCAGAAGGTCAGGGGACACCTGACGACCTTCTCGAGCAGGAAGGTCACGGCATGACCGAGCAGAACCTGATGGTCAGGGCAGAGGGCGTGCACAAGTCCTTCGGCCAGGTCGAGGTGCTCAAGGGCATCGACCTGGAGGTGAAGCCGGGCGAGGTGTTCTGCCTCATCGGCCCCTCCGGCTCCGGCAAGTCGACCTTCCTGCGGTGCATCAACCACCTTGAGAAGATCAACGCCGGGCGGCTGTACGTCGACGGCGAGCTGGTCGGCTACCGCCAGCAGGGCGACAAGCTGTACGAGCTGCGTGACCGCGAGGTCGCCATGAAGCGCCGGGACATCGGCATGGTCTTCCAGCGCTTCAACCTGTTCCCGCACATGACGGCCGTGGAGAACGTCATGGAGGCGCCGGTGCAGGTGAGGGGCCGGAGCAGGACGGAGGCCCGGGAGCGGGCCATGCAACTGCTGGAGCGCGTGGGCCTGGCCGACCGGGCCGGGCACTACCCCTCGCAGCTCTCCGGCGGCCAGCAGCAGCGGGTGGCGATCGCCCGGGCGCTCGCGATGGACCCGAAGCTGATGCTGTTCGACGAGCCGACCTCGGCCCTGGACCCGGAGCTGGTCGGTGACGTCCTGGACGTCATGCGGGACCTGGCCGAGTCCGGCATGACCATGGTCGTCGTCACCCACGAGATGGGCTTCGCCCGCGAGGTGGGCGACAGCCTGGTGTTCATGGACGAGGGCGTGGTGGTCGAATCGGGCCATCCGCGCGAGGTCCTGACCAACCCTCAGCACGAGCGGACGCAGTCGTTCCTGTCGAAGGTTCTCTGACGGGTGTCGGTGAAGGGGCGGTACGGACTCCGTACCGCCCCTTCGCACTGCTTCACGGCTACTTCACCGCGAGCAGCAGCGTGTCGGACGGCGAGCACCACACCGGCCGCGCCTCGCCGAAGCCCCGCGCGAGCAGCGTGCGCGCGTGCCAGGCGGCCGAGGGCACGTCCCCGTCGGCGTGCTCGCCGTAGATCTCGAAGCGGCGCGCCGTCGGCTCGGCGAGTACCGGATCCTGCGCCGCCAGCTGCCACCATTCGGCCCAGTCCAGGGCACCGTCCCGTTTGGCCTGATCCATGCGGGCGTGCCGCTGGGCGCGCTCGGCCGCGTTGATCCGGGGCGTGCTGTCGTCGATCATGTGGTCCGCGTTCATGAAGACACCGCCGTCGCGGACCAGCCCCGCGACCTGACCGTAGAGGGCCGCGAGGGGTTCGCTGTGCAGCCAGTGCAGGGCCGTGGCGGTCAGGACGGCGTCGTAGGAGTCGTACGGCAGCTTCGCCGGCCAGTCGGGGTACTTGAGATCGGCGGTGACGAAGGAGACCCGCTCGTCGCCCTCGAAGGTGCCGCGGGCGATGGCGAGCAGGGCCGGGTCGAGGTCGACGCCGGTGCTGGTGGCCTCCGGAAACCGCCTCAGCAGCCGGTCGGTGATGCTGCCGGTCCCGCACGCGAGGTCAAGGACGCGCGGAGCGGTCCCCACCAGCGCCTCGACCATGTCGAGCATGATCCGGAATCGTTCCTCCCGGTCCGGCATGTACCACTCCTGCTGCCGGTCCCAGCTCTCCTGCCACGCGGCCCAGTCGGCGCCCGTGCTGGTGGTCATGAAGCCTGCCCCCTCGCCTGCGTAATACCCTGGAAGCACGACCGGCTGTTACCGACCGCAGACACGACCCTAAAGCGCCCTCGTAAGGACTACAAGTGGAACTGGCCTATTACTCGGATTACGCCGTCCGTCTCGTCAACAGCGAGGAACCGGCCCGGGGCAAGGACTCGCTGACCTCGGTCGAGGCCGTCCGCGACCTCTTCGGCGCCAACGCGTCGGCGGCCCGCCGCGCCACCGACGCCGATGTCACGCGCTTCCGCTCGGTGCGGGCGCGGCTGCGCGCGGTCTTCGAAGCGGCCGACAAGGGCGACGAGACGCTCGCCGTGGACCTGCTGAACTCACTCCTGCTGGAGTTCCCGGTGTCGCCGCAGATCTCCGGCCATGACCACCGCGACGAGGACGGCCGCCCGCTGTGGCACATGCACCTGGCCGACCACCCCTCCAACGCCACGGCCGGCTATGCGGCGATCGCGGCGATGGGCCTGGCCTTCCACCTCACGGAGTACGGCGTGGACCGCCTGGGCCTGTGCGAAGCGACCCCCTGCCGCAACGCCTACCTCGACACCTCCACCAACCGTTCCCGGCGCTACTGCTCCGACCGCTGCGCGACCCGCGCGAACGTGGCCGCCTACCGGGCCCGCAAGCGCCTGGAGGCCGACCGGTCGGCCAGCAGCGGCCTCGCCGCCGAGAGCGCCCAGCGCACCAGCGTCAGCGGCGAGCGCTGACCGGCGGGCAGCGGCCGGTACCGCAGGCGCGCACGCCCGAGGACGAGCTCGTCGGGTACGACCCCGTAGTCCGTGCTGTCCCCGCCCGCGTACGGGTTGTCCCCGAGCACCCACCAGCCGCCCTCGCGGCGCTCCACGGCACGCTTGACGACGAGCAGGTCCTGCTGGAACGGATGACGCAGGACGACGACGTCCCCCGCCCTCACCGACGCGCCGTACTGCACCAGCAGCAGATCGCCGTGCTGGAGCGTGGGCACCATGGACGGCCCGGTCACTTCCGCCACTCCGAAGGGCGCCCCGGCCCTCCCCCGCTCGGTCTCCTGTGACAGCTCCGGCATCCCCGGCACCTCCCCGGTCCGTTCCTCCACCAGTCTCAGTCTGACCCTGGACTTTTGTCCTAAGCCCTAGGGGGCACCCGAGAAATCGCCTTCCTCAGGGAGTAATGTCGCACCTGAGAAGACGATCACGAGGAAGGAATGCTCCATGCTTTCCCGCCTGTTTGCCCCCAAGGTCAAGGTCAGCGCCCACTGCGACCTGCCCTGCGGCGTCTACGACCCGGCCCAGGCCCGCATCGAGGCGGAGTCGGTGAAGGCCGTCCAGGAGAAGATGGCCGGTAACGACGACCCCCACTTCCAGGCACGCGCCACCGTCATCAAGGAGCAGCGCGCGGAGCTCGCCAAGCACCACGTCTCCGTGCTCTGGAGCGACTACTTCAAGCCCCCGCACTTCGAGAAGTACCCGGAGCTGCACCAGCTGGTCAACGACACCCTGAAGGCCCTCTCGGCCGCCAAGGCGTCCACCGACCCGGCGACGGGCCAGAAGGCGCTGGACTACATCGCCCAGATCGACAAGATCTTCTGGGAGACCAAGAAGGCCTGAGGCTTTCTGTCCTGCTCGAAGGGGCCCGGCCGGGTGTTCCGGCCGGGCCCCTTGCCCGTGCGGCGACGGCCGGGGCGGCTACACCGCCAGCCAGGCCGCCTGGTCCGGGCCCAGCCGGCCGTTCTCGACGGGGCCGCTGCTCAGCAGGATCGCGGTGTGGTCGGGCAGGGGGTACGGCTCGGTGGAGAGGTTGACCACGCAGGTGAAGCCGGGGTCGCGGCGGAAGGCGAGCACTGCGGCGGGGGTGTCCAGCCAGGTGAGGGTGCCGTCGCCGAGGGCGGGGTGCTCGCGGCGTCGGCGCAGTGCGCTGCGGTAGAGCTCCAGCATGGACGTCTCGTCGCCGGTCTGTGCCTCGACGGTGCGCGTGGCCCAGTCGGCGGGCTGCGGCAGCCAGGGCGCGGCGGAGGCGTCCTCGGGGCTGAAGCCGTACGGTGCACTGCGCCCGGACCAGGGGATCGGCACCCGGCAGCCGTCGCGGCCGCGGTCGCTGTGGCCGGAGCGTTCCCAGACGGGGTCCTGGAGGACGGAATCGGGGAGGTCCTCGACCTCGGGCAGGCCCAGTTCCTCGCCCTGGTAGACGTAGGCGCCGCCGGGCAGGGCGAGCATCAACAGGGCGGCCGCGCGGGCGCGCCGGGTGCCCAGTGCGAGGTCGAGGGGGCCTTCGGGTTCGTAGCGTTCGTTGGCCACCCAGCGCCGGGCCGACCTGCGGCCGTACCGGCTCGCGTGGCGCATGACGTCGTGGTTGGAGAGCACCCAGGTGGCGGGCGCGCCGACCGCGCCGAGCATGGCGAGGGAGTCGTCGATGACCGTGCGCAGGTCCTTCGGGTCCCAACTGGCCATCAGGAAGTCGAAGTTGAACGCGGTGTGCAGGCCGTCCGGGCGGACGTAGGCGGCCAGCCGTTCGGGGGTGTCCGCCCAGGCCTCGGCGACGAAGCACCGGTCGCCGGGGAACTCGTCGGCCACCTTGCGCCAGGCGCGGTAGATGTCGTGGACCTCGTCGCGGTCCCAGTGGGGGTGGTCGAGGTGCCGGCTGCGCCGGCCGACCCCGGCCGGGCGCGGCGGCAGGTCGGGCAGTTCGGGGTGCTTGATCAGGCCGTGCGCCACGTCGATGCGGAAGCCGTCCACGCCCCGCGCGAACCAGAACCGCAGGATCGACTCGAACTCCGCGCGCACCTCGGGGTGTTGCCAGTTCAGGTCGGGCTGCTGGGGGGCGAAGAGGTGCAGGTACCACTCCCCGTCCGGCAGCCGGGTCCAGGCCGGGCCGCCGAAGGAGGAGACCCAGTCGTTGGGCGGCAGGGCGCCGTCGGGGCCGCGGCCGGGACGGAAGACGTAGCGGTCGCGCTCCGGGCTGCCCGGGGCGGCCGCCAGAGCCGCCTGGAACCAGACGTGCCGGTCGGAGGTGTGGTTGGGCACCATGTCGGGGATGATGCGGATCCCGTTCCGGTGGGCCTCCTCGATGAGCTGTTCGGCCTCGGCCACGGTGCCGAACAGCGGGTCGATCGCGCGGTAGTCGGCCACGTCGTAACCGTGGTCCGCCTGCGGCGACTTGTACCACGGGTTGATCCACAGGGCGTCGACGCCCAGCGACCTGAGGTACGGCAGGCGGGAGCGGATGCCGGCGATGTCGCCGATGCCGTCACCGTTGCCGTCGGCGAAGCTGCGGATGTAGACCTGGTAGATGACGGCGCTGCGCCACCAGGGTGCGGTACCGGGCATGCTGTTCCTTCACAGTGGGAGGGTCTACTTCGCGGCACCGGCCGTCAGGCCGGCGACGATGCGGCGCTGGAAGAGCAGCACCATGACCACCAGCGGGATCGTGACGAGGACACCCGCGGCCATCTGGCTGCCGAACGGGGTCTCGTACGTCGTGGCGCCGGTGAACTTGGAGATGGCGACCGGTGCGGTCTGCATGTCGGGCCGGTTGGTCATCGACAGGGCGATGAGGAACTCGTTCCAGGCGGCGATGAACGTGATGATCGCGGTGGTGAAGATGCCCGGCGCGGCGAGCGGGATGATGATCCGGCGGAAGGCCTGGCCCCGGGTGCAGCCGTCGACCATGGCGGCGTGCTCCAGCTCGTCCGGCATCTGCCGGAAGAACGTGGTCAGGTTCCACACCGCCAGCGGCAGCGCGAAGGACATGCTCGGCACGATCATGGCCTGGTAGGTGTTGATCCAGCCGATGTCCGTGAACAGCTTCAGCAGCGGGACCACGATCGACACCACCGGGAACATCGAGGTGGCGATGATCAGGGTCAGGATCAGCCGCTTGAAGCGGAACTCCAGCCGGGCCATCGCGTAGGCGGTGAACGTGGCCAGCAGCAGCGCCAGTACGGTCGTGACGCCTGCGACGACCAGGCTGTTGAGCAGTGCCCGGGTGAAGCCCTGGGAGGCGCCGAACAGCGACCGGTAGTTCTGGAAGGACACCGGGGAGGGGACGAGCGAGGTGTCGAAGATGTCGGAGGTGCGGCGCAGGCTGGAGACCAGCATCCAGTAGAACGGGGCCAGGCAGTAGGCCACCACCGCGGCGACCCCCACGTACAGCAGCCGGCCGCGCCACTTCGCCGTGCTCGTCATGCCGTCACCTCCGTACGGCGCGCGAACACGAGCCTGGTCTTCGTCTTCCGGCGGCCGCCGCCGGTGCCGCCGGCGAGATCGGCGCCCAGCAGCCGTACGAAGGCCAGCGCGATGAGGAAGACATAGAGGAAGAGCAGGACCGCGTACGCCGAGGCCGGGCCGAAACGGACGTTGGACGCCTCGTTCTGCGCCAGCATGGACAGCGTTTCCACCGAGTTCTTCTGCGCGCCGATCAGGATGTACGGCAGGTCGAACATCCGCAGCGCGTCCATGCAGCGGAACAGCATCGCCACCAGCAGCGCGGGCTTCACCAGGGGCAGCGTGATGTGCCAGAACCGGCGCAGCGCGCTCGCCCCGTCGATGCGGGCCGCCTCGTAGACCTCGTTCGGGATCACCTGCAGTCCGGCCAGCACCAGCAGTCCGATGAACGGGGCGGTCTTCCACACCTCGGCCACGATGACCGCGACCTTGGCGTGGAAGCCCTCGGTGGTCCACAGGATCTGGCGGCCGATCAGGGCGTTGGCGACGCCGTCGCTGTTGAAGATCCACCGCCACAGCAGGCCGGATATGGCCGTGGGCACCGCCCAGGGGACGAGGATGCTCGCCCGGACCAGGGCCCGGCCGCTGAACGCCCGGTGCATGATCAGGGCCATGACCACACCGATCACCGTCTCCAGCCCGACGGTGACGACGGTGAAGAAGGTAGTGTTCCAGAAGGCGTTCCAGAACCGGTCCCCGGCGGCACCGAGGATGTCGGCGTAGTTCCTCAGCCCGACGAACGGCTCGGTGCTGCGGATGAAGCCGGTCTTCGGGTCGAGGCCCTTCGGCCCGTACAGCGACTCCCGCAGCGCCATGAGCGTCGGGTAGAGCACGACGATCGTCAGCACCAGCAGGGTCGGGGAGACCAGCAGGGCCGCCATCCGCCCGGTGCCGGCCGTGGCGCGGGTCCGGGCCCTCGGCCGCCGGCCTGTCACGGTCGTACCGGACCGGCGGTGGGGGCCGGCCGCCGTGGGTCCGGGCGGCATCTCGATGTCGGTCATGGCCCCGCCCCTCACTGCGCCGTGGACTTCTGCAGCTCCCGCTGCAGGTCCTTCAGCGCCTGTGCGCTGCTCTTGGTGCCGGTCAGCGCGGCGTACGCCTCCTGCTGGACCGCCGAGGTCACATCGCCGTAACCCACGACCCGCGGGCGCGGCACGGCGCGCAGGATCGACTGCTTGAGCACCGGGAGGTACGGATACTGCCTCGCCAGGGACGGGTCGTCGTACAGGGCCGCGTACGGCGGGGCCAGGGAGGCCTTCTCGAGGAAGGTCTTCGCGGTTTCCTCACTGCTGTAGAACTTCATGAAGTCCAGCGCCGTGGCCTTGTTCCTGGCGAAGGAGGACAGGGCCAGGTTGTGACCGCCCAGGCTGGAGGAGCCGGGCCCGTTCAGGCCGGGCAGCGGAGCGACGGCGTACTTGCCGGCCACCTCGCTCTTGCCGGCGAGCGCGTACATGTACGGCCAGTTGCGCAGGAAGACCAGCTTGCCGGCCTGGAACGCCTGGCGGCCGTCCTCCTCCTGGTAGGTGATGGCCTCCTTGGGGATCGTCCCGTCCCGGAAGGAGCCGGCGAGGAAGTCCAGTCCCTTCTTCGCCGCGGGGGTGTCCACATCGGGCTTGCCGCTCGCGTCGGTGACGACACCGCCCGCGGAGTTCACGGCCTCGGAGAAGTTCACCGTCAGGCCCTCGTACTTCTGGAACTGCCCGGCGTAGCAGGACATGTCCTTGGCCGCGGGCAGCTTCTTCACCTTGGCGCAGTCGGCCTTCAACTCGGCCCAGGTCGCCGGGGGCCTGCCGACTCCGGCCTGCTTCAGCAGGTCGGTGCGGTAGTACAGCAGGCCGCCGTCGGAGCTGGCCGGGGCCGCGTACAGACCGCCGCGGTACCTCGCCGTCTCCACCACCGGCTTGAGCATCTTCCCCAGTGGGAAGCCCTGTTCGGGCAGCCTGTCGATCCACTGGTGCGCGGCGAACTCCGACGTCCACACGACATCCAGGGAGAGCACCGTGTAGGCGTCGGACTTCGTCTCAGCGTTCTGGATCATCTGCTGGCGCTGTGCGTCCGCGTCCGTCGGCAGCTGGATGAAGGTGACCTTCTCCTTCGGGTGCAGCTTGTTCCACTGGTCGAGGACCGGCTGTACGGCGCCGGTGGTGTCCTTTCCGGCCACGAAGGTGATGGGGCCGCGGCCGCTGAACGACGTGGTCCCGGACTGCCCCGCGGAGCCGCCGTCGTCGGACGAGCCGCAGGCGGCGAGGAGGAGTCCGGCGGCGGCGAGCGCGGCCGAGCACCGAAGGGCTCTGGCTGTTCTGGTCTTCACTGTGTCTCCTGGTCGTGCGGAACGAAGGCGACTCTGTTGCGAGACTGCGTTGTCACGGCAACTTCTTGATCAAACACGCAGGTCAAAGCGGCTACGAGAGAGGATGCAGGGGAGGCTTTGAACCCCTCGAGACAACGCTTGCACGCTAGGAGCGGGGTAAGCGGAAGTCAATGCGTTACTTCGGGGTAATGAGTGCGTGGCCGGGCCACGGATGCCGTGAAAGCGCTGTCACGCCGGGGCTCGACACGAGGCCCCTCTGTGCTACCGTCCGTGACATGCCACCAGCTCAGCGACACCCCACGATGGCTGACGTCGCCGAAAGGGCCGGGGTATCCGCCTCCACCGTCTCGCGGACCCTGCGCGGCCTGACCACCGTCTCGCCGGAGGTGCGCGCCCGCGTCGAACAGGCCGCCCGCGAACTGAACTTCGCCGTCTCCCGCCAGGCCGCGAGCCTGGTCACGGGGAAGACGGGGACGGTGGCGGTGCTCGTCCCCACCCTCAACGCGTGGTTCATGGGCTCGGCGCTCTCCAGCCTGGCCCCGGTGCTGCGGGCGGCGGGCATGGAGCTGACCGTCTATGTGATCCCCGACCTCGCCGAGCGCACCTCGTTCTTCGAGCGGCTGCCCGCTCGCCGGAACGCCGACGCGCTGCTGGTCTTCTCCTTCGATCTCACCGAGGAGGAGACGGACCGGCTGGACAGCCTCGGCATGCCGGTCATCTACGTCAGCCAGCACGTCGAGGGCCGCCCCAGCGTGTACGTCGACGACGTGGCCGGCGCCCTGCACGGCACCCGGCACCTGCTCAACCTCGGCCACCGCCGGATCGCCTTCATCAAGACGGTGGGCGCGAGCGGATTCTCCTTCAGTTCCAACGAGCGGCTGCTCGGCTACCAGCAGGCGCTGGCCGAAGCGGGCATCCCGCTCGACGACGACCTGGTACCCGCCCTGCCGGTCGGCGACAAACGCGCCACCACCGAGGCGCTCGGCAGGCTGCTGAGCCTCCGCGAGCCGCCCACCGCCGTCTTCGCCGAACAGGACGAGGTCGCCGTCGCCGTCATCCGGACCCTGCGCCGGACGCGGATCGAGGTACCCGAGCAGATGTCCGTCCTGGGCTTCGACGACCAGCCGGTGGCCGACTTGTTCGACCTGTCCACCATCGCCCAGTCACCCCCGGACATAGGCCGCGAGGCGGGCCGGCTGGCCCTGCAGCTCATCAACGGCTCCGAGCCGGACCACGAGCAGCACATCGTGCTGCCCACCCATCTGATCCCGCGCGCCACCACCGCACCCCTGCTCCCGGTGGAGCGGGAAACCTGCGCCGAGACCGACGGCGGGGCTTCGCGCGCCTGAGGCGCCGTCAGTGGAACCGCGGGACGATCAGGTAGATCCCGTACGCCACCACGGCCGCGCAGGCGAGGAAGCACAGGGCGGCCTGGGCCCGGCCCGCGGAGGCGGCTGCGGAGCGGCCGGACCCGGCGCTGCCGGTTTCGGCACCGCCCGTTCCGGTCCTGGACAGGCCCAGGACGCCGAAGGTGAAGACGACGACCACGGCGACCGTGACGCCGAGGCTGACCGCGGCGACCTTGCCGAGGGCGGACCAGTCGACATGCATGGGGGCTCCCGGAGTTCAGGCGGCCGTGCCGACGTTCGCCGGGGCCGGGGTGCGGAGGGTGACCTCGTGGTCGTCGTTGACGTTGTCGGCGCGCACCGGGTTACGGCGGGAGGCGGCGACGATGGCGGCGGCGAGGGCCAGGGCGACCAGGGCGATGACCGCCGTACCGAGATCGCCGCCGTGCTTGACCACGCTCGCCGCCAGGCCGCCGACCAGCGCGGCGGCGGGCAGCGTGATCAGCCACGCCAGCACCATGCGGCCGGCCACGCCCCAGCGGACCTCCGCGAGCCGGCGGCCGAGCCCCGCGCCCAGGATGCTGCCCGAGGCGACCTGGGTCGTGGACAGCGCGAAGCCCAGGTGGGCCGAGGTCAGGATCACGGTCGTGGAGGCCGTCTCGGCGGCGAAGCCCTGCGGCGACTGGATCTCCGCCAGCCCCTTGCCCAGGGTGCGGATGATCCGCCAGCCGCCCAGATAGGTGCCGAGGCCGATGGCGAGGCCGGCCGCGCCGATCACCCACACCGGCGGACCCGCGTCATGGCCCAGCGCGCCCGCCGAGATCAGGGTCAGCGTGATCACGCCCATCGTCTTCTGCGCGTCGTTGGTGCCGTGCGCGAGGGAGACCAGGGAGGCGGAGGCGATCTGGCCGAGGCGGAAGCCCTTGGTCACCGAGTCCTGGCGGGCCCGGGCGGAGAGCCTGTAGGCGAGGTAGGTGGCGACGAGGGCGGCCAGGCCGGCCACCACGGGCGAGGCCACGGCCGGGATCAGCACCTTCTCGACGACCTTGTCGACGTGCACGCCGTGGGAGCCCGCGCCGGCCCAGACCGCGCCGATCAGACCGCCGAAGAGGGCGTGGGAGGAACTGGAGGGAAGTCCGGCGAGCCAGGTCACCAGGTTCCACAGGATCGCGCCGACCAGCCCCGCGAAGATCATCGCCGGGCTGACCAGGGTGTCGTCCACGATGCCGCCGGAGATGGTCTTGGCCACCTCGGTGGAGAGGAAGGCACCGACGACGTTCAGGACCCCGCTGACCAGGACGGCGGTTCTGGGTTTCAGCGCGCCGGTGGCGATGGAGGTCGCCATCGCGTTGGCGGTGTCGTGGAACCCGTTCGTGAAGTCGAACGCCAGTGCCGTGACGATGACGACCGCCACGAGGAACGTGATGTGGTCCATTCCCCAAGGCAAGCAAGGGCAGGCCAATGCGCGGAGAACCGGAGGCGAACGGCGTGCCGAATATGGGGGAGTCTGTTGTGCAGTCCTGTGCGAAACCGTTGTATCTCCCGGTGTCGGTGCCCTGTGCCAAGCTGTGGACGTGACGCTGGAGGACCTCAGACGGCTGCGGCGCGTGCGTGACCGCATGGACCGGGAGTACGCCGAGCCGCTCGACATGGCCGAGCTGGCCCGGGGCGCCCACATGTCGCCGGGCCACTTCCAGCGCAGCTTCCGCAAGGCCTTCGGCGAGACGCCGTACAGCTATCTGATGACCCGCAGGATCGAGCGGGCCAAGGCGCTGCTGCGGCGGGGCGACCTCACCGTGACCGAGGTGTGCCTCGCCGTGGGCTGTACCTCGCTCGGCTCCTTCAGCTCCCGCTTCACCGAGCTGGTCGGTGAGACGCCGAGCGCCTACCGGGCCCGCGACCACGAGGAGAGCGCGGTGATCCCGTCCTGCGTGGCCCGCACGTTCACCCGCCCCCGCCGCCGGCCGTACTGATCCGCCGGCGCGGCTCCGGCCCCCTGCCGACCTGCCCGCGCGGCTCCGGCCCTCACCGACCCGCACGCGCGAGCGGCCCGCAGCGTCCGCACGCACCGCCGCCCCCAGCAACTCCGGGCGCCGCCCTGCACCGCCCCCCGCGCCACCCCCGCCGACCCCTGCGCACCTGCCGCCCCACAGCCCGCTCGTGCAGCCGGACCTACTTCCCCCTACCGGGTCCGCCGGCGCCGCCGACTCGCGCGCGCCGTGGACCGGATGGGCCTAGCGTGAGGCCATGGACGTGAAACTCAAGCAGTGCTTCATCGCGGTGGACGACCATGACAAGGCGCTCTCCTTCTACCGTGACGTGCTCGGCCTGGAGGTCCGCAACGACGTGGGCTTCGAGGGCATGCGCTGGGTGACGCTGGGCTCGCCGCTGCAGCCGGACGTCGAGATCGTGCTGGAGCCGCCCGGCGCGAACCCGGACGCCTCCCCCGCCGACCGGCAGGCGCTCGCGGAACTGCTCGCCAAGGGCATGCTGCGGGGTGTCATCTTCACGACCGAGGACTGCGACGCGTTGTACGAGCGGGTGCGGGAGTCCGGCGCCGATGTGCTCCAGGAGCCGACGGACCAGCCGTACGGCGTGCGCGACTGCGCCTTCCGGGACCCGGCGGGCAACCAGCTGCGCTTCCTCCAGCGGCCCGCGGAGTGAAACTCCGGTCCGCACCGGGAGGTTCGCGCCTAAGCTCCAGCCCGTGATCATTCGCTGGACGTACGCCTTCGCCGACCGGCCCGCCGCCCGGCTGCCCGAGGCGCGCGCCTTCTGGACGGCCGTCACCGGCACGCGGGCGTCCCGACCACGCGGTGAGCGGGGCGAGTTCATGACCCTGCTGCCCGAGGGCCCCGCCGGGACGGACGCGTGCGTGAAGCTCCAGGGCGTCATCGAGGGCGACGGCGGCGCCCACCTCGACCTGTGCGCCGAGGACGTACGGGAGCTGGTCGCGGCGGCCGCCGCACTCGGCGCGGAGCCGGTGGCGGACCACGGCGACTGGGCCGTACTGCGCTCTCCCGCGGGGCAGTTGTTCTGTGCGGTGCCGTGGCACGGGGAGGCGGTACGGCCACCGGTGGTGGCAGGCAGCCGGCTGGACCAGGTGTGCCTCGACATCCCGCCGTCGGTGTACGCCGCCGAGTCGGACTTCTGGGCCGGCCTCACCGGCTGGGAGCGGCTGACGGGCTCCCGGCCGGAGTTCGAGGTGCTGAGGCCGCCGGCGGGGCTGCCGGTCCGGATCCTGCTCCAGCGGCTCGACGACGAGCGCCCCGCCTCGGCCCACCTCGACCTCGCCTGCGCGGACATCGCCGCCGTCCGCGCCCGGCACGAGGAACACGGCGCCGTCCTGGTGGGCGGCGGCCCGCACTGGACGGTGATGCGCGATCCGGCGGGCGGCGTCTACTGCCTGACCGGCCGGGACCCGGAGACCGGCGGCCTGCCCGACGGGAGCCGGCGAGCCGTCGTCGTGTAGCGGCACACGACACCGGTGCGCGGGGAGGCCTCGGCCGGATCCGCCGGCGGACCGGGCGAAGGGACCGGGTCACCGAGACCGCCGAACGCGTCACCCGCCACGGCACGGCGAGCGCCCGGACGGGCACCGGCCACCGGCGGCGGCGTGGCGCTCCCCCTGTCCGGTCAGCCCCAGGGCTCCACGTCCACCACGGCGTCGGCCGGGACCGGCCCGTACACGTGCGGGAACTCCTCGCCGCCGGGCTCCATGGCCTCGTACTTCACCGGCGCGCCGACCAGGGCCGGGTCCACGACCAGCACGACCAGCTCGTCCGGGCCGTCGTAGTCGCCGTAGAGGAACTCGGCGATGCGCGGGAGCTGTTCGCGGGTGGAGAAGTGGATGAAGCCCTCCTCCTCCAGGGTGCGGCCGCGGGTCGACACCTCGTACGTGCCGCGCTCGCGCGCCGCCTCCCACAGGGAGCGCTCGGTGATGTGGACGATGTGCGGAAGTTTCGGCATGCGGCCACGCTACGGCCTCCGCCGGGGCGCACGCGTCTCCTTCGTTCGGCACCGGTGTCGCCTCATGCGGCACCGATGTCGCCTCATGCGGCACCGATGTCGCCTCATGCGGCACCGATGTCGTCGGCGCCCTCCATGAGGGGCCGGATCACCACGGGGTACTCGGTCAGGCCCTCGGGACCGGGGCAGCGGGTGACGCGTTCGGCGATCTCGGTGACCCGGTCCAGGCTCGCGCAGTCCAGCAGCCAGTAGCCGACGATCACCTCCTCGGTCTCGCCGTACGGGCCGTCGGTGATCACCGTCTCGCCGTCCTTGCCGCGGGCGACCAGCCGGGTCCGGGCGGGCTCCGCCAGGCCCTCGGCGTCGATGAGTTCGCCGGACTCGGTGAGGTCGTCGTTGATCCAGCTCATGTAGGCGTACATGGCTTTGAGCTGTACCTGGGTCCAGGCGGGGGCGTGCGGGGTGGCCCGGCCGCTCATCGCGTCGTAGTCCGCCTGCGTACCCTGCACCATCACCAGGTACTTCACGGTCCACTCCTCCGGCTCGGGCCCACCCGGCTCAGGGTTTCCCGGCCGCCGATTCACCGGAGCGCGGGTGCCCGGTCCCGTCGGCCGGAACCGTGGGCTCGGCCGGCTCCCTGTAGGCCGCGCAGCCGGGGTTGCGGCAGGGACCGGGACCCCATACCGGTACCCAGGCGCCCAGCGTCTTGCGCCGTCCGACGACCTTCCCGACGGGCTGTCCGCAGACGGGACAGACGTGGTCCTCGCTGTCCATGTCCTCAGGGTAGGGCGGGCGGGGGTGCAGCGCTTCCCGCGGTACGTCGGGGGCCCCGCGCACTGTGGGGATGCGCGGGGCCGCCCGGCCGGAGCCCCGGAGGGCGTGCGGGGTCAGGAGCCGCACGGGGCCGGGGCTCCGGGTTCTTGCCGGCTGCCGGGGCGGCGCGCTCAGCTGCTGCGCCGGGTCACGAACTCGGCGAGCGCCAGCAGACCGCCCGCCGCCTCGGGGACGGGCACGGCGCGGGACAGCTCCTGCACGGCGCGGGCCATCCGGTCGGCCGCCTCGGCCTGCGCCCAGTCCCGGCCACCGGCCCGCTCCACGGCCAGTGCCGTACGTGCGACACCCTCGGCGTCACCGGAGACGTGCGGCTTCCCGTACAGCTCGGCGAGTTCGGCCGCGGCCTCGGTGCCGGAGGACAGGGCCGCCACCACGGGCAGCGACTTCTTGCGGGCGGCGAGATCGGCACCGGCCGGCTTCCCGGTGTGCCGCGGGTCGCCCCATATGCCGATGACGTCGTCGATCAGCTGGAAGGCGAGCCCGGCCTGGCGGCCGAAGCCGTCCAGAGCCGCCACGTCCTCCTGGCCGGCGCCCGCGTACAGCGCCCCCAGGGCGCAGGCGCAGCCCAGCAGTGCGCCGGTCTTCGCCTCGGCCATGGCGAGCACCTCGTCGAGGGTGACCTCGTCCGGGGCGCGGTGCTCCAGGTCCGTGTCGGCGTGCTGACCGGCGCAGAGCTCCACGACGCAGGCGGCGAGCCGGGCCGCGGCCGGACCGGCGGCCGGGTGCGGGTCCTCGGCGAGCAGCCGCAGGGCCAGTGCCTGCAGGGCGTCCCCGGCGAGGATGGCGTCGGCGTCGCCGAACACGCTCCAGGCCGTGGGCCGGTGCCGGCGGGAGGTGTCCCGGTCCATCACGTCGTCGTGCAGCAGCGTGAAGTTGTGGACCAGTTCGACCGCGACCGCCGCCCGGACCGCCGCCGTACGGGCCGCGGGCCCGCCCAGGGCCGCGGCCGCCGCCAGGACGAGCGCGGGCCGTATCGCCTTGCCGGCGTTGCCGGTTGCCGGGGAGCCGTCCGCGTGCCGCCAGCCGAAGTGGTAGAGCGCGATCCGGCGCATGGAGGCGGGCAGCGACTCCAGGGCCGCGCGCAGCTCCGGGTCGACCACGGCACGGGTGCGCTCCAGCAGCGCCGCCGCCTCCTGCCCGTCCAGCGGACCGCCACCGGCCTCGCCGGTCCTCACCCGCCCTTCCCCCGCCGTGCCAGGGTGCGGCACGACGGGGGAACGCTGTTCGGTCTCCGTCATGAACTCGGCCATGTCTCCCCCTCGCCAGGTCCGCGGACACCGGCGTCGCCGGCCCGGCCGGACGCATATTCCGAGGGTCTACCCTGCCCGGCGGGCGGGGACACGGCCGCGAAGTGCGGAAACGTCACCTCCACCGGCCGATCTCGACGTTCTCCAGCACGCCGAGCGCGTCGGGCACCAGCACGGCGGCCGAGTAGTAGGCCGTCACCAGGTACTTGATGATGGCCTGTTCGTTGATGCCCATGAACCGCACGGACAGGCTCGGCTCGATCTCGTCCGGGATGCCCGACTGCCTCAGTCCGATGACGCCCTGGTCCTGCTCGCCGGTGCGCATCGCGATGATCGAGGTCGTGCGCTCCGGGGTGACCGGGATCTTGCCGCACGGGTAGATCGGCACCCCGCGCCAGGTCGGAATGCGGTTGCCGCCGATCTCGACGGTCTCCGGGACCAGTCCCCGCTTGTTCAGCTCGCGGCCGAACGCGGCGATGGCGCGCGGGTGGGCCAGGAACAGCTTGGTGCTGCGCCGGCGGCTGAGCAGCTCGTCCATGTCGTCCGGGCTGGGCACGCCGTCGTGCGGCTGGATCCGCTGGTCGTACTCGCAGTTGTGGAGCAGGCCGAAGTCGCGGTTGTTGATCAGCTCGTGCTCCTGGCGCTCCTTGAGCGCCTCGACCGTCAGCCTGAGCTGCTGCTCGGTCTGGTTCATCGGCTGGTTGTAGAGGTCGGCCACGCGCGTGTGGATGCGCAGCACGGTCTGGGCGATGCTCAGCTCGTACTCGCGGGGCCGCGCCTCGTAGTCCACGAAGGTGTGCGGGATGTCGGGCTCGCCGGAGTGACCGGCCGCCAGCTCGACCTCCTTCTCGCCGTACTTGTTGGTCCGCTGCTCCGGCAGCGAGCGCAGCTGCTCCAGGTGTTCGCGCAGCGAGTCCGAGCGCTCGGCGACCTGCTGGAAGTCCTGGCGGCTGAGGATCAGCACGGTGGTCGCGGTGTCGGCGCGGACCGTGTACTCCCAGATGGCGTCCGGGTCCAGCAGCGCCTGGTCGCCGAAGTAGGCGCCGTCGGCGAGGACTCCCAGGACGGCGTCGTCGCCGTAGGGGCCGGTGCCGATCTTCTCGACCCTGCCGTGCGCCAGCAGGTACACCTCGCCCGTCTGGTTGCCGAAGTCCGCGATCACCTCACCGGGCGCGAAATCGCGCTGGCGGCAGCGCCGGGCGAGCTCCGTCAGCACCTCCTCGTCCTCGTAACCGCGCAGGGCGGGCAGCTCGCCGAGTTCGGCCGGGATGACCTCGACCTGGTCCCCGGTCTTCACGAAGGTGATGCGGCCGTCGCCGACGGAGTACGCCAGCCGCCGGTTCACCCGGTATGTGCCGCCCTGTACGTCGACCCACGGGAGTGTGCGCAGCAGCCAGCGGGAGCTGATCTCCTGCATCTGCGGAACGGACTTGGTGGTGGTGGCCAGGTTCCGCGCGGCCGCGGTCCCGAGGGACTGCTGCGGCTTGCCCTGTTCCGTGCGGACCTCTTCGCCTACCGACATAGAGAATTGCCTCCCAGGTATGCCCGGCGCCGAATCGCAGGGGGCACCGGTCTCGGCATCGAGCCTTCCATTACCGACCGTGGTCACGCCATTACCCGAAAGAGCGGGAATGGATCATCGGATTACTGGGCACGAAGAGGGACTCCACGCCCCGTCGGGGCGCCGGCCTCCCGCCGGGCGACAATGAGGCGGTGACCAGCCGTGCCCCGCTCACCCCCCGTCTCCCCTCCCCCCTCCAGGAGGTGCGGGACGACCGGTTCGAGCGGCACGGGCTCCGGCTGCTCCTGAAGCGCGACGACCTGATCCACCCCGACCTCGTCGGCAACAAGTGGCGCAAGCTCGTGCCGAACATCGAGGCGGCACAGGGGCGGGCGCTGGTCACCTTCGGCGGGGCCTACTCCAACCACCTGCGGGCCACCGCCGCCGCGGGCCGCCTCCTCGGGCTGCCGACCACCGGCGTGGTCCGCGGCGACGAGCTGGCCGACCGCCCGCTCAACCCCTCGCTGGCCCGGTGCGCGGCGGACGGCATGCGGCTGCACTTCGTCGACAGGTCGACCTACCGGCTGAAGAACGAGCCGGAGACGCTGGGCGCCGTCCTGCGCGCGGCCGGCGCCGAGGAGGCGTACGTGGTGCCCGAAGGCGGCAGCAACAGCGCGGCCGTCCACGGCTGCCGGGCGCTGGGAGCGGAGCTGCGCGGACACGCCGAGGTCGTCGCGGTCGCCTGCGGCACCGGCGGCACGCTCGCCGGCCTGGCCGCGGGTCTGGCCCCGGGGCAGCGGGCCATCGGCGTGCCGGTCCTCAGGGGCGGCTTCCTGGGGGACGACGTACAGGCACTGCAGGAACGTGCCTTCGGCGCCCGTACCGGATCCTGGTCCCTGGACGAGCGCTTCCACTTCGGCGGTTACGGCCGTACGACACCCGAACTGCACGCGTTCGCCGAGGACTTCGAGGACCGCCACGGGCTGCCCGTCGAACGTCTCTATGTCGCCAAGTTGCTCCACGGCCTTGTCACCCTCGCGGAAGAGGGCGCCTTCGCCCGCGGGACGACGATCGCCGCCGTCATCACCGGCCGGCCGTTCCCGTAGCGCCAGGCCCTGTCGTCAAAGTCCCGTCGTCCGCCCGGAGGGCGGGGCCGGGGGAGGGAGTTCGACGACAGGGCCTACCCCGCCTCCTCCCGGTAGGCCGCCGCCTCCTCCAGGTCCAGGCGTCTGAGCAGGACGCGCAGCATCTCGTCGTCGATGTAGCGGTGGTCGCGGAGCTTGACGAAGACCTCGCGTTCGGCGCCGATCATCTCGCGGGAGAGGCGGCGGTAGGTGTCGTCGACGGACTCGCCCGTGACGGGGTTGGTCTGGCCGAGGCGCTCCCAGACGGCGTTGCGGCGGTGCTCCAGGACCGCGCGCAGCCGGTCGGCGAGCGGCGGGGGCAGGGCGTTGCGGTCGTCGGCGAGGAGGTCGTCGAGGCGGCTCTCGGCGGCGCGGGAGGCCTGGGCCTGCGCGTTGGCCTCGGCGAGGGTCTCGGCCTGCGGGTCGCGGCCGGGGAACCTCATCAGGCGGATCAGCGGCGCGAGCGTCAGGCCCTGCACCACGAGGGTGCCGATGACCGTGGTGAAGGTCAGGAAGAGGATCAGGTTCCGCTGCGGGAAGGGCGCGCCGCCGTGCACCGTGAGCGGGATCGAGAAGGCGATGGCCAGGGACACCACCCCGCGCATGGCGGCCCACGACGTCACGATCGGCGCCCGCCAGGTCGGGTTGTCCTCGCGTTCCCGGATGCGGCGGGAGACCATGCGGGGCAGGAAGGCCGCCGGGTACACCCAGACGAAGCGGGCCGCGACGACCACGAAGAACACCGCGATCGCGTACCAGGCCGCGTCGGCCCCGTGGTACGCGGCCAACCCCTTGAGCACGGTGGGCAGTTGCAGGCCGATCAGCGCGAACACCGCCGACTCCAGCAGGAAGGCGACCATCCGCCACACCGCGTCCTCCTGGAGGCGGGTGGCGAAGTCGACCTCCCACGCGCGGTGCCCGAGGTAGACGGCGACCACGACGACCGCGAGCACGCCGGAGCCGTGGAACTGCTCGGCGACGCCATAGGCGACGAACGGGATCAGCAGGGAAAGGGTGTTCTGGAGGAGGGCCTCCTTCAGGTGCGTGCGCAGCCAGTGGATCGGCACCATGAGCACCAGTCCGACGACGACCCCGCCAACCGCCGCCCGCAGGAACTCGCCCACCCCGCCCCCCCAGGTGGCCCCCGCGCCGACGGCCGCGGCGAGGGCCACCTTGTAGGCGGTGATCGCGGTGGCGTCGTTGAGCAGGGACTCGCCCTGAAGGATGGTGGTGATCCGGGAGGGCAGGCCCACCCGGCGCGCGATCGCCGCGGCCGCGACCGCGTCGGTCGGCGCCACCACCGCGCCCAGCACCAGCGCCGCGGGCAGCGGCAGCCCCGGTACGACGAGATAGGCGACCCAGCCGACGGCGAAGGTCGCGAAGAGCACGTATCCGATCGACAGCAGCCCCACGGGGCGCATCTGGGCGCGCAGGTCGAGGTACGAGCTCTCGGTGCCCTCCTTGTACAGCAGCGGGGGCAGCACCAGGGGCAGCACGACCTCCGGGTCCAGGGTGTAGTGCGGGACGCCCGGGACGTACGAGACCGCGAGGCCCACGGCGACCAGCAGCAGCGGCGCCGGCACCGGAGTGCGCCGGGCGGCCCCCGCGATCCCCGCACTGCCCGCCACCAGCAACAGCAGCGGCATCACGTCCATGAACCTCGCCCACCCTCGTGTTCCGCGCGGCCACCCGCACGCCCGTCGTAACCTGGCAATCATGAAACAGTGCACGCACGCCGCCGCGCTGCCGCACCCGGAACCGGACCCGCTCGACCCGACCTGCCCGGAGTGCCTGCGCGACGGCACGCACCCGGTGCAGCTGCGGCTGTGCCTCACCTGCGGCCACGTCGGCTGCTGCGACTCCTCGCCCGGACGGCACGCGACGCAGCACCACGAGACGTCCGGTCACCCGGTGATGCGGACCTTCGAGCCCGGCGAGGACTGGCGGTGGTGCTTCGTGGACCACATGCTGGTCTGAGCGGCCTTGATCGGAACGGCTTTCCGCGTGATCGCATTCCCGCCCGACCCCGTTCTCGTGTGACACTGCTTGCGGCGGTGGCCGCACGACGGTTCGAGCGTCTGACGTCTGGGTACGTCAACCCGGCGCGCGCTCTTCCCATTTGGGCCCGCAAACCCTCTAGACACGGAGCGTATGCACAGCTTTACTGTGAGTGACGCCAGGGGGGTTGGGGTCCCGGGACAGGAACGTTCGGAGCGCGATAGCGTCACCGCGGAACCGCGTACGCGTTACCCCGGGGGGCGACCCTCGGCCCCGTAAAGCTTGTACCACCATGGAGGTGAGGGTGTCCCAGATCGCAGGCGAGCCCGCGGCGAACCAGGACTTCGTGGAAGTCCGGCTGCCGGCTGCGGGTGCCTACCTGTCGGTGCTGCGGACGGCCACGGCCGGACTCGCGGCCCGCTTGGACTTCACCCTGGACGAGATCGAGGACCTGCGCATCGCCGTGGACGAGGCCTGCGCGATCCTGCTCCAGCAGGCCGTGCCCGGCTCGGTGCTCGGCTGTGTCTTCCGGCTCGTCGACGACTCGCTGGAGGTCACGGTCTCGGCGCCGACCACGGACGGTCACGCCCCCTCGCGGGACACCTTCGCCTGGACCGTGCTCTCGGCCCTCGCGGGCAAGGTCTCGTCCGCCGTCGACGAGGACAAGACCGTGTCGATCAGCCTCTACAAACAGCGCGGCGCGGGCCCTGGCCCGGCGTGAGGAACGGGGACGGTCCGGTGCGGGACGAAGAGCGCGGCACACGGGAGCTGCCGGCCGGGGACGGGGGTGCCCCCTGGCCGAGCACGGGCGACCTCTCCGGGGAGGCTCCCCGGGACGGTTCCCGGCGCATGGCGGACGGCATCGACGGCATCCCCGAGCAGGCCAGACCGCACCCGGAGGACGACTCCGCGCGCGCCGCAGACGACGGTGCCGCGCAGGGCGTACCGCCGGAGGATCCCGGCGGCGCCGGGTCCGCCGGGCGCGCGGGAGCCAGGCCTCGGGGAAGGGCTACGGGCGGGACGATGAGCGAGCACGAGCGGTACGCCGAGGACGACGCGCCGGGCGCGAAGACCGTGCAGGCCGCACAGCACGACCCGGCGGACCGCAGCGGGGCCCGGGCGATGTTCGTCGAGCTGCGCAAGCTGAACGCGGGCAGTGCGGAGTACGCGGAGCTGCGCAACCAGCTGGTCCGGATGCACCTGCCGCTCGTGGAGCACCTGGCGCGCCGCTTCCGCAACCGCGGCGAGCCGCTGGACGACCTCACGCAGGTCGCCACGATCGGTCTGATCAAGTCCGTCGACCGGTTCGACCCGGAGCGCGGCGTGGAGTTCTCCACGTACGCCACCCCGACGGTGGTCGGCGAGATCAAACGGCACTTCCGTGACAAGGGCTGGGCGGTCCGCGTGCCGCGCCGGCTCCAGGAGCTGCGGCTCGCGCTGACCACGGCGACGGCCGAGCTGTCCCAGCTGCACGGCCGCTCCCCCACGGTCCACGAGCTGGCCGAGAAGCTGGCGATCTCCGAGGAGGAGGTCCTGGAGGGTCTGGAGTCCGCCAACGCGTACTCCACGCTGTCCCTGGACGTCCCCGACACCGACGACGAGTCCCCGGCGGTCGCCGACACCCTCGGCGCGGAGGACGAGGCGCTGGAGGGCGTGGAGTACCGGGAGTCCCTGAAGCCGCTGCTGGAGGATCTCCCGCCGCGGGAGAAGCGGATCCTGCTGCTTCGCTTCTTCGGGAACATGACCCAGTCGCAGATCGCGCAGGAGGTCGGCATCTCCCAGATGCACGTCTCCCGGCTGCTGGCCCGCACGCTGGCCCAGCTGCGGGAGAAGCTGCTCGTCGAGGAGTGAGCTACTCGGCGCGACCCGGTCCCTTGATGCCGAGTGCCCGGGTCGTCTCGCCGTTGACGAGCAGCACCAGTGCCGCCACGGCGACGGCCGTGAGGGCGATACCGGCCGGGATGGCCACGCTGTCGGCGTGGATCAGGTTGTACGCGATCGGCAGCGCCATGAGCTGGGTGATCACCGCGGGGCCGCGGCTCCAGCTGCGCCGCAGCAGCAGTCCGCGGGCGGCGAGCAGCGGCAGCAGCGCGAGGACGACCAGCGTGATGCCCAGGGTCACGGCCTGCTGCCGGTCGTCCGGCGAGCCGGCGACCCCGAGCACGAGCACCCACAGCCCGCCGACCACCAGGGCGACGCCCTCCAGCGCGGCCAGCAGGGCGGCGTACGTCAGCCGACGCGGCCGGGGTCCGGTGGTGTCCTGGGCGGGGTTCTGCTCACTGCTCACCCCAGCAGGGTAGCGGGGGTGGTGTCAGCGCCCGAAGGGGCGGTCCGCGGACCACGGAGTGTCCAGGCTCACGTCCCCACCTCTTACCGGATCCCTACCTCGCTATGGGCCCGGTACCCCCCAGTAGGTACGCTGCAGTCCATGCGTGCACTTCTCGTGGTCAACCCGGCAGCAACCACCACAAGCGCACGCAGGCGTGACGTGCTGATCCACGCGCTGGCGAGCGAGATGAAGCTGGAGGCGGTCACCACCGAGTACCGCGGGCACGCGCGCGACCTCGGCCGGCAGGCGGCGGACAGCGACGACATCGACCTCGTGGTGGCCCTCGGCGGCGACGGCACGGTCAACGAGGTCGTCAACGGCCTGCTGCACGCCGGCCCCGCCCTGGATCGCCTGCCCGGTCTCGCCGTCGTACCCGGCGGCTCCACGAACGTCTTCGCCCGCGCCCTGGGCCTGCCCAACGACCCGGTCGAGGCCACCGGCGCCCTGCTGGACGCGCTGCGGGAGGGCAGCGAGCGGGTCGTCGGTCTCGGGCTGGCCTCGGGCACGCCCGGCACCGAGGACGAGGCGGTCCCGGACCGCTGGTTCACCTTCAACGCCGGGCTGGGATTCGACGCGGGCGTGGTCGGCCGGGTGGAGCAGCAGCGCGAGCGCGGGAAGAAGTCGACGCACGCCTTGTACGTACGTCAGGTCATCCGGCAGTTCCTCGGTGAGCAGCACCGCCGGCACGGCTCGATCACGCTGGAGCGGCCCGGCGAGGACCCGATCGCCGATCTCGTGGTCGCCATAGTCTCGAACACGTCCCCTTGGACGTATCTCGGCAATCGTCCGATGTACACATCACCTAAGGCCTCGTTCGATACCGGCGTCGACGTGCTCGGTCTCAGCCGCCTGTCGACGGCCGCGGTTGCCCGGTATGGCACCCAGTTGCTCACTTCGTCCCCCGAGCGCGGACCTCATGGTCGACATGTCGTCTCGCTGCATGATCTGGATCAGTTCACCTTGCATTCGAAGGCGCCCCTGCCCTTGCAGATGGACGGTGACCACCTGGGACTGCGTACGAGCGTGACGTTCACAGGTGTACGCCGCGCACTGCGTGTGATTGTGTGAGCGGAACAGGCAAAAGTCCTTTCACTCGAACGTTTAGGCCAGGATCCACCCCATGGAAGTACGGCTGTGACCCAGTCGACACCGAGGAATCAAAAAAAACTTTCCGGAAGGGGTTGTATCCGTCGCTGAGGTTTGCGAGTCTCTACGTGGCGATCGGGACGGCCCGCAACACCGGCCTCCACTGATCACCGGAACCCCTCTTCAAACCAAGGACCACGCCGGGGAAGACTCGGCGGTCGGCCCTTCACTTGTTGAGGGATTCGTGAAAGCGTTCACATTCACAAGCAACCTGTACGTCATACGTTCAGAGAACCTAGGAGAGGTAGCAGCCATGGACTGGCGTCACAACGCCGTTTGCCGCGAGGAAGACCCCGAGCTCTTCTTCCCCATCGGCAACACCGGTCCTGCGCTGCTGCAGATCGAGGAAGCCAAGGCCGTCTGCCGTCGCTGCCCGGTGATCGAGCAGTGTCTGCAGTGGGCGCTCGAGTCCGGCCAGGACTCCGGCGTCTGGGGTGGTCTCAGCGAGGACGAGCGCCGCGCCATGAAGCGCCGCGCCGCCCGCAACCGGGCCCGTCAGGCCTCCGCCTGACATACCCACCCCTGCTGACAGCCTGAGCTTGGCGGCGCGTGCAGCACGCACGCATCTCCCGCCCCCGAGCCGCAGCGCGCAGTATCCCCCGATGCGCTTAGCGACAACGCAGAGCAGCAACGAGCACGAGCCTCGGACCAGCGGTGGTCCGGGGCTTTTTGCTGTCCGCAACCGGCTCCCGCGGTACGGCGACAGGGCTCCTACTTCTGCGCCCGCACCGGAATGTCGAGGATCACCCTGGTCCCCCGGCCCGGCGCCGGGACCATGTCGAAGGAGCCGCCCAACTCGCCCTCCACCAGGGTCCGTACGATCTGCAGGCCGAGGTTGCCCGAACGATGCGGGTCGAAGTCCTCGGGCAGGCCGACCCCGTCGTCCTGGACGGTGACGAGCAGGCGGGCCTCCTTCGTCGTACCGCCACGGACCGCGGAGACCTCGACGGTGCCGGTGTCGCCCTCGCGGAACCCGTGCTCCAGCGCGTTCTGCAGGACCTCGGTGAGGACCATCGACAGCGGGGTGGCCACCTCGGCGTCGAGGATCCCGAACCGTCCGCTGCGCCGGCCGGTCACCTTGCCCGGCGAGATCTCGGCGACCATCGCCAGCACGCGGTCGGCGATGTCGTCGAACTCCACGCGCTCATCCAGGTTCTGGGACAGCGTCTCATGCACGATGGCGATGGAGCCGACCCGGCGGACGGCCTCCTCCAGGGCCTCCCGGCCGCGCTCGGACTCGATGCGCCGGGCCTGCAGCCGCAGCAGCGCGGCGACCGTCTGGAGGTTGTTCTTCACCCGGTGGTGGATCTCCCGGATGGTCGCGTCCTTGGTGATCAACTCCCGCTCGCGGCGCCGCAGTTCGGTGACGTCCCGGCACAGCACCAGCGAACCGATCCGGGTGCCCTTGGGCTTGAGCGGGATGGTCCGGAACTGGATCACCCCGTCGTTGGCCTCGATCTCGAACTCGCGCGGCGCCCAGCCGCTGGCCACCTTGGCGAGCGCCTCGTCGACCGGCCCCCGGGTCGGGGCGAGTTCGGCGGTGGTCTGCCCGAGGTGCTGGCCGACCAGGTCGGCGGCGAGGCCGAGGCGGTGGTAGGCGGACAGCGCGTTCGGGGAGGCGTACTGGACGAGGCCGTCCGCGTCCAGCCGGATCAGGCCGTCGCCGACGCGCGGCGAGGCGTCCATGTCGACCTGCTGGTCGGGGAAGGGGAACGATCCTGCCGCGATCATCTGCGCGAGGTCCGAGGCGCTCTGGAGGTAGGTGAGCTCCAGACGGCTCGGGGTGCGGACCGTGAGCAGGTTGGTGTTGCGGGCGATCACGCCGAGGACGCGGCCCTCGCGGCGCACGGGGATGGACTCGACCCGTACGGGGACCTCTTCGCGCCACTCCGGGTCGCCCTCGCGCACGATCCGGCCCTCGTCCAGCGCCGCGTCCAGCATGGGCCGCCGGCCGCGCGGGACCAGGTGGCCGACCATGTCGTCCTGGTAGGAGGTGGGGCCGGTGTTGGGGCGCATCTGGGCGACGGAGACGTACCGGGTGCCGTCCCGGGTGGGGACCCACAGGACCAGGTCCGCGAAGGAGAGGTCGGAGAGCAGCTGCCACTCCGAGACCAGCAGATGGAGCCACTCGAGGTCGGAGTCGTCGAGGGCGGTGTGCTGGCGGACCAGTTCGTTCATGGAGGGCACGTCTGCGAGCGTACCCGGACGTGTGAAGGTGGCCGAAAACCGGCCGCGAGCGGCCCCCGAAACACCCGCGGGCCGCGGCGCCTGGAAGGGACCCTCAACCCTCCCGGCACCGCAGCCCGGAGCATCATCGGCCGTGGGGTGTGCGGTCCCGGTCGGCCGAAGGTCGAGGAGCCGGGGCAGTCAGGGCAGAGAGCTCCGGTTCCTCGATCCGCCTTCCTGTGCGGGGAAGACGGAGGCTTGTTCAGTTGGATGTCCACTTCGATTCTGGACTAGACCACAACCGTGTGTCCATGGTGTTGCCGACATGGACGAAGTCAGGTGCACGACACGGGTGGCACCCGATGCCACGCAGCCTAGCCCGCGCGGGTCACCCTTGGGGCCAGATGGACATGGCAATTTCCGCGAGTGCCTCCAGTTCCGCACGGCTCGCTCCGTCGCGCGCCTGCTGGGACATGCCCTGGATCACCGCGCCGGCGTGCCGGGCGAGGGCGGCGGCGTCGGTGCCGGCCGGGAGCCGTCCCGCGGCGACGTCCGCCCGGATCCGGGACTCGACGGCGGCGATGTCCGCGTTGCGCCGCGCGCGCAGCGGCCCTGCCACCTCGGGGCTGGTGCAGTTGGTGGCGGCGTGCACGACCAGGCAGCCCCGGGGATGGGCGGGGTCGGTGTACTCGGCGGCGGCCTCGCGCAGCATGCGCTCGACGGCGGCGCGGGCGGTGGGCTCCTGCGCGAGGGCGTGCTCGCCGAAGGCGCCGTAGGTGTCGGTGTAGAGCCGCACGACCTCCTCGAACAACGTCCGCTTGTCGCCGAAGGCCGCGTACAGGCTCGGGGCGCCGATTCCCATGAGCCGGGTGAGGTCGGCGACCGAGGTGGCCTCGTAGCCGTGCTCCCAGAAGGCCATGAGCGCCTTCTCCAGGGCGGTGGCACGATCGAAGGAGCGCGGGCGGCCACGCGATCTGGAGATCACCATGGAGTCATTTTATAGCGGACCCTAGAGAAATACGGAGACGGTCCGGGACGGGCCCGGCTCTGTTAGATTGGTCTAAACCACATAGACGTCCAGAGCCCACTTCAGAACGGCAGGCCCAGCGTGGAAGTTGTCATCGTTCCGGACGCCGCTGCGGGCGGCGAGCTCATCGCCGAGGCCATGGCCCAGCTGCTGCGACGCAAGCCCGACGCCCTGCTCGGCGTGGCCACCGGCTCGACCCCGCTGCCCATCTACCAGGCGCTGACCGCGAAGGTGCGCGCCGGCGCCGTGGACACCTCGCGGGCCCGCATAGCCCAGCTCGACGAGTACGTGGGACTGCCCGCCGACCACCCCGAGTCCTACCGCTCCGTGCTGCGCCGGGAGGTCCTGGAGCCGCTCGGCATCGGCATGGACAAGTTCCTCGGGCCCGACGGCACGGCCGACGACATCCGGGCGGCCTGCGCGGCGTACGACCGGGCGCTCGCCGAGGCCGGCGGGGTGGACCTGCAGCTGCTGGGCATCGGCACCGACGGGCACATCGGGTTCAACGAGCCCTGCTCCTCGCTGGCCTCGCGCACCCGGATCAAGACGCTGACCGAGCAGACCCGCGTCGACAACGCCCGCTTCTTCGAGGGCGACATCGAGCAGGTGCCGCACCACGTCGTCACCCAGGGCATCGGCACCATCCTGGAGGCCCGCCACCTGGTGCTGCTGGCGACCGGCGAGGGCAAGGCGGACGCGGTCGCCGCGACCGTCGAGGGCCCGGTCGCGGCCGTCTGCCCGGCCTCCGCGCTCCAGCTGCACCCGCACGCCACGGTGGTCGTCGACGAGGCGGCGGCGTCCAAGCTGAAGCTGGCCGACTACTTCCGGCACACGTACGCGGGCAAGCCGGACTGGCAGGGCATCTGACTCCGCTCGCCCGCCCGATGGACTAGACCAACCCCGGTCACCGCTGTATATAGAGGAGATCACGGAGCGTGCGGGTGGAGTCCTCACAGAAGAACCCGTGCCACGATGTGAACCGTGGCCGATGTCAGTCGGTCGCTTTCGGCATCCGGAGCCGGGAAGGCAGAGCATGACCACCGACGTCAGCAGTGCGGAGAACGAGGCCGGGACGACCGTCCGTACGGCGCGCGTGCCCAAGTACTACCGCCTGAAGAAGCACCTGCTCGACATGACGGAGACCCAGGCGCCGGGCACGCCGGTCCCGCCCGAGCGCACGCTGGCGGCCGAGTTCGACACCTCCCGCACCACCGTCCGCCAGGCCCTGCAGGAACTGGTGGTCGAGGGGCGCCTGGAGCGCATCCAGGGCAAGGGCACCTTCGTCGCCAAGCCCAAGGTCTCCCAGGCGCTCCAGCTCACCTCCTACACCGAGGACATGCGCGCCCAGGGCCTGGAGCCGACCTCGCAGCTGCTGGACGTCGGCTACATCACCGCCGACGACCGGCTCGCCGAGCTGCTCGACATCGCCGCCGGCGGACGGGTGCTGCGCATCGAGCGGCTGCGCATGGCCAACGGCGAGCCGATGGCCATCGAGACCACTCACCTGAGCGCCAAGCGCTTCCCGGCCCTGCGCCGCTCCCTGGTGAAGTACACGTCCCTCTACACCGCGCTCGCCGAGGTCTACGACGTCCACCTCGCCGAGGCCGAGGAGACCATCGAGACCTCGCTGGCCACCCCGCGCGAGGCGGGCCTGCTCGGCACCGACGTGGGCCTGCCGATGCTGATGCTCTCCCGCCACTCCCTGGACCACGAGGGCAAGCCGGTGGAGTGGGTGCGGTCGGTGTACCGCGGCGACCGCTACAAGTTCGTGGCGAGGCTGAAGCGGCCGGTGGAGTAAAGGCCCAAGCGGCCTGCGGAGCAAGGCGGGTGGGACCTGTGGACGTTCGCTGAATCGATATACCGATATGCGGACGAGGTCTTCCACTTCCATGACACCGTCACCTAGATTGCCTGCGCATTACACAGGTGATCAGCGAGGGGACGGAGAGCCGTGGCATGTCCGAAACACCTGAAGTGAGACCCCCGGTCGTCACACCGGTACGGGTGATCATCGCCCTGTGTCTGGTCGCGCCCTTCGTGGCGATGCTCTGGGTCGGCTCCTACGCCGAGACGGACCCCGCCTTCATCGGGATCCCGTTCTTCTACTGGTACCAGATGCTCTGGGTGCTGATCTCGACGGCGCTCACCATGACGGCCCACCAGCTCTGGAAGCGCGACCAGCGCTCCCGCGCTTCCCGGAAGGGCGGTGAGGCGCAGTGAAGAACGGCGTCAACGGCGTCGCGCTCGGCGTCTTCATCTTCTTCTTCCTGGCCGTCACGGTCATGGGCTTCCTCGCCGCGCGCTGGCGCAGGGCCGAGGACGAGCACTCGCTGGACGAATGGGGCCTGGGCGGACGGTCGTTCGGCACCTGGATCACCTGGTTCCTGCTCGGCGGCGACCTGTACACGGCGTACACCTTCGTCGCCGTACCGGCGGCGATCTACGCGGCGGGCGCGGCCGGCTTCTTCGCGGTGCCGTACACGATCCTGGTCTACCCGCTGATCTTCACCTTCCTGCCGCGCCTGTGGTCGGTCTCGCACCGCCACGGGTACGTCACCACCTCGGACTTCGTCCGGGGCCGCTTCGGCTCCAAGGGGCTGTCGCTGGCGGTGGCGCTGACCGGCATCCTGGCGACGATGCCGTACATCGCGCTCCAGCTCGTCGGCATCCAGGCGGTGCTGGACGTGATGGGCGTCGGCGGGGACAGCAGCACCAACTGGTTCGTGCGGGACCTGCCCCTGCTGATCGCCTTCGGCGTGCTGGCGGCGTACACCTACTCCTCCGGCCTGCGGGCCCCCGCCCTGATCGCCTTCGTCAAGGACGCGCTGATCTACATCGTCATCGCGGTGGCGATCATCTACATCCCGATCAAGCTGGGCGGCTTCGAAGACGTCTTCGCCAAGGCGGCCCATGCGTTCAGCCACGTCAACCCGGCCACGGGCAAGCCCCGCGGGGCGCTCGTGCCGCCGGCGGCCGGCCAGTGGACGTACGCCACCCTGGCCCTGGGTTCCGCCCTCGCGCTCTTCATGTACCCGCACTCGATCACCGCGACCCTGTCCTCCAAGAGCCGTGAGGTGATCCGCCGCAACACCACGATCCTGCCGCTGTACTCCCTGATGCTCGGCCTGCTGGCCCTGCTGGGCTTCATGGCGATCGCGGCCGGGGTCAAGGTCACCAACGGCCAGCTGGCCATCCCGCAGCTGTTCGAGAACATGTTCCCCGACTGGTTCGCGGGCGTGGCCTTCGCGGCGATCGGCATCGGCGCGTTGGTCCCGGCGGCGATCATGTCGATCGCGGCGGCGAACCTCTTCACCCGCAACATCTACAAGGACTTCATCAAGCCGGACGCGACGCCGAAGCAGGAGGCCCAGGTCTCCAAGATCGTGTCGCTGCTGGTGAAGGTCGGCGCGCTGGTCTTCGTCCTCACCATGGACAAGACGGTCGCGATCAACTTCCAGCTGCTGGGCGGCATCTGGATCCTGCAGACCTTCCCGGCCCTGGTCGGCGGCCTGTTCACCCGTTGGTTCCACCGCTGGGCCCTGCTCGCGGGCTGGGCGGTGGGCATGGCGTACGGCACGGTCGCCGCGTACGGTGTCGCCTCCCCGACCCAGAAGCACTTCGGCGGCTCGGCCAAGGAGATCCCCGGCATCGGCGAGATCGGCTACATCGGCCTCACCGCGTTCGTCCTCAACGTCGTGGTCACCGTGGCCCTCACCCTCGTCCTCAGGGCCGTGAAGGCCCCCGAGGGCGTCGACGAGACCAGCCCGGAGGACTACACGGCGGACGCGGGTGACCCCGGCGTCCAGGTGGAACTGCCGCCGGCGACGGCGGGCGCCGGTCACTGAGCGACCGCCGTACGACGGGCCGCCGGAGGAAATCCGGCGGCCCGTCGTCGTACCGCTCCGGCAGACTCGGTGCCATGGACATCGTGATCCGGCAGGCAACCCCCGAAGAGTACGACGCCCTCGGCGAGATCACCGCCCGGGCGTACCTGGACGACGGACTCCTCGACTTCGGGGAGAGTGACTGGTACCTGGGCGAACTGAGAGACGTCGCCAAGCGGGCGGCCGCGGCACAGGTACTCGTGGCCGTCCGCGACGGCACCCTCCTCGGCGGAGTCACCTTCGTGCCGTCCCCGGGCCCCATGGCCGACGTCGCCCGGCCCGGAGAGGCCGAGATCCGCATGCTGGCGGTCGCGCACGCGGGCCGGGGGCAGGGTGCCGGCGAGGCCCTCGTCCGGGCCTGCATCGACCGCGCACGGGCCACGGGGGGCTGCACGGCCCTCGTCCTGTCCACCCAGCGCACCATGCACGCCGCCCACCGCATCTACGAGCGCCTGGGATTCGTCCGCGTCCCCGAACGCGACTGGACCCCGCTGCCGGAACTCGACGACATCACTCTCCTCACCTACGAGTTGACGCTGTGACACCGCCACGACACAACATCTGGGGGTGACACGACAGCCCGGCACTAGATGTATGCTCATCCTCGCTGTCGCCGCAGGGGAATCCGGTGCGAATCCGGAACTGTCCCGCAACGGTGTACTTGTGCATGTCTGTTCCCGGAAACGCCGTGCACAGGAGTCAGTCCGAGGACCTGCCGGCAGCGTGCGCCCGGCCGTCCGGTCCGGGTGACTTCCGACGTCCGGGCCTCGTGGAATGGGCCGGTGGACGCGACGCCGTGTGCGTTCGTGGCTGCCCCCTGTCTCCGCAGGGCCCCCGTGCCGAGCGAGGGAGAGCCCCACGTGACCATCGCGCCAGCAGACCCGGCTTCAGCCGACGGCGTTTCAGCCACCGGCCTGGAGACCGACGGTCCCGGTACCGCGCTGCTGCGGACCCTGACCGAGCTGACCGCCGACCTCCCCGACGCCGACCCCGGCCGGGTCGCCGCCGCCGCGCTGCGCGGCCGGTCGGCGAAGGCCGACGAGGCGGAGTTGCGCGAGCTGGCCACGGAGGCCGCGGCCGGGCTCATCTCCGAGGACCCCGCCTACTCCCGGCTGGCCGCCCGGCTGCTGACCCTCTCCATCCGCGCCGAGGCCGCCTCGCAGGGCGTGACGTCCTTCACCGGGTCCGTGGCCGTGGGGCACCGCGAGGGGCTCATCGCCGACCGCACCGCCGAGTTCGTACGGCTGCACGCCGAGCGGCTCGACGCACTGGTCGACCGCCGGGCCGACGACCGCTTCGGCTACTTCGGCCTGCGCACCCTGCACAGCCGCTACCTCCTCCGGCACCCGATCACCCGCAAGGTCATCGAGACGCCCCAGCACTTCATGCTGCGGGTAGCGAGCGGCCTGGCCGAGGACGACACGCCCCGTTCCGTGGACGAAGTGGCCGCGCTCTACGGGCTCATGAGCCGGCTCGACTACCTCCCGTCCTCCCCCACGCTCTTCAACTCCGGCACGCGGCACCCGCAGATGTCGTCCTGCTACCTCCTCGACTCCCCGCTGGACGAGCTGGACTCCATCTACGACCGCTACCACCAGGTGGCCCGGCTCTCCAAGCACGCCGGCGGCATCGGTCTGTCGTACTCCCGGATCCGCAGCCGCGGTTCGCTGATCCGCGGCACCAACGGGCACTCCAACGGCATCGTGCCGTTCCTGAAGACCCTGGACGCCTCGGTGGCCGCGGTGAACCAGGGCGGCCGGCGCAAGGGCGCCGCGGCCGTCTACCTGGAGACCTGGCACTCCGACATCGAGGAGTTCCTGGAGCTGCGGGACAACACCGGCGAGGACGCCCGCCGTACGCACAACCTGAACCTCGCGCACTGGGTCCCGGACGAGTTCATGCGCCGGGTCAACGCCGACGAGCAGTGGTCGCTGTTCTCCCCGGCGGACGTGCCGGAGCTGGTCGACCTGTGGGGCGAGGAGTTCGACGCCGCCTACCGCAAGGCCGAGGCGGCGGGCCTGGCGAAGAAGACCATGCCGGCCCGGGAGCTGTACGGCCGGATGATGCGCACCCTCGCGCAGACCGGCAACGGCTGGATGACCTTCAAGGACGCGGCCAACCGCACCGCCAACCAGACGGCCCTGCCGGGGCACGTCGTCCACTCCTCCAACCTCTGCACGGAGATCCTGGAGGTCACGGACGACGGGGAGACCGCGGTCTGCAACCTGGGATCCGTCAACCTCGGCGCCTTTGTCGACCTGGCGACCGGGGACATCGACTGGGCACGGCTGGACGAGACCGTCCGCACCGCCGTCACCTTCCTCGACCGCGTGGTCGACATCAACTTCTATCCGACCGAGCAGGCGGGACGGTCGAACGCCAAGTGGCGCCCCGTGGGCCTCGGCGCGATGGGTCTGCAGGACGTCTTCTTCAAGCTGCGCCTGCCCTTCGACTCGCCTCAGGCCAAGGCCCTGTCCACCCGGATCGCCGAGCGGATCATGCTCGCCGCGTACGAGGCCTCCGCCGACCTCGCCGAGCGCAGCGGCCCGCTGCCGGCCTGGGAGAAGACCCGTACGGCCCGGGGCGTGCTGCATCCCGACCACTACGGCGTCGAGCCGACCTGGCCGGAGCGCTGGGCGGCGCTGCGGAGCCGTATCGCCGAGGTCGGCCTGCGCAACTCCCTGCTGCTGGCCATCGCGCCGACCGCCACCATCGCCTCCATCGCGGGCGTGTACGAGTGCATCGAGCCGCAGGTGTCGAACCTGTTCAAGCGCGAGACGCTGTCCGGTGAGTTCCTCCAGGTCAACTCCTACCTGGTGCAGGACCTGAAGGACCTCGGGGTGTGGGACGCCCGTACCCGTGAGGCGCTGCGCGACTCCAACGGCTCGGTGCAGGGCTTCGCGTGGATCCCCGAGGACGTGCGCGCGCTGTACCGCACGGCGTGGGAGATCCCGCAGCGCGGCCTGATCGACATGGCCGCCGCCCGCACCCCGTTCCTGGACCAGGCGCAGTCCCTGAACCTGTTCATGGAGACCCCGACCATCGGCAAGCTCTCCTCGATGTACGCGTACGCCTGGAAGTCCGGGCTCAAGACGACGTACTACCTGCGCTCCCGCCCGGCGACCCGCATCGCCCGCGCGGCCCGGGCGCAGACCCCCGCCACCATCCCCGTCCAGCAGGTCGCCGACCCCGACGCGGTCGCCTGCTCCCTGGAAAACCCCGAGTCCTGCGAGGCCTGCCAGTGATGTCCCGTAATGCCAACCTTCTCGACCCGGGCTTCGAGCTGACCCTGCGTCCCATGCGCTACCCGGACTTCTACGAGCGCTACCGGGACGCGATCAAGAACACCTGGACCGTGGAGGAGGTCGACCTCCACTCGGACGTCGCCGACCTCGCGAAGCTGACGCCCGAGGAGCAGCACCTCATCGGCCGTCTGGTCGCCTTCTTCGCGACCGGTGACTCGATCGTCGCCAACAACCTGGTGCTGACGCTGTACAAGCACATCAACTCCCCCGAGGCGCGGCTCTACCTGAGCCGTCAGCTCTTCGAGGAGGCCGTGCACGTCCAGTTCTATCTGACGCTGCTGGACACCTACCTCCCCGACCCGGAGGACCGCGCGGCGGCGTTCGCGGCGGTGGAGAACATCCCCTCCATCCGCGAGAAGGCGCAGTTCTGCTTCAGGTGGATCAACGAGGTGGAGAAGCTGGAGCGGCTGGAGACGAAGGCCGACCGCCGGCGCTTCCTGCTCAACCTGATCTGCTTCGCCGCCTGCATCGAGGGCCTGTTCTTCTACGGCGCCTTCGCCTACGTCTACTGGTTCCGCAGCCGGGGCCTGCTGCACGGCCTCGCCACCGGCACCAACTGGGTGTTCCGCGACGAGACGATGCACATGTCCTTCGCCTTCGACGTGGTCGACACCGTCCGCAAGGAGGAGCCGGAGCTGTTCGACGACGAGCTGGGGCAGCAGGTCACCGACATGCTGAAGGAGGCCGTCGAGGCCGAGCTGCAGTTCGCGCGTGACCTGTGCGGTGACGGCCTGCCGGGCATGAACACCGAGTCCATGCGGCAGTACCTGGAGTGCGTCGCCGACCAGCGCCTCGTCCGCCTCGGTTTCGCGCCGGTGTACGGCTCGGAGAACCCCTTCTCCTTCATGGAGCTGCAGGGCGTCCAGGAACTGACGAACTTCTTCGAGCGCCGCCCGTCGGCGTACCAGGTCGCGGTCGAAGGCACCGTCGACCTGGACGAGGACTTCTGAGCACCTGACGTCCAGCACCTGCCGGCGCGCGTTCCGGGGGCCGCAGAGCCTCCTGAGCGCGCGCCGGTACCAGGTGGGCTACCAGGGCATCGGCCGCAGCAGCAGGTTGTGGGGGCGGAGCGTGATGCCCACACGGGTGGTGTCGTTCGACCCCGCGACCTGCTCGAAGCGGTACTTCGCCGAGATCGCCGCCGTGATCAGGCTCAGCTGGGTCATGGAGAAGTGGTCGCTGGGGCACTTGCGGTTGCCGACACTGAAGGGGCTCATGGCGTACTTCGGCACCTCCTTGGCCCGCTCCGGCAGCCACCGGTCCGGGTCGAAGTCGAGGTGGCGGTCGTAGGAGCGGGCGTCGCGCTGGATCGCGTACGGGCTGTAGACGATGTCCGCCCCGGCCGGAATGCGATAGTCACCGAGCGCGGTGTCGGTCACCGCGCGCCGCGTCAGAATCCATACGGCCGGCCTGAGCCGCATGGCCTCGACGACGACATTGTTGGTGTGCGTGAGTGCGCGGACGTGTGGGAATCCGACGGGTCGGCCACCGGTCACGGATTCGACCTCGGTCCGTACCTTCTCGGCGTGTTCCGGATGTTCCGCGAGGACCTGGAGCAGCCACATGATCGTGGACGCCACTGTTTCGCTGCCGGGGGTCAGTATCGCGACGACCTGATCGTGGATCTCCTGTTCCCCGATGGGGTCGCCATTGTCGTCCTTTGCCTCCAGCAATGCGGTCAGCAAATCGTCCGGCTTTTGACCAGATGCCCTCCGCTCGGCGACGATCTCGTCCACCAGCAGATGCAAATCGGCCAGCGCCCGGTTGAATTCGCGGTTGGCCGGGAACGGCAGCCGGTACAGCGGACCGAGCGGGACGACCATCCGCCGGTACATGCCGCGGAAGACGGTGGCGAGGTCGACGCTGAGCCGCTCGGCGCGCTCGTCCATGTACTCGCCGCGCAGCAGGCAGCGGGCGGCGATGCGGACGGCCACCCGGAAGGACTCCGAGGTGCAGTCGACGGTCTCGCCGGGCCGCCAGCGCTCGGTCAGCGCGTGCGCCTCCTCCTCCATGACCGGCCCGTAGTTCGGGATCGCGTCCAGCCGGAACGCGGGCTGGATGGTGCGCCGTTGACGCCGGTGCCGGGGGCCGTTGGCGGTGGCCACGCCCTCCTTGCCGAGCAGCCCTTCGAGGGACTCCCACAGGGGTCCGTCGATCTTGAAGTCGGGGTTGAGCGCGAGCGCGCCGGTGAGCTCCGGGGTGGTGACGGCGTACACCGTCTTGGGGCCGAGCCTGAGGCGTACGACGTCGCCGTGCTCACGGAGCCGGGACATGAAGGCGAGCGGGTCGCGGACCAGCTTCAGGCCGTGCCCGAGGCCCGGGACGGCGCCCCCGGCCAGGGGCGGCTCACGCAGTTCGGTCGCCTCGCCGGCCCCGGGGGTCACGGGCTTCACAGACTCGACGGTCATTTCTCACCTGCCGCTTCGTTGGTGACGTACGGGGGCGTGGACCGGTCGTCCCAGGTGTCGACCATGTACCGGCCGGACTCGTGGTGGAACCAGTAGACGGAGCTGAACCAGTTCCGCATATTGCCGACACAGGCGCGCACCGCGGCGCTCAGCTCCTTTCCGTGGACCGTGCCGTCGGCAAGGCCGTCGGCGAACCGCAAGGCCTCCTGCTCGGCCTCGACGAATTCGCTGATGCAGTTCTCGACGCGCCGCCTGACTTCGTCCACCGATTCCTCGAGAGTCAGTCCCTCATGGGTGATGAGACTGATTCCGAGATTGTGGACCTCGTCGCCCGCTATTTCCTTCGGCAGCGAGCAGAGGTCGTTGTACCAGGCGGCGAATTCCTGGCTGAGCAGGGCGGCCCGGCGATAGGCCTGGTTCTTCCGCACGGAATCCGGGAGTTCACGCCCGGCGCTCGGCTCCAGCAGGTCCGTCCATATCCAGTGGGCGAAGGTGTGCCGGCGCAGGGCGAGGTATTCCTCGACGCCGGGTATGTATCCCGTGGTGCGGTTGCGGAACTCGCGGTCGTAGGCCTCGACGACCGCGTGGAAGTGCCGGGCGAACCGCTGGTTCCAGGTGCGCGGCAGGAAGTCGTAGAGCCGCAGCACGCTGTCCGCGAACCCGGCGACCAGCGGGTCCGGGTGGTGCAGATGGTGCCGGGGTGCGTCGAGGGCCGCGTGCAGGCGGTACCTCAGCCGCCGCCAGTCCCCCGCCCGGCCGTGCACGACACAGCGGTCGTGCCGGTCGTCCCAGACGAAGAACCACGCGCTGTAGTCGGCGATGGCCTGTAGGACCTCGTCGGGGGCGCCGAGGTAGTACCCCGCCATGAGGTCGGTGTAGCACAGTCCGTCGGCATATTCCTGCACCTTGTCCGCCGGCATGAGCCGCTTTTCGAGCAGCCACAGCCGCGTCCTCGCCTGTAGTCGCGGCCAATACGGGTGCAGTTGCCGAGGAAAGGCGGACTCGATCACCGGAAGTGCCAGTGAGGGTGGTACTACGATCGCCGTCGGCGTCGCTGTGGTGCTGTGTGGGAAAGCATGCACGTACAAACCCCTCTCCGCCGCCAGGAGCGCACACCCTCCCGTCGTGCCGGGCGTGCGCCGTTGCGTATCCCCGCACTTACATTCAGCACCACAACTGACCGTCATGGGAACGGATTTGCTTCACTCACCACCCCGAGATGCCGAGAATCCCCCCATGTGTGACCGATTAGGGATCATTAAGAGGGTGGAAGCGATCGGTTGTACGACGCACGGACGAGCGAGGCCGGTCGCACGAAGGGCGCCCGACCGCGGGTGATCCCGGCCGGGCGCCCCAACGTCCCAGTGACGGCTAGTCGTTGGCGACCACCGGATAACGTGGCTCGTTCTCGGCCATCTGCCGCAGGGCGTCCTTGCGGTCCCGCTTGGACAGCCGGTCGATGTACAGGTAGCCGTAGAGGTGGTCGGTCTCGTGCTGCAAACACCGTGCGAAGTAGCCGGTGCCGCGGACCCTGACCGGGTTGCCCTGCTCGTCCTGGCCGGTCACCTCGGCGTAGTCGGGCCGGGCGAGCGGCGCGTACGCCGTCGGCACGGACAGGCAGCCCTCGTTGCTGTCGTCCAGCCGGCGCCGGTCGGCCGGCAGCTCGACCAGCTTCGGGTTGCACACCACACCGGTGTGCCGGACGCCCTCGTCGTCCGGGCAGTCGTAGACGAAGACCTTCAGGTCGACACCGATCTGGTTGGCGGCCAGGCCCACGCCCTCGGCGGTGCGCTGGCTGGCGAACATGTCGGCGACGAGCTGCTGCAGCTCCTCGCCGAACTCGGTGACGTCCTTGCACTCCTTGTGCAGCACCGGGTTGCCGACGACCGTGATCGGCCGCGAGGTCCCGCGCTCGCGCCAGGCCTTCTCGCGCTCCTCGCAGTCCTCCGTGTCGACGACGTACCCCTCGTCGTCGACGGGGAGCACGCCCGCGTGCTGCTGATCGGTGTCCTGCTGCGCCATGACCGCCGTACGCCTTCCTGCAAACCTGGGAAAAGTCTCGGGTACAGCCTAAAGGCGGCTGGTCACCGGCGGCTCAGCAAACCTCTTCGAGATCCCGCCAGTCCCGCGAATCCGGGCTGTCCGCGACCCACCCGTCCAGCAGCCCCCGCACCAGCGAAGCCGGCGCGGCCACCCCGCACTCCCGCTCCGGCACCCACAGCTGCCCGTCCGTCCGGTGCCCCAGCGGGCCGGGATGACCGGGCTCGCTGTGATCATGCGGGTCCAGGTGGACCCCCTCGCCCTCGTCCGACGGCATCCGCGACTCCGAGCACATCCGGCACAGCAGCCGCACCGAGGAGGACCAGTCCTCCGCGGCGAACCCGGCGTCCGCGGCGAGCTGCTCCAGCGCGTCCCGGTCCGCCTCCGTGGCCGCCTCCAGCAGGACCACCCAGGTCGGCACGGGTGAGGGCGCCCACAGCTCGATCTCGTCGAAGACCGGGTAGGCATGGCCGGTGGACGTCGTGCGCTCGCCGTGCGGGACCCCGTCGTGCAGCACGACCTCGCCCCAGCGCCGCCCGGACGAGGGAAGCGGGATGGACAGCACCTCGATCCGTGCCGGGTCCAGCCTGCGGCCCCACACGACCTCGGCCTCGCCCTCCGGGGAGAGCCGTACGGCCGCGCTGCCCAGCTCCATGCCGACCGGTTCCCCGGCCACGGCGGCGCCGCCGGGCACCTTGAGCCCGTACGCCTGCCAGGCGCGGCGGGCCAGCGGCCAGTCCTGCAGCGCGGTCGCGGCGATGCCGACGTTCCACCAGTCGGGCGCCCCGGCCTCCCGGTCCAGCAGGGCCACCGCCCGCAGTCCGGCCGCGCGGGCCTGCTCCCAGTCGTGCCGGAACTTGTGCAGGAGGGCGAGGTTGAACCAGGACTCCGAGAGCCAGGGCTCCAGGTCGGCGGCCCGTGTCAGCAACTCGCCCGCGTCCTCGTACCGGCCGTCACCGATCAGCGTGAACGCGCGGTCGGTGGCCTGCCGCCAGGAGGCGGAGGGCCGGTGCCGTCCCTTGCCGAAGATCCTCACGATTCCCGCCTGCCAGTTCCAGTTCCACACCATGGGCTGGCTTGTGCCCCCGGACACCCTCTCCCTCGCATCCAACCACGTGCGGTGGGAAAGGCGCTCATTACCCATGGGTTACCCAGCCGCGAGCGGGGTCAGACAGTGCCGTGCGTCTCTCGCCCGCCACCGGCGCGCTCTCCCGCCAGGTCCGTGGCCTGGCCAGCACCCGGGCGAGGGACTCCACCACCTGGGGAGCGTAGTCGCCGGCGGTGCCGAGGCGCAGTTCCTCCAGCGCCCGCAGGGGTCCCTCGGGGCCGGCGTCCCGGGCCTTCTCCTCGTAGGCGTTCACGGCCCGGATGATCCGGGCGGCGAGGGGCTGTTCGCGGTAGGGGTCCGCCTGCCGCTCCACCATCACGGCGACGGCCGCGGACACACCGGTCTGCCGCACGACCGCCCCGCCGAGCAGCGCGATCCGCCGTTGCTCCTCGACGGGCAGCGAGGCGGTGGCCCCGGCCGGGACCGGGTCGACCAGGCTGAGCTGGCCGATGTCGTGCATGAGGGCCGCGTACTCCAGGACGGTCAGTTCGCTCCCGGCGAGGCCGAGGTCCCGGCCGACGGCGAGGCTGAGCGCGGCCACGCGGCGGGCATGCCCGGCGGGGGTGCAGCCGGCTATCTCGGTGGCGCGGGCGAGGGAGGCGATGGTCTGCCGGTAGGTGGCGCGCACGGCCGCGTACCGGCGCAGGGACAACTGGGTGAGCAGCAGGGGCAGGCAGAACACGGGCAGCGCCCACAGCCCGGCGACGGCGACCCCGAGCGCCATCACCGCGCCGGTCGCACAGACGGCGGAGCCGATGCCGAGCAGCCCGCGCAGCTCCTCCCTGAGCAGCGGGCCGAACGGCCAGCGGGTGCGGGAGTGGGCGAGGGCGGCGGCCAGGACGGCGTCGCACAGCGCGGTCAGGCAGAGCAGCGCGACGAGGAGGAGGGCGTGGGCCGGACCGCTCAAGGAGCCGAACACACCCTCGCCGGAGAGGGGTTGGAAGCAGACGGCGGCGAAGCCGACGGTGAGCACCCGGCGGGCCAGATGGTCGAGGGTGGGGGTGCGTCCGTGCCAGATGTGCGGGACGGCGCCGAGCAGGGCAGCGGCGAGGACCACGGTGACGACCTGCGCCGGGTCGTGGTGCGTGGGCCGCCCGGCCTCCGCTCCGAGCAGGGCGTACGACAGCGAACCGGCGGTGGCGAGGGGGGCGGCCTGCCGTACCCGGGCACCGCTCCAGCGGGTCAGCTCGCCGACGGCTATGAGCACCCCGAAGGCGAGCGCGACGCCCCGTTCGTCCAGGCCCGTCCACAGGGTGACGGCCAGGGAGCCGGCCGCGGCCAGGGCGGCGGTGCCGTGCACGATCCGCAGGGCGGTCATCGGGGTGCCCCGGTGACCGGCGCCGGGCCCTGGCTCTCGTACGGCGTCCCGGTCTCGTCGGCGGTGACCGTGGGATGCCAGCCGTAGCGCTCCAGCGCCCGGGCGAGGGCGACGACCATGCGCGGGTCGAACTGCGTGCCCGCGCACCGCTCCAGTTCGGCGACGGCCGCCTCGACGGGCCGGGCCCGGCGGTAGGAGCGGGTGGAGGTCATCGCGTCGAAGGCGTCGGCGACCGCGACGATGCGGGCGCACTCGGGGATCTGGGCGCCGACGAGGCCGTACGGGTAGCCGCTGCCGTCGAGGCGTTCGTGGTGGTGCAGGATCGCGGCGCGGGCCTCGCCGAGGAAGGAGATCCCGCGGACCATCTCATGGCCGTACTCGGGGTGCAGTTCGATGATCCGGCGTTCCTCGGCGGTCAGCGGGCCGTCCTTGCGCAGCAGCCGGGTGGGGACGCCGAGTTTGCCGACGTCGTGCAGGATGCCGGCGAAGCGCAGCACCTCGACGCGGTCGTCGTCCATGCCGAGTTCCCGGGCGATCATGACGGAGGCCTGGCCGACGCGTTCACTGTGCCCGCGGGTGTAGCCGTCCTTGATGTCGACGGCCCTCACCAGGGCGCGGATGGTGGCCTGGTGGGCGGCGCGTTCGCGGTGGTACTGGGCGAAGATCCACCAGGACACGCACATCGGCAGCAGCACGAGCAGCGCGGCGACCGGGCCGTACGGGCTGCGCCACAGCACGGCCATCATCAGCCCGGCGAGTCCGTGCACCGCGACCGGCGCGAGACAGCGGGACAGCAGCCCGCGCCAGGCCCGGCGCAGCGGGACGCCGAGGGCGACCACGCGGATGCCGCCGTCGAGGACGGTGAGGATCAGGCAGAAGGCGAGGACGGCCGCGCCGGCGGGCAGCAGCGCGTACGGGAAGTCGGCGGCGACGACCGCGTGCCGGCCGCCGAGCGCCCAGTGCACCCGGGCGGCGCCCCACACGGCGAGCGCGGGCCGCGCGGCCCGCCAGACCCGCCGGAGCGGCGCGGAGCGGTGCCCGGCCTGCTCGCCCGGCGGGAGCAGCGCCGCGGGCAGCGGGACCAGGGCGGCGGCCGGCGGCGGCAGCAGGAACGCCCCGGCGAGCAGCACGGGGTAGAAGGTGCCGCCGAAGCGGCGGCGTACGACGTGCTCGCAGGCGGCGTAGAGCGCGGCGAGCAGGCCGAGCGCCCACCAGGGGGTGCGTATGGTCGGCAGCGGCAGGAGGCAGAGCAGCGCCAGCAGGGCGGCGGCGGCCACACAGCCGCGTGCCCTCGCCGGTACCGCCTCCATCGCGCCCCTCCCCGACCACGCCCGTCCGGGCTGGAAGCCTAGGGCGGGGACGGGGCGGTGCGGGGCCTATGACCTGAGGATTAGCACATTCGGGTGATGACCCGGCGGTCAGTACTCCCGCGGTCAGTACTCCTGCGGGGCGGCGGTCACGTCGTGCTCCGGCACGGTCCCGCCGGAGCGGATCAGGTCGATCCGCCCCATGACCTTGGCGCGCAGGTCGGCGGGCACGTCGTCATGGCCGCAGCACCGCTTGACCAGCTTCTTCACGGCCTGCTCCAGGCCGTACTTCTCCAGGCACGGAGAGCATTCCTCGAAGTGGTGCTGGAACTTGTCGCGATCGACGTCCGGCATCTCGCTGTCGAGGAACTCGTACAGGTGGTCGAGGACCTCACTGCAGTCCGTCTCGTGCGGCTCTCCGCAGCTCATGAGCCCGAGCCTTTCGCTTCGTTCGACTCTCCGGCGCCCGCCGGGACCAGCCCGCGCTCACGCGCGTAGTCCTCCAGCATGCCGCGCAGTTGACGGCGGCCCCGGTGCAGCCGGGACATCACCGTACCGATGGGTGTCCCCATGATGTCCGCGATCTCCTTGTACGCAAAGCCCTCGACGTCCGCGAGATAGACGGCGATGCGGAACTCCTCGGGGATCGCCTGCAGCGCTTCCTTCACGTCCGAGTCGGGCAGGTGGTCGAGCGCCTGCGACTCGGCGGAGCGCAGGCCCGTCGACATGTGCGACTCGGCGCGGGCCAGCTGCCAGTCCTCGATCTCCTCCGCGGCGGAGCGCTGCGGCTCGCGCTGCTTCTTGCGGTAGGAGTTGATGAACGTGTTGGTGAGGATCCGGTACAGCCACGCCTTGAGGTTGGTGCCCTCACGGAACTGGTGGAAGGACGCGTACGCCTTCGCGTAGGTCTCCTGCACCAGGTCCTCGGCGTCGGCGGGGTTGCGCGTCATGCGCAGCGCGGCGGAGTACATCTGGTCGAGGAACTCGAGCGCGTCCCGCTCGAAGCGCGCACTGCGCTGCGCGGTCGACTCGTCGGTCGCCTCCGCGCCGGCGCCCCGGCCCTCGGGCTGCTCCGCCTGGCCGTTGTCGGTCCCTGCGTCGGTACCGGTGACCGGACCCACCTCCTCAAGATCCCGGGCAGGACCGAGACCGGTCCCACTCGTTTCGGAGGATAGAACACCACCCGTGCCCGCCGCCCCTCGAATAGGAGCGGTCTTGGCCGCGTACAGCACCGTCCAGTCCAGGTCAGCGCTGCGCTTATGGCTCGGGCAGATGGTCGAACCCATGCGGCGGACTTCCTCTCCTACGACGTCGGTGCCGAGGCCTCAGCACTTCTGTCCGCCTCAACAGAGGTCCGCCCCGCAACATTCCCGGGGGTCACCCGAGTGACCCGACCCACTCCACGACACCCTCGGTGATGATCTCCAGGGCCCGCTCCCCGGTGATCTCCGCGCGTTTGGGGACCGTGAACCCGTGATCGCCGTACGGCACCTCCACCAACTCGAAGTCGCCCTTCGGGAACTCCTCCGGCCTCCCGAAGGGGTCGTTGCCGCCCTGCACGACCAGCGTCGGCACCCCGGCGCCGAGCAGTTCCCCGGCACGGGACTTCTCCGGCCTGCCCGGCGGGTGCAGCGGGAAGCTCAGCGCGAGCACGGCGTGCGCGCCCAGCTCGGCCGCCGTACGGCAGGCGACCCGGGCCCCGGCGCTGCGGCCGCCGGAGACCACCGGCAGCTCCATCCCGGACAGCGCGGGCCAGATGCCCCGCCAGCCGGTGTCCAGGGTCCTCGGCGCGGGGGCCACCTTCTTCCCGGCGACGCGCCAGGGCTGCTCCACGAGGGCCACGGTCACGCCGTGCCCCGGCAGCACCCCGGCGAGCGCCTGGAGGTCCCGTGCCTCGACGCCCCCGCCCGCGCCATGGCTCAGAGCCAGCACCAGCCGGGCCTTCTTCGCCTTGTGCCAGGTGATGCGGGCCGTCCCGGCGTCGGTCTCGACAATCTCGATCACGTCAGAAGAGTGTCCCTTCTTCCGGCGCCTCAAGCTCCTTCAGCAGCTCCGGGCCGTTGTTGCGGACGTTGCTGACGGCCGTGGAGACCGGGTAGGCCCGCATCAGGCCGGGCGGGGGCGGGGCCAGCAGGTCGCGCAGGCCGTCGGGGTCGGTGCGGCCCGGGTCGAGCCAGGCGTCCCAGCGGTCCGGGGTGAGCATCAGCGGCATCCGGGGGTGGATGTCGACGAGGGAGTGCGGACCGTCGGCGGGGGCCACGGCCAGCGGGGTCCGCTCGGCCTCCGTGGTGATCACCGAGCAGGTGACCCACCAGGCCTGCGGGTGGTCGTCGGGCAGGGTGCGGTCGCGCCAGAACTCGTACAGCCCGGCCATCGCGAACACCGAGCCGTCGGCCGGCAGCACGAAGTACGGCTGCTTGCGCGGCCGCTTCTTCCTGCCCTCGACCTCCAGCTCGCGCTCCTGCGTGCCGGTGACCCACTCGTAGTAGCCGTCGGCCGGGACGATGCAGCGCCGGGCGGCGAAGGCACGGCGGTAGGCGGGCTTCTCGTGCACCGTCTCGGCGCGCGCGTTGATCATCCGGGCCCCACCCTCGGGCGTCTTGGCCCAGGACGGCACCAGTCCCCACTTCAGCTTGCGCAGCTGGCGAACCGGACGCGGGGAGTCCGCGTCTTTCAGGGGACGGTCGAGGACGGCGTAGACCTCCTTGGTCGGGGCCACGTTGTAGTCCGGCTCCAGGGTCTCCTCGGGCTCCCACTTCTCGATCTCAAAGATTCCTGCGAGATCCTCGGGCCTACGACTCGATGCATACCGTCCGCACATACGTGCCACACTGCCAGGCCCACCCGTCACCCGACCACCACCACCCAACAACGGCGCTCCGCGCCGACCCCCATTGATCACAAGGAGAGGGAGCCACTCGGACACATGGACAGCCTCGCCGCCCTCGCGCTGCCCGACCTCTGGGACCGGCTCACCGGCACCCAGCCCGACCCCGACCTGTGGGTGGTGCTCGCCACCTCGGCGGCCGCGCTCGCCGTCATCGTCCCGCACACCATGTGGCGGATATCCCGCAACGCGATCACCATCGCCCACGAGGGCGGCCACGGCCTGATCGCGCTGCTCACCGGCCGGCAGCTCACCGGCATCCGGCTGCACTCCGACACCAGCGGCCTCACGGTCAGCCGGGGCAAGCCGTACGGGCTCGGCATGATCCTGACGGCGGCCGCCGGGTACACGGCTCCTTCCCTGCTGGGACTGGGCGGGGCCGCGTTGCTGGCCGCGGGCCGGATCACCCTCCTGCTCTGGGCCGCGACGGCACTGCTGGTGGCGATGCTGGTGATGATCCGCAACGCGTACGGCGTGCTGACCGTGGTGCTGGCCGGGGGCGCCTTCCTGCTGGTGTCCTGGCTGGCGGGGCCCCAGGTGCAGGCCGCGTTCGCGTACGCGGTGGTGTGGTTCCTGCTGTTCGGCGGGGTGCGGCCGCCCTTCGAGCTGCAGCTGAAGCGGTCGCGGGGAGGAGCGGGGGACTCGGACGCGGACCAGTTGTCGCGGCTCACGCACGTGCCGGCGGGGCTGTGGCTGTTCCTGTTCCACGCGGTGTCACTGAGCTCGCTGATCGGCGGGGGCCGCTGGCTGCTGGAGGTGTGAGGAGATCCGCTCCGAAGGGGCGGCATCTCCTCCGGGGCCCCACTCGGCCGCGGACGAAGAACGCCCCCTCGGCCCTCCTTATAAAGTGGCCCCATGGCCCCGAACACCGCCCACCCCGCCCTCTGGCCCGCCCCGCACGCGAGCGGAGCCGTCGACGCGACGGTCCACGTGCCCGGGTCCAAGTCGGTCACCAACCGCGCGCTGGTGCTGGCCGCCCTCGCCTCCGAGCCCGGCTGGCTGCGCCGCCCGCTGCGCTCCCGCGACACCCTGCTGATGGCCGGGGCACTGCGCGCGATGGGCGTGGAGATCGAAGAGGGGGTCGGTCCGGACGGCACCGGCGAGGCCTGGCGGGTGCTCCCGACGGGCCTGCACGGCCCGGCCACGGTCGACGTCGGCAACGCCGGCACGGTGATGCGCTTCCTGCCGCCGGTGGCCGCGCTGGCCGACGGGCCCATCCGGTTCGACGGCGACCCGCGGTCGTACGAGCGCCCCCTGCACGGCGTGATCGACGCGCTGCGGGTGCTCGGCGCCCGGATCGACGACGACGGCCGCGGCGCGCTGCCGCTGACCGTGCACGGCGGCGGGGCCCTGGACGGCGGCCCGGTGTCGATCGACGCCTCGTCCTCCTCGCAGTTCGTGTCGGCGCTGCTCCTGTCCGGCCCGCGCTTCAACCAGGGCGTCGAGGTCCGCCACACCGGCACCACCCTGCCCTCCATGCCGCACATCCGGATGACCGTCGACATGCTGCGCGCGGTCGGCGCCCAGGTGGACACCCCGGAGTCGGGCGGCGAGCCGAACGTCTGGCGGGTGACGCCGGGCGCGCTGCTCGGCCGGGACCTGACGATCGAGCCGGACCTGTCCAACGCCCAGCCGTTCCTGGCCGCGGCCCTGGTCACCGGCGGCAAGGTGCTCATCCCGGACTGGCCGGAGCGCACCACCCAGCCGGGTGACCGGCTGCGGGAGATCTTCACCGAGATGGGGGGCTCCTGCGAACTCACCGAGTACGGGCTGGTGTTCACCGGTTCCGGCGCCGTCCACGGCATCGACGTGGACCTGGGTGACGTCGGCGAGCTGACCCCGGGCATCGCGGCGGTCGCCGCGCTCGCGGACTCCCCCTCGACCCTGCGGGGCGTGGCCCATCTGCGGCTGCACGAGACGGACCGGCTGGCCGCGCTCACCAAGGAGATCAACGAACTCGGCGGTGACGTCACCGAGACCGCCGACGGACTGCACATCCGCCCGCGCAGGCTGCACGGCGGGACCTTCCACACCTACGAGGACCACCGCATGGCCACGGCAGGCGCGATCATCGGTCTCGCCGTCGAGGGCGTGCGGATCGAGAACGTGGCGACGACGGCGAAGACCCTGCCGGACTTCCCCGAGCTGTGGACCGGGATGCTCGGGCAGTAGGGACGTACGTCATGCGCCGCTACGGCAAGCACACCGACGAGGACGACATCCGCACCCGTCCCGGCCGCCGGGGCACCCGGCCGCGCACCAACATCCGGCCCAAGCACGAGGACGCCGCCGAGGGGCTGGTCCTCACGGTCGACCGCGGCCGGCTGACCTGCCTGGTCGACGACCGGACCGTGCTCGCGATGAAGGCCCGCGAGCTGGGCCGCAAGGCGGCGGTGGTCGGGGACCGGGTGGCCCTGGTCGGCGACCTGTCCGGCAGGAAGGACACGCTGGCCAGGATCGTGCGGATCGAGGAGCGTTCGTCGGTGCTGCGGCGCACGGCCGACGACGACGACCCCTACGAGCGGGTGGTCGTCGCCAACGCCGACCAGCTGGCGATCGTCACGGCGCTGGCCGACCCGGAACCGCGCCCGCGGCTGATCGACCGCTGCCTGGTCGCGGCCTTCGACGGCGGCCTGGAACCGCTGCTGGTGATGACCAAGTCGGATCTGGCCCCGCCCGACAAGCTGCTGGAGCTGTACGGCGCCCTCGACATCCCGTACGTCGTCACCAGTCGCGAGGAGCTGGAGAGCGGGGACGCGGCGGACCGGGTGCGGGAGTACCTTGACGGCAGGGTCACCGCGTTCGTGGGCCACTCGGGCGTCGGCAAGACGACGCTGGTGAACGCGCTGGTCCCGCACGAGCGGCGCCGTATGACGGGCCGTGTGAACGCGGTGACCGGCCGCGGCCGCCACACCACGACGTCCGCCCTCGCCCTGCCCCTGTCCGATGCGGACGGCTGGGTCATCGACACCCCCGGGGTCCGCTCCTTCGGCCTGGCGCACATCGACCCGTCCCGGGTGATCCACGCCTTCCCGGATCTCGAACCCGGCACCGAGGGCTGCCCGCGCGCGTGCAGCCACGACGAGCCGGACTGCGCGCTGGACCCATGGGTGGAGGAGGGTCATGCGGACCCTGCGCGCCTGTACTCGCTGCGCCGGCTGCTGGCCACGCGGGAGCGCACGGAAGGCGACTGAGCCGCCCTGCGTTGTTTGCCGGGGCCCGGGTCCGGTAAGTGCATACTCGCACCGAGCCGGTGATCCGGATCAACGGGAGGACAGCACATGGCGTGGCTGCTGGTCATCGTGGCCGGGATTCTGGAGACCGGTTTCGCCGTGTGCCTGAAGCTCTCGCACGGATTCACCCGCCTCTGGCCGACCGTCGCCTTCGCCTCCTTCGCCCTCGGCAGCTTCGGCCTGCTGACCCTGTCCCTGAAGAAGCTCGACGTGGGCCCCGCCTACGCGGTGTGGACCGGCATCGGCGCCGCCGGCACCGCGATCTACGGCATGGTGTTCCTCGGCGACCTGGTCTCCACCCTGAAGATCGTCTCGATCAGCCTGGTCATCGTCGGGGTGATCGGGCTGCAGTTGTCGGGGTCGGCGCACTAGGCCGGTGCACCGCGGCAGGGGTTTGCGGAGAAACGGGGCCCTGGAGTCACACCGTCCGGCGGGGGACGACCGCCCGGATCAGCTCCGCCGTGCCGCCCTCCTCCGGCGGTGCCGCGACACAGGACAGGGCGAGGCGTACGGCCAGTTCGCAGGGGCGGGTCAGCTCGGCGGTGTCGGCGGGGGTGGCGGCGGGGCCGGTCAGCGCGGTGACCGCGCGGTCCCGCACGATCCGTACGAAGTCGCGGGGCGTGGGCAGCGGGCCGTCCGCGCGGCGCTGCGCCGGCACCGAGGAGGACGACGGTACGGCGGCGAGCGGCGGGGTGGGCAGCCATTCGCTCCAGCAGCCGGTGAGCAGGGCGCGGACCAGCGCGTTGTCCCGCGCGACGGAGCTCGTCCACTCGGCGACGGCGGTGAGCCGTTCCCCCGGCTCGCCCGGCCCGGCGAGGGCCCGCTCCACTCCGGCGAGGTATCCGTCGGCCTCCCGCCGCACCAGCGCCCGCGCCAGCCCGTCCTTGCTGCCGAACTCGTTGTACAGGGTCTGCCGGGACACTCCCGCCGCCGCGGCCACGTCGACCATCCGCACCGCGGACCACGGCCGGCGCGCGAGGGCCGTACAGGCGGCGTCCAGCAGGGACTCCCGGGCAGCAGGCATCATCGCCTCCCTGGGCGGAGCGGCTCTGCGCCCAGATTTGACGCGCCTGTATGCACTGTCAAGGGTTCGCGGTGGTTCATGGGTGCGCTTCACCTGCGCCCCGCGGCCAGCCGCAGTACAGGGCGCCCGGCGCGCCCCGCCCTTGGTGGCCCATACCGGCCACGGCAGATACCGTGCCCTACATGCCGGACTATCTCCACGACCTGCGTCTCGCCCACGTCCTCGCGGACGCCGCCGACGCCGCCACCATGGAACGCTTCAAGGCCCTCGACCTGAAGGTGGAGACGAAGCCGGACATGACCCCGGTGAGCGAGGCGGACAAAGCGGCGGAAGAACTGATCCGCGGCCAGCTCCAGCGCGCCCGCCCGAGGGACGCCGTCCTCGGTGAGGAGTACGGCGTCGAGGGCTCCGGCCCCCGCCGCTGGGTGATCGACCCCATCGACGGCACCAAGAACTACGTCCGCGGCGTCCCCGTCTGGGCGACCCTCATCGCGCTGATGGAGGCGGGCGAGGGCGGCTACGAGCCCGTCGTCGGCCTCGTCTCCGCCCCCGCCCTCGGCCGCCGCTGGTGGGCCGCGAAGGGGCACGGCGCCTTCACCGGCCGCAGCCTGACCTCCGCCGGCCGCATCCACGTCTCGGGCGTCGGCAGGCTCGCGGACGCGTCCTTCGCGTACTCCTCGCTCTCCGGCTGGGAGGAACAGGGCCGCCTCGGCGGCTTCCTCGACCTCACCCGGCAGGTGTGGCGCACGCGCGCGTACGGCGATTTCTGGCCGTACATGATGGTCGCCGAGGGATCGGTGGACATCTGCGCGGAGCCGGAGCTGTCGCTGTGGGACATGGCGGCCAACGCGGTCGTCGTCACCGAGGCCGGCGGCACCTTCACCGGCCTCGACGGCCGTCCGGGCCCGCACAGCGGCAACGCGGCGGCGTCCAACGGCCTGCTGCACGACGAGTTGCTGGGGTATCTCAACCCGCGCCACTGAGACACGGGAGTACTTCCGGTACGCCCTCAACTGGCGCCACGCGCCCCCTTGTTGACCCGTCCTTTACCTGGCACTCTGGGTCTACCCCCACTTGTGAACTTGTGAATCGATGCACAACGGCAGCGATTCCTAGGAGGTGGCCCCACCCATGCTCGTCCGTGACGCCATGAGCACGGTGATCCTCACCGTCGGTCCCGCCCACACCCTCCGCCAGGCAGCCGCCCTGATGTCGGCCCGCCGCGTCGGTGCCGCCGTCGTCCTCGACCCGGACGCGGGTGGCATCGGCATCCTCACCGAACGCGACATCCTCAACTCCGTCGGCCTCGGCCAGAACCCCGACACGGAACGCACCCACGCCCACACCACCACCGACGTCGTCTTCGCCGCTCCGAGCTGGACCCTGGAGCAGGCCGCACGCGCCATGACCCATGGCGGCTTCCGGCATCTGGTCGTCCTCGACCGCGGCGAGGTGGCCGGGATCGTCTCGGTCCGCGACATCATCCGCTGCTGGGCCCCGGCCCGCGAGCCCGCACCGGTGCTCTGAACACGCTCGGAGCATGCGGAACGGGCCGGACCCCGAGCACCGTGGGGTCCGGCCCGCCCAGCGGCGAGCGCCGCCGGTCAGTGGTGCCGGCTCAGCCGCGCAGCGCCTGCACCGCCGCCTCCAGCCGCTTGCCGAAGCCGGCGTCGGCATGGCGGAAGTTGCCGATCGCCCGCTCGACGATGTCGTCCTTCGACACCCGGGCGATGAACCCGGAGAGGTTGGCGATCAGTCGCTCCCTCTCCTCCTCCGACATCAGCCGGTAGAGGTCACCCGCCTGCACGAAGTCGTCGTCCTCGGCGTGCACGGGCGTCGGGTGGTTGCCGGTGGAGCCGTCGGCGGAGGTGGCCTGCCACAGCGGACGGCCGGTCTGCCGCGGTCCGCCGAAGCTGTTCGGCTCGTAGTTCTTCGCCCCGCCGTGCCGGCCGTCGTACAGGAAGCCGTCGCGGGAGTTCGTGCGCGCCTCGGTGGCGTGCGGACGGTTGACCGGCAGGTGGTCGGCGTTGATCCCGACGCGGTAGCGGTGCGCGTCGCCGTACGCGAAGAGCCGGCCCTGGAGCATCTTGTCCGGCGAGGGGCCGATGCCCGGCACGAAGTGGGCGGGGCTGAAGATCGACTGCTCGACCTCGGCGAAGACGTTCCGCGGGTTGCGGTTCAGCACCAGCCTGCCGATCTCGACGACCGGGTAGTCCGCGTGCGGCCAGACCTTGGTCAGGTCGAACGGGTTGAAGCGGTACGTCGCCGCGTCCGCCGCCGGCATGATCTGCACCCCCACGGTCCAGCTCGGGAAGTCCCCGCGCTCGATCGCCTCGCGCAGGTCGCGCTGGTGCGAGTCGGGGTCCTTGCCCGCGAGGATCTCGGCCTCGTCCGCGGTGAGGTTCCTGATCCCCTGGTCGGTCTTGAAGTGGTACTTGACCCAGAAGACCTCGCCGGCCGCGTTGTTCCACTGGAAGGTGTGCGAGCCGAAGCCGTCCATGTGGCGGTACGACGCCGGGATGCCACGGTCGCCGAACAGCCAGGTCACCTGGTGGGTCGACTCCGGTGACAGCGACCAGAAGTCCCACACGTTGTCGGCTTCCGTGGAGCCGGTGTACGGGTCGCGCTTCTGGGTGTGGATGAAGTCCGGGAACTTGATCGCGTCCCGGATGAAGAACACCGGGGTGTTGTTGCCGACGAGGTCGTAGTTGCCCTCCTCGGTGTAGAACTTCAGCGCGAAGCCCCGCGGGTCCCGGACGGCGTCCGCCGCACCCAGGTTGCCGGCCACCGTGGAGAAGCGCAGGAAGACCTCGGTCTCCTTGCCGACCTCGGAGAGGAAGGCGGCACGGGTGTACGGCGTGACGTCGGCGGTGACGGTGAAGGTGCCGTAGGCTCCCGCGCCCCGCGCGTGTACGACCCGCTCCGGAATGCGCTCCCGGTTGAAGTGGGCGAGCTTCTCCAGCAGGAGCTGGTCCTGGACGAGGACCGGTCCGCCGACGCCCGCCGTCTCGCTGTTCTGGTTGTCGGCGACCGGAGCACCGGCCTCCGTGGTGAGCGGTCCCTGCGTCACGCGCGCCTCCTGCGTCATTCCTGACCTGTCCTGTCCCAGTCCTGTCCTGTGGCCAAAGCCGTTCCAGATCCTACATTGGACTAGTTCTAAGTCAAACAGCGATCCAAACTCACACCTATTCCCGTCCTGGTCGCCGTTGCTGTTAGGCTGGACTCATGAGCGACCTTCTGGAACGGCTGCGTGGACGCGGATGGCGGATGACCGCGCAGCGGCGCGTCGTGGCCGAGGTCCTCGACGGCGAGCACGTCCATCTGACGGCCGACGAGGTCCATGCGAGGGCTGTCGCGAAGCTGCCCGAGATCTCCCGGGCGACCGTCTACAACACGCTGGGTGAGCTGGTCTCCCTCGGCGAGGTGCTGGAAGTCGCGACGGACAGACGCGCCAAGCGCTACGACCCGAACGCGCACCGGCCGCACCACCACCTGGTCTGCGCCCGGTGCGGTGCGATCCGTGACGTCCACCCCACGGGCAACCCGCTCGCCGACCTGCCCGACACCGAACGCTTCGGCTTCACCGTGTCGGACGTCGAGGTGACGTACCGGGGGCTGTGCCCGGACTGCGCGAAGGCGTGACCCGCCGCCTCTTCGGAGCCCCGGCGACCGCCGGGGCTCTTTGCGTGTCGCACGCGCATCACGCATCGCCCACACAAACACCGAGGGCCGGAACCCATCTCTGGATTCCGGCCCTCGGCCTTCAGTAGCGGGGACAGGATTTGAACCTGCGACCTCTGGGTTATGAGCCCAGCGAGCTACCGAGCTGCTCCACCCCGCGTCGGTGAACACGACATTACGTGAGGGGGGTCGACGGAAGCAAATCGATTACCCGGGACGTGGCCGGGCTCACTCGTTCACGCCGACAGTTCCTCCCGCAGCGCATCCCGCAGCCGCCCCGCCCGCTCCGAGACCTCCGCCGGTCCCAGCTCGACCGCGCGGTCGGCCCACTTCTGCCCCTCCGCCAGCTCACCCCGACGCGCGTAGACAAGGGCCAGCCGCAGTGCCGCCCGGCCGTGCCCGGCGTCGGCCGCGCGGGTCCACCACACCGCCGCCTCCGGCTCGCTCCCCTCCCGCGCCAGCAGCAGCCCGAGGTTGAAGGCGCCGTTGCGCGACCCGGCCTCCGCCGCCGACCGGTACCAGCGCGCCGCCTCGACCACGTCACCCCGTGCCGCCGCGAGCATGCCGACCCGCACCTGCGCCCGCCGGTGCCCCTGGGTCGCCGCCCGCTCGTACCACTCCTCGCACTCGGTCTTCTCGTGCACGGTCTCGCCGAGCTCGTGCGCCGGCTCCGGCGGCCGCCGAGCGTCGAGCAGCGCCGCCAGCCGGTACGCCGCCTCCGCGCTGCCCCCGCCGGCCGCGCACCGCAGATGCCGCTCGGCCTCCTGCTCCTCGCCCCCGCGCAGCCGGGCGATCCCGACCTGGAGCGCGGCCTCGGTGTGCCCGGCGGCGGCCGCCCGCTCGTACCAGCGCAGCGCCGTGGCCTCCTCGCCGCGCCCGGCGTAGAGGATGCCGAGGTTGAAGGCGGCGTCCACGCTGCCGGCCTCCGCGGCCTTGGAGAACCACGGCTCGGCGCCGGTGGTGTCGCTGCCCTGGAGCAGCAGGATGGCGAGCGCGTTGGCGGCCTCCCGGTGCCCGGCGTAGGCGGCCCGCCGGTACCACTGCTCGGCCTGCGCGGTCCGTCCCTGCTCGGCGCAGAGCAACCCGAGGTTGTAGGCGCCGTTGTCGTCACCGGCGTCCAGGGCCGCCCGGTACCAGCGCTCGGCCGTCTGCGTCTCGCCGCGCTCGGCGTGCAGCGCGCCGAGCGCGTTGGCCGCGTTGCCGTCGCCCTCCTGAGCGGCGCGCAGCCACCACACGGCCGCGCTCTCGGTGTCCCCGGCGTCGCGCAGCAGAAAGCCCAGCGCGCAGGCGGCCCGGAACTCGCCGTCCTTGGCGGAGGTCAGATACCAGCGCCCGGCCTCCTTCAGCTCCCCGCGCTTCTCCAGGATCGCCCCGAGGTGCAGCGCGGCACGCCGGTGACCGCGTGCGGCGGCCTGCCGGTACCACTGCTCGGCCTCCTCGACAGCGTTGTCGGACCCGGCCTCGTCCTCTCCCGCGGCCCGCTGGTCGAGCGCGCGCGCCAGCCGGTAGGCGGCCTCCCGGTGGCCGCGCTCGGCCGCGGCGCGCATCCAGTGCTCGGCGCCGACGTCCCCGCGGTGCTCCAGCAGGTCGGCGAGCGCGTAGGCGCCGAGGACGTGGCCCTGCTCGGCGGACTGGCGCAGCCAGTACTCGGCGGCGGGTTCGTCCCCGCGCTCACGGTGGTAACGGCCCAGCGCGTGCGCGGCGGCGGCGGAACCGGCGACGGCGGCGATGCGCCACCAGCCGGCGGCCTCCTCGGGGTAGCCGCGCTGGTGCAGCAGGACACCCAGATTGTTGGCGGCGGCCCGGTCGCCGGCCGCGGTGGCGGCCCGCAGGTGGGGTTCGGCTCCGTCGAGGTCGCCGCGGCGCAGCCGCATGGCTCCGAGGACGCTCGCCGCCTCGGCGTCGCCGCTCTGCGCGGCCAGCCCGAGGCGCACCTCCTCCGCGGCGTCCCCCATCTCGCTCAGCTCGTCGCGGGTCGGCTCCTCACCGGAAGTCTGCACAAATCGCCCTGACTCGAACAGAGTTGCCTTGTCCCCCATAACGTCCATCGTCGCACCACCTGCACCTGGGTACACCCGGTATACCGCAGCCCGTGAGGTCACTTCAGCGTTTTGTCGACATGCCCACAGGACGACAAGTCAAACACACCGTCCTCAACTCCCCACGGCGGCGCGGCCGTCCCTCCCCCCAGTACATGAGTTCGCACACCACGAAGGCCCGGATCCTTGGGGATCCGGGCCTTCGACTGCAGTAGCGGGGACAGGATTTGAACCTGCGACCTCTGGGTTATGAGCCCAGCGAGCTACCGAGCTGCTCCACCCCGCGCCGTTGCGTGTCAACCGTATCACGACACGGGGTGCGCTTGATCAACTCTTTTTCCCGCTCCCGTTCTTGCCGCCGCCGGACTGGCCGGCCCTGGCCTCCGCCTCCTGCGCCCGCTGCAGCGCGTCCTTCAGGTCCTTCTGGGCCTTGGCGTACGCGGCCCAGTCCGGCCCGTTCGTCCCCTGCAGGGCCTTCTGCCCCGCGTCGTACGCCTTCTGCGCGTCGGCCAGGGCCTGTTGGACTGTCGGGTTGGTGGACGACGGCGGGTTGGTGGTGCCGGTGTCCGGTGGCGTGGTGGTCGAACCCTCCACGCCGAACACCTTGTTGAGCGCCTCGTCGAGGGTGTCCTCGAACGCCGTCTTGCCGTTGTAGGTGACCAGCACCTTCCCCAGCAGGGGGTACTTCAGCTTGCCGCCGAGGACGTAGACCGGCTCCGCGTACAGCAGCCCGCCGTCCAGCGGTACGGTCAGCAGATTGCCGTACTCGACCTTGGAGTGCCCGCGGGTGAGCAGGCTGATCGTCTCGGCGATGTCCGGCCGGGAGTTGAACTGGCTCTGCACCTGTTTGGGACCGTCGGCCGTCGTACTGGTCGGCAGTTTCAGGATTCTGATCTTGCCGTAGTCACTGGTGCCCGGGTCGGAGTCGACCGCCATGAACGCGCTGAGGTTGTCCCGGCCGTTCGGCGTGAACGTCGTCGTCAGCGAGAACGTCTGCCTGCTCTGGTCCGGCATCTTCATGCTCAGGTAGTACGGCGGCACCGCGCTGCCCGAGTCGTTGGTCGGGTCGTCGGGCACCTGCCAGACCTCGCTGCCGGTGAGGAACGTCTGCGCGTCCGTCACGTGGTAGCGGGAGAGCAGTTCGCGCTGGACCTTGAACAGGTCCTGCGGATAGCGCAGATGGGCCAGCAGGTCCTTGGAGATGGCGTTCTTCGGCTGCACCGTGCCCGGGAACGCCTTCATCCAGGTCTTCAGCACGGGGTCCTGGGTGTCCCACTGGTACAGCCTGACCTCGCCGGTGTACGCGTCGACGGTCGCCTTCACCGAGTTGCGGATGTAGTTGACCTGGTTCTGCTGGGCCACCACCGCGCGGTTGTTGTTGGCGGCGGTGAGCGAGTCGGCCGTCGTGTCGCCCAGGGTCGTACGGGAGGAGTACGGGTAGCCGTTCGACGTGGTGTACGCGTCGACGATCCACTGGATGTGGCCGTCCACGACCGCCGGGTAGGCGTCCCCGTCGATGGTCAGCCAGGGAGCGACCGCCTCCACGCGCTCCTTGGGCGTGCGGTTGTACAGGATCCGCGAGCCCTTGCCGATCGCGCCGGAGTAGAGGATCTGCGGCTCGTTGAACGCCACCGCGTACGCGGCCCGGTTGATCGGATTGTCGAGGTTGACGCCGCTCTTGCCGGTGTACCTGGTGGTCTTCTCGGTGCCGTCGTCCCTCGAGTAGTCGACCTCCTGCTGCGGTCCGCCGACGATGGAGTACGTGGTGGTCTTCTCGCCGTAGTAGACGCCCTGCTGGCACGCGCCGAGGTCGCCCTTGGACGGCAGGCCGGACTCGGTGAAGACCGGCTGGCCCTGGTCGTCGGCTTCGGTGCCCTTGGCGGCGACCACGCCGTAACCGTGCGTGTAGCGGAAGTGGTCGTTGATCCAGTTGTTGCTCGGGACGCCGTCCAGGTTCAGCTCGCGCAGCCCGATGACCGTGTCCTGCGCCGTGGCGTCCGCGCCGTCCTTCGCGGAGTACCGGTCGACGTCCAGGTTGGTCGGGAAGGCGTAGTACTTCTTCATCTGCTGCGCCTGCTGGAACGTCGGCGAGACGATGTTCGGGTCCATGATCCGGATGCTCGCCGCGGCGTCCGCGTCACTGCGCAGCCTGGGCCTGTCCGTGGCCGTGGACTTGCCGGCGTACTCGGTGACCTTGGTGTCGTCGATGCCGTACGCCTCGCGGGTGGCCTCGATGTTCTTCTGGACGTACGGGGCTTCCTTGGCCTGCTCGTTGGGCTGGACCTGGAACTTCTGCACGATCGCCGGGTACAGGCCGCCGATCAGGACGGCCGACAGGACCATCAGGCCGAAGCCGATGACCGGCAGCTGCCAGGTGCGCCGCCACAGTGTGGCGAAGAACAGCAGCGCGCAGATGACGGCGATGCAGAACAGGATCGTCTTCGCCGGCAGATAGGCGTTGGCGTCGACGTAGCGCAGGCCGGTCCACTGGCCGGTCGCCTTGAAGTCGCTGGACTTGACGGCCAGGCCGTACCGGTCGAGCCAGTAGGCGACCGCCTTGAGGGCGACGAAGACGCCGAGGAGCACCGACAGGTGCCCGGTCGCGGCGGCGGTGGCCTTCGCGCCGGGGCTGGTGACGCGCAGCCCGCCGTACAGATAGTGCGTGAGCGCGGCGGCGATCAGGCACAGGATGGCGGTGGCGAAGCCGAAGCCGAGCAGAAAGCGGTACCAGGGCAGATCGAAGGCGTAGAAGGAGACGTCGAGGTGGAACTGGGGATCCTTCTGGTGGAAGGGCACGCCGTTGACCCACATCAGCCAGGTCCGCCACTGGCCGGCCGCGGAGGCGCCGGCGATCAGCCCGACGAGCGCGGTGACGGCGAGCAGCAGCCACTTCTTGTACGGCGCGATGCCCATCCGGTAGCGGTCGAGGCTCTGCTGCTCCATGGACATGGCGCTCAGCGGGGGCCGCAGCCGGTGCGCCAGCCAGATGTTGACCCCCACCGCGACCGCCATCAGCACACCGAAGACGAAGAAGAGGCCGATCTTGGTCCACAGTGTGGTCGTGAACACCGACGAGTAGTGCACCGACCGGTACCACAGCCAGTCCGTCCAGAAGCCCGCGAACATGGTGAACGCCATGCCGAGGACGGCCAGGACGCCCAGCGTCATCAGCAGGGTCCGGACACCGCGGGACGGTCGTCCCGCTCTGATCCGCGGCCCCGTCGGGCCTCCGCCGCGGTCCGGCATCTGGAAAGCCAAGGTGCGCACCTCGAAGTTCGCTGTCGATCCGTCAGGCCCTCGTGTTCGCGGACCCGCCGTGGCCCCCCGTGATCGCGGACCCACACCTATGCAACTTACTCACGCTTTGCTCGGTTCCCGATTCGGGCGGGGAACGAGGCAGGATTGTGACCATGTCCAACACTCCCATGGCAGCGAGCCCGCTCACCCGGGCCGTACTCGAGATCGACGAGTACGTCTCCGGCCTCGGCTGGGACCAGCCCGCCCGCCTCTTCGCCCTTGTCGACACCGCACGGCTACGGGCTCAGGAACCCGCGCTCGCGGCCCAGCTGGGCCTTGAGGACGAGTCCGCCTCCACCGGTCTCACCCCGATCGAGCAGGACGAGATCCCGTCCGGCAAGCCGCTGGACGACTTCCTCGGCACCATCGCCTGGCCCGACGCGGTGGTCGGCTGCGCGCTCTCGGTGGAGCGCCTGATGCTGCCGCCGTCCGCCGAGGCGCAGGTCCCGAAGAACCTGAGCGAGGCCAAGCTGACCAGGTGGGTCGCCGAGCACCCCGAGCGGCAGGAGGTCCGCATGACGGTCGCGGTGCTGCGCGACGGCGGCCGCGAGTCGGCGCTGCGGCTGCGTGAGAAGGACTCCCCGACGGAGGTCCTGACCGGCCCCGACCTGGTGCCGGGCCTGGCCGAGGCCCTGGCGGCGACGTTCGAGGACTGACCCCGCCCGCTTCGCCGCGCGGCCCCGCCCGGTTCGGTACGGCGATGGGGGCGCCCCTGCCGCGAGGGGCGCCCCCAGCCGTGTGTCACCGTCGCGCGTGCGTGCCGCTCAGCCCTTGGTGGTGCACTGGGGCAGCGCCGCGGTGTTACCGCTGCGGATGTCCTTCAGGGCGTCGAGCGCGTCCCCGATCGTCCTGACCTTGACCAGCTTCAGCCCGCTCGGGGTGTCCTTGGCGGCGGCGGCGCAGTTGTCGGCGGGCGTCAGGAAGTACTGGGCGCCCCTGTCGCGCGCGCCGACGGTCTTCATCTCGACGCCGCCGATCGGCCCGACGGTGCCGTCGTCGTCGATGGTGCCGGTGCCGGCGACGAACTTGCCGCCGGTCAGGCTGCCCGGAGTCAGCTTGTCGTAGATGCCGAGGGCGAACATCAGACCGGCGCTGGGCCCGCCGACGTCGGCGAGCTTGATGTCGATGCTGAACGGGAAGGTGTGGTCGGTCCCGGCCGAGATCCCGACGATGGCGCGCTTGGGCCCGGTGTCGTCGGAGGGCTTGGTGGTGAGGGTGACGTCCTGCGTCTTCGCCGCCGTCCGGTGTGCCTTCTCGGCGGCGGCCTGGTCCTTGACGGGCACGACGGTGAAGACGACGTTCTGCCCGGGCTTGTGCTTGGTGACGAGCTTGGCGACGTCGGAGGGCTGCTTCACCACCGTGCCGTCGACGGCCTTGATCACGTCACCGGCGTGCAGCCGGCCCTCGGCGGGTGAGCCCTTGATGACGGTGGAGACGATCACCCAGGACTTCACCGGGATGCCCAGTTCCTTCAGTGCGGCGACCTTGGCGCTCTCCTGGGACTGGCTGAACTCCTCGGCGTTCTGCTGTGAGGACTGCTCCTCGGTCGTCCCGCTCGGGTAGAGCGTGTCGTGCGGGACGACCTTGGTGTCGGGGTCCAGCCAGCCGTAGACGGCCTGTACCAGGTTCATGCGGAAGTCCGCGCTGGTCACCCGGACGGTCGTCATGTTCAGGTGGCCGTCGGTCGGGTACGTCCTGTGCCCGGAGATCTGCAGCACCGGCTCGCCGTCATGGTCCTCGAGCGTGTTCACGGTCGGGCCGGGAGACATCTCCGCGTACGGCACGGGGATGAGCACTCCCGCGCACAGGAGCGCGATCAGCATGAGGGTGGAGGCGAGCATCGTCGCGGTGCGGCGTGGCATGCCACGACAGTACGGGACGCCTCTGTCAGCGCACCGTCAGGGCACCCCCGTCACGCGCCGCCGGCACCCGTGTGGGATCTCTCCATGGCCTCGCGGAACCGGGCATAGCCGTCCAGCTCCGGCCCGTCGCCGCGCACCTTACGAGTCCGATTGGCCCAACTGCCCCACAGTCCGCCGCCGATCGCGGCCACAAGCGGAATCAGCAGCCAGACAAGCGCCCCCATGCCGACCTCCCAACGCCACGAGCGTCCGCAACTGACTGATCAGCAGATTAACCATCCGCACTGACAACGCTCACGCGAGGGTGCCGGTTACGCAACATGGAGTCGTCCATGTGCTCCGAGTGACGCAGGAGTGCGGGTGGGAGCGAGGCGGGGCCGCGGCAGCCGTCAGCAGGCCCCCACCCATTCCTCCGTGCCGTCGGAGAACCTCTGGTGCTTCCAGATGGGCACCTCGTGCTTGAGGTCGTCGATCAGCTTGCGGCAGGCGTCGAAGGCCTCGGCCCGGTGCGGACAGGCGACGCCGACGACCACGGCGAGATCCCCGATCCGCAGGTCCCCCACCCGGTGCACGGCGGCCAGCGCCCGCACCGGATAGGCGGCCACCACCTTCTCGGCGATCCGTCGCATCTCGGCCTCGGCACTGGGATGGCAGGAGTACCCGAGCGCGTCCACGTCCGCACCCGCGTCGTGGTTGCGGACGGTCCCCACGAACAGGGCGATGCCCCCGGCCGCGTCGTCCCCGACGGCCCGGAACACCTCGTCCACGGAGAGGGCGGTCTCCCGGACACCGATCAGCTTGATGGGATCCTGCGCCGCCTGCTCACCGGGGTGCTCGTTCGCGTGTGCCATGCCCCCATCGTGCCGCACGCCTGTGACAGCGGGGAATACGAGATTCACCAGGCACGCGCGCGGGGACGTTTGGAGTGTCCTACGACGTGGCGGGGGCCCGGCGGCACCCCGCCCACCCGGCTCACGCGCGCCGCCGGGCCTTCCGGGCGCGCCGGACCACAGCGGCGGCGCCGAGCAGCGCCACCGTGGCTCCCGCGGCGCCCGCGGCCGTCGCGTCCTTGCGCCCGAGGCGCCGTCCGGCCACCGTGTGCCGCCCGGAGACCTCCTCCAGCAGCTCCGCGAGGACCTCCTCGTTGGTCCACCGAGGCCGCCACCCGGCGTCGTGCAGCCGGCTCCCGCTGACCACCCACGGGTACATCGTGTACGCCAGATCCCCCGCCGGTGACGGCGTGAGCCCGATCCGGTGCAGCCGGGCCGCCGCGCCCAGCGCCACCGCCGACGGCAGCTCCATCCGCCGGATCCCGCTGAGCTCCTCGACCTCCTCCTGTTCCAGCCACCCGTCGCAGCCGACGGCCAGTTCCCCGTCGACCTTCTCCAGGACGGCGTACTCCAGGGCACTGCACAGGTCCTCGACGTGGCAGAACTGCCACGCGGGCCGCGACCCGGCGACGACCAGCAGCCGCGGCGACTCGAAGTACCGGGTCAGGGCGGTGTCCGTGCCCCCGACCAGCACCGCGGGCCGTACGACGGTGACGTTCAGCCCCGGGTGCGCGCGCGGCGCCCGCCGGGCCAGCCGCTCGATCTCCAGCAGGTCGCCCACCCCGGTGGCCTCGGCGGTCGCGCGCAGCTCGGCGTCCTCCGAAAGGGGCAGCTCGTTGTCCGGCAGCGCGCCGTAGACCATGGCCGAGGTGCACAGCACGACCCGGTGCACGCCGGCCGCCGCGGCGGCGGTCAGCACGGTCTGCGTCCCCCGGACGTTGTAAGCGGTGCGAGCGGCCGGATCGGTCTCCAGGTCCAGGTCGAGCGCGAGGTGGACGACCACGTGGGCGCCCCGCAGCTTGTCCGCGATGGCAGGGTCGCGGACGTCGAGGATGTGCCACTGCGCCTCGGCGCACTCGCCGCGCCGCTCGTCGATCGCGATGACCTGCTTGACCTCCTCGGAGGCGGCGAGCCGCTCGGTGAGCAGGGCGCCGACACCGGTGGCGGCGCCGGTGACCGCGACGACGGGTCCGCGCACCGCGGGAGGGGTTGAAGGGTTTCGCGCTGCGCGAACCTGCGGATCTGGGGAACTCACCGGGCGTCTCCAGCGGTTGTCTTCAGTACGGGCGCGAGTGACGCGTACGTACCAGGTGTATCCATCCTGCCGCAGGCCTTCCGTGGGTGAAGCACCGAGGCCCGATCGGGTCCGGGTGTCTACGCTGGGTGGTGTTGTCGGGCAGCCGCGCCGCCGGAGAGAACCGGCGGCCTTACCAGCCGAGGAATCCCGTGAGTGACACCCCATTCGGTTTCGGTCTTCCGCCGGAGGAGCCGGAGGACGGCGACGAGGGCAAGAAGAAGGACCAGCAGAGCGGTGGTGGGCAGGGACCGGCCAACCCGTTCGGCTTCGGCGGCCTGCCCGGAGCCGGAGGCTTTGGCGGCCCCGGCGCCGACAATCCGCTCGCAGCGATGTTCGGGTCGCTGAACCCCACCGACCTGGGCGCCGCGTTCCAGCAGCTGGGCCAGATGCTCTCCTACGAGGGCGGCCCGGTGAACTGGGACATGGCCAAGCAGATCGCCCGCCAGACGGTCGCCCAGGGCAGCCCGGACGGCACGAAGGACGCGAGCGTCGGCCCGGCCGAGCGCAGGGCGGTCGAGGAGGCCGTCCGCCTGGCCGACCTGTGGCTGGACGACGCGACGTCCCTGCCATCGGGCTCCGCCTCGGCGGTCGCCTGGTCCCGTGCGGAGTGGGTCGAGGCGACCCTGCCCGCCTGGCAGGAGCTGGTCGACCCGGTCGCCGAGCGGGTCGGCGCCGCCATGGGCGACGTCCTGCCGGAGGAGATGCAGGCCATGGCGGGCCCGCTGATCGGCATGATGCGCTCGATGGGCGGCGCCATGTTCGGCACCCAGATCGGGCAGGCCGTCGGCGTGCTCGCGGGCGAGGTCGTCGGGTCCACCGACATCGGTCTGCCGCTCGGCCCGGCCGGCAAGGCCGCGCTGCTCCCGGCCAACGTGGAGGCCTTCGGCAAGGACCTCGGCGTGCCGCAGGAGGAGGTGCGGCTGTACCTGGCCCTGCGCGAGGCCGCCCACCAGCGTCTGTTCGCGCATGTGCCGTGGCTGCGCTCGCACCTGTTCGGCGCGGTCGACGGGTACGCGCGCGGGATCAAGGTCGACACCGCGAAGCTGGAGGACGTGGTCGGCCAGTTCGACCCGCAGAACCCCGAGCAACTGCAGGACGCACTCCAGCAGGGCATGTTCCAGCCGGAGGACACCCCGGAGCAGAAGGCCGCCCTGGCCCGTCTGGAGACCGCTCTGGCGCTCGTCGAGGGCTGGGTGGACGCGGTGGTCCACGCGGCCGCGAAGCCCCGTCTGGCGTCCGCCGACGCCCTGCGCGAGACCCTGCGCCGCCGCCGGGCCACGGGCGGCCCCGCCGAGCAGACGTTCGCCACGCTAATCGGTCTGGAGCTGCGCCCGCGCCGGCTGCGCGACGCCTCCCGTCTGTGGGCCTCGCTCACGGACGCGCGCGGGGTCGACGGCCGGGACGGCCTGTGGGCCCACCCGGACATGCTGCCGACGGCGACCGACCTGGACGACCCGGACGGCTTCGTGCACCGCGAGCAGCTGGACTTCTCCGAGCTGGACAAGATGCTGGGCGAGGCCGCCGGCGGCTCGCAGGGCAAGCCGGACCTGCGCAAGAAGGACGACGACGGCGAGGGCGACGACACCGAGTGAGCCTGCATGACGACGCGGTCCTCGTGCTGAAGGGGTACGAGGACCAGGACGAGCTGCGCCAGGACTACCTGGACCATCTGGCGGCCCACCCGGACGGCATGTGGAAGGCCTGCCACGCGGGCCATGTCACGGCGAGCGCCCTGGTGGTCGATCCCGGGCGCGGCCGGGTACTGCTCACGCTGCACAGGAAGCTGCGGATGTGGCTGCAGATGGGCGGCCACTGCGAGCCGGGCGACGCCTCGCTCGCCGCCGCGGCCCTGCGCGAGGCCACGGAGGAGTCCGGCGTCCTGGGGCTGACCCTGCTGCCCGGCGGCCCGGTGCGCCTGGACCGGCATCCGATCCCGGCGCCGTGCCACTGGCACTACGACGTCCAGTACGCGGCCCTGGCCCCCGCGGACGCCGAGCACACGATCAGCGACGAGTCCCTCGACCTGCGCTGGTTCGCCTACGACGAGGTGGCGGCGGTGGCCGACGAGTCGGTCGTACGCCTGCTGGAGGCGACACGCGCCAGGCTCTGAACGTGTAAGGGGCGTCCGCATGAGCGGCCGCCCCTTACGTTTGTTTCCTGGACGGTCAGCTCCAGACGTTGCCCTGGTTCTGTCCCCGCGCCCCGTGCTGCCCCATGCCGAACTGCGCGGCGAGACCCTGCCCGATCACCGCGTTCTGCGGCGGCAGCAGCTCGCTGGGCTGGACCAGCGCGAACCCGGAACCCATGAAGCTCAGCTCCCAGCCCTCACCGGTGTTGCCGCGCCGGCGCCACACTCCGGAGGAATGGGTCTGGGCCTGCATCTGCACGCGCAGCCCGGTGGACCAGGCGACGATCGCGTCCGCGTCGCAGTTGACGTACCTGTCCGGTGTGACCTGCATCAGCAGCGGCGCGCCCGAGGTCATCAGGGCGACCTTGCCGCGTCCGGTGATGTTCAGCTGGTACTTGCCGGACCCGGAGATGCCGTAGAGGCTGTCGACGGCGATGACCTCGTGGTGCAGCGAGGAGTCCGTGGCGAGGACGTAGGAGCTGTCGACGGTCAGGCCGTCCTGCTCGACATCCATGATGTGCACGTGCTGGGCGAGGTTGGCGAGATACACCGTGCCCTGCCCGTGACAGCGCATCAGGTCCAGGCCCTCGCCGGTGTACGCACGCGCGCGTGCCTGGTTGTTGCTCTGGTACTCGGCGTCGAACTCCATCAGCCCCTGGTAGGCGACCATGGCGCCCTTGCGGGCGAGGATGTCGTCATGGCCCTCCAGGGTGACGCGGAGCAGCTGCGCGTTCTGCAGGCTCCAGCGTTCCTGGGTCTGGAGGTCGTTGTGCGCGAAAAGCGGGCTCTGCATGGCTTACTGACTCCCCCTCAGCCCCGGATCCGGATGCGGTCGGTGCTGTCCTCGCTGGGCTGGACGACGACGATGCCCTGACCGGAGAACGCCATCTGGTAGGCCTCACCGCTGCCCCGGCCGATCAGCGACTGCGCCTTGAAGCTGCGCTTGCCCTTCACCTTCAGGTTCGGCGACCAGGCGACGAGCGCGTCCGGGTCGACGTACGTCTCGTCCTCACCGCCGCCGCAGTCGACGACGATCGGCTCGCCGCGGGAGGTCAGCGCGACCCAGCCCTGCCCGGAGATCCTCGTGTTCCACAGGCCCTGCCCGGCGAACTTCGCGAGCCCCTTGACCCGTTCCACGCCCCAGCTGAGGTGCGCGTCGAAGGCGAGCAGGTTGGTGGCGTTGACGGAGATGCCGTCGCCGTTGAGGTTGATCACGACGACGTTCGCACCGTAGTCGGCGAGGTAGAGCAGGCCGTCCCCGGTGCACTTCATCAGCGGCGCGCCCTCGCCGGTGATCCAGTCGCGGGCGATCTGGCGGACGGCCGGCGGGTTGGGCTCGTACTGGACGAAGCCTTCGTAGGCGACCATCGAGCCCACGCGCGCGAGGAGGTCGTTTCCGGTCTGCATGGCGACCTTCAGCATGTGGCTGCCGTGGTTCTCCATGCGGGCGGTGACGGGTGCGGGGGCGTAGCCCGCGAGCGGCTGGTTCATGACGGGCTCCCTCTAGACCTCGTACGGCTGGACGACGATGAAGTTGCCGGGCGCGCCCCGGAACTGGAGGTTGACGCTCTCGCCGGTGTCGCCCGGGTAGGCGTTGCGGCGCATGCGGACCTGGCTGGAGACGATCACCTGGGAGGCGGCCGACCAGGCGACGACCGCGTTGCAGTCGGCGAAGGTGGTCGGCGTGACCGGCAGGACCACGGGCGTGCCGTGCGTCTTGACGACGATCGTGCCGGTGCCCTGGAACTGCATGGTGAACAGCGCCCCACCGGGGATGCCGTGGCCCTCGATGCGGCGCACCTCGTGGTGCAGGCTCTCGTCGAAGGCGAGGACGTTCTCGGCGGAGACGCAGATCGCGTCGCCCTGCAGCTCGACGGGGTGCAGATGGGTGGAGTTCTCGGCGAGGAACACCTGGCCGTTGCCGGTGCAGCGCATCAGCTGCATCTCCTGGCCGGTGGCGTGGCCGACGATCCGTCCGGCGAATCCGGCGCCCTTGTAGCCGAAGTCGACCTTGCCCTGGTAGAGCACCATGCTGCCCTGCCTGGCCAGCACGGGCTGCCCGCCGATGCCGAGGTCGACGCGGATGAGCTTCTTGTTCTGCTGCGTCCAGCGCTGCCCGGTCGGCGTCTCCTTGTACATGTGCAGCGCGGCCGCCACACCGGCACCGCCCTGCGGGGCGCCCTGCGGCACGCCGTGGCCGCCGGGTTGCTGGTGCCCGTAGCCCGGGGACATCGGCGGGGCGGGATGACCGCCGTAGGAGGGCGGCTGCTGGCCGTAGCCCGGGGGCATCGGCGCGGTCGCCTGGCCGCCGTAGGAGTGCTGCTGGGGCGGCTGGCCGTACGGCTGATGCGGGGGCTGGCCGTACGGTGCGGGTGCCGGGGCCGGCGGCGGGACGGTGCCACCGGCGGGCGGGGTCAGGGGAGCGATGACCGTCGGCGCGGCGTGCACGTTCGGCGCGGGCGCCGGGGCCGGTGCGTGGGGCGGGGGCGGCGTGTGGCTCTGCGGGGTCTGGCCGGGCGGCGGGGTGAAGCCCTGCGGGGGCGTGGCTCCTGACGGCGGGGCGAAGCCCTGGGCGGCGGGCTGCGGCGCGGGAGCGGCAGGCGCAGGTGCCGGAGCGGGCGCGGCAGCCGGCGCGGGGGCGGGCGGGGCGGCGAACGGGGGCGGGGTCGCGGCCTGGGCGGGCGGGGCGAAGCCGGGGACGGCACCGGTCTGCGGCTGCTGCGGGGCGGCCGGCGCCTCCTCCTCCAGCACCTCGCCGCCGAAGTTCTTCAGCAGCGCCTCCAGACCGCCGTCGAAGCCCTGTCCGACGGCGGCGAACCGCCACACGTCCTTCAGGTAGATGTCGCCGAGCATCACGGCCCGCTCGGTGGAGAACTCCGCGCCGTTGAACGCGTACCGCGCGACCTCCTCGCCGCCCGCCACGATGCGCAGGTAGCCGGGGGCGATCTGCGACATCTGCCCGGCGCCGTCGACGGTCGCCGTGAAGGACAGCTTGCGGATGTGCGACGGGATCCGGTCCAGGGTGACCCGGAACGACTCGGTGTCGCCCGCCTGGGCACCCAGCAGCTGGATGGACTCCTCGGGGGACTTCGGCTGGTTGAAGAAGACGAAGTACCGGTCGTCCGAGAGGCGCTCGTCGGCGTCCAGACCGAAGCAGCTGATGTCGAAGGTCAGCCCGGGTGCGGAGATCTGCACGCCTACGTACAGATCCGTGCCCGCCGTCAGGTCACTGATCCTGGCCTTGTGGCCGCGTTGGAATTCCCTGGCCATGCGTAACGACCGTCCCCCATCCCGAATGTGAGTGCGTCGCGCCAGGCTAACGGCAAAGTCCGACGGCGGACGCAGCCGGTACAGACCCGGTACACAACCGCACCCGGAGGAGGACGGACAGCGCCGGGCTCACTCCCCGCGCACCCCGGGCACATGCGGCAGCCGTTCCGCGGCGACCACCCCTTCGAGGTAGCCACGGGCCCGCTCGGTGCGCGGATATGCCTCCAGCAGCCGCCAGAAGTCCGCCCCGTGACCGGGGACCAGCAGATGGGCCAGCTCATGGCAGAGGACGTAGTCGACGACGTACTCCGGCATCCCCTGCAGCCGGTGCGAGAGCCGGATGCTGCCCTCCGCCGGGGTGCACGAACCCCAGCGCGTGTTCTGGTTGGTGACCCAGCGTACGGAGGCGGGACGGGCCCGGCCGTCGAAGTACTGGTCCGACAGCCGCTCGGCACGCTCGGCGAGCTCGGCGTCGCCGAGAACCCGCCGGCTCTCCTGGGCGGCGAGTTTGTCGAGCATGACGGTGATCCAGCGCTGTTCCTCCGCCTTCGACATCCGGGCGGGGATCAGTACGACGGTGCGATCGCCCTCGCGGTACGCGGAGACCGTCCGGCGGCGCCGGGAACTCCTGCGGACCTCGATCGCGCTCGCCCCCGAGCCGCCGGGTGGCTGGCTCGTCGTGCTGCGCTGTGGCTTTCCGGCGCGGTGCAGTGGGTCGGCGGGCACGCCCCGACGTTACCCGCTGGGCGTGGCCGAAGTCCCGGCTCCCGAACGGTTCGATGCCGATCCCCCACCATGCGTTTGATTCCTATGATTCCTACGACTGATCCGCACATCCGGTTTACGGGGCTCCGCGTGTCTGTTTCACGGGATCCACGTGTCCGCTTTGACACACTTCTCCCGACCCTCTTATATGACGAACACCCCCAACCTGTGGATAACTCTCGGCGCCGGGCGGCCCGGCGCGGCATGCTTGCAGGCGTCGGAGGAACGTGACCGGTTCCACCGGCGCCGAGATGTTCACGATGCTGTCAAGGGATACGGGGGCCAGTCATGCATCCGGTGATGAAGCCCGCGCTACGGCGCGGCTGGCGTGATCGCGAGACCGTGCAGTTCGGGATGACCCCGGCGCACGCCCTGACACTGGGACCGATGGATCCGGCGACACACGGCTTCCTGGATCTGCTCAACGGCACCCGCGCACTGCCACTGCTCCGCGCGGAGGGCCGCCGCATGCGGCTCCCGTCCGGCCATGTCGACACCCTCCTGGCACGGCTGACCCGCGCGGGCCTGGTCGACGACGCGCGCGGCGGCGGCCGGGCCGCCGACGCGCTGCGCGCCAGGACGGACGTCCTGCGACGGCTGCGCCCCGACCTCGCCGCGCTGTCCCTGACCACGGCCGAGCCCGGCGGCGCGCTCGCCCGGCTCGCCGCCCGCCGCGCACTGCGCGTGCAGGTGCGGGGCGCGGGACGGGTCGGCGCGGTGCTCGCCTCCACCCTGTCGGGCGCCGGGGTCGGCGAGGTCGACGTGCGCGACGTGGGGCACGTGGAGCCGTGGGACGTGGCGCCGGGCGGGCTGCCCCCCGAGTCACTCGGCGAGCGCCGGGACACGGCGGCGCGGGCCGCCGTGCGCCGTGCGGCACCCGACCGCCCACCGCGCCGCGCCCACTCCCCCGGATCCGGCGCCCGGGACCCCGGGCTCTCCCTGGTGGTCCTCACCCCCCGGGACGACGTCGCCGTGCACGCACCGGACCCGGCCGAAGCCGAGCCGCTCATGGCCTCCGGGACGCCCCACCTGTACGCCGGCGTCGTCGAGGGCACCGGAATCGTCGGACCGCTCGTCCTGCCCGGCGAGTCGGGCTGCGCAGGCTGCCTGCACCTCGACCGCGGGGACCGCGACCCGGCCTGGCCGCGACTGACCGCCCAGTGGCGGTGCGCCAGGGCCCGCCGGGTCGGGGCCTGCGATCTGACGTTGGCCACGGCGGTCGCCGGCCTGGCCTCGGCGCACGCGCTCGCCTTCCTGGACGGGGGGTCGCCCTCCATTGCGGGCACCCGCTGGGAGGTGTCAACACCCGGCCTGCACTGGCACGCGCGACCGGTCCGGCCGCATCCGGCATGCGGGTGCGGCGCTGCGGAAAGACCCAAAGCGGAGCACTCCTCATCGGGCGGCGAAGCGCGCGAGACAATGGCGGTGCAACGGCCGTCGACGGAGCGGCGACGCACAGCGGGCGCGACGCGGCCGACAGGGACTTGGAGGGCGCATGTCTGATCTTCCCCGGAAGGCGGTCACCCGTACCGCCAAGCTCGCCGCGCTCCCGCTCGGCATCGCCGGCCGGGCGACCTGGGGGCTGGGCAAGCGGATCGTGGGCGAGTCCGCGGAGATCGTCGGTCGTGAACTGCAACAGCGCACGGCGGAGCAGCTGTTCAAGGTGCTGGGCGAGCTCAAGGGCGGTGCGATGAAGTTCGGGCAGGCCCTGTCCGTCTTCGAGTCAGCGCTGCCCGAGGAGATCGCCGGACCCTACCGAGCCGCCCTGACCAAACTCCAGGAGGCGGCGCCGCCCATGCCGACCCGCACGGTGCACGCGGTGCTCGCGGAGCGGCTCGGTCCGGACTGGCGCGATCTGTTCGAGGAGTTCGAGGACAAGCCGGCCGCCGCGGCCTCCATCGGGCAGGTGCACCGGGCGGTGTGGCACGACGGCCGTGAGGTGGCGGTCAAGGTGCAGTACCCGGGCGCCGGCGAGGCCCTGCTCTCCGATCTGGGCCAACTGAGCCGCTTCGCCCGCCTGTTGGGGCCGCTGATTCCCGGCATGGACCTCAAGCCGCTCATCGCGGAGCTGAGGGACCGCGTCTCCGAGGAGCTGGACTACGCTCTGGAGGCACAGGCCCAGACCGTTCACGCGGAGGAGTTCGCCGACGACCCGGACGTGGTGGTCCCGGCGGTGGTGCACCAGTGCGAGCAGATCCTGGTCACCGAGTGGATCGACGGCATCCCGCTGTCGGAGGTGATCTCGGACGGCACCCCGGAGCAGCGCGACCGCGCCGGCCAGCTCCTCGCCCGGTTCCTCTTCTCGGGCCCGGCCCGCACCGGCCTGCTGCACGCCGACCCGCATCCCGGCAACTTCCGGCTGCTGCCCGGCGGCCCGGCCGGCGAGGACGACTGGCGCCTGGGCGTCCTGGACTTCGGCACGGTCGACCGGCTGCCCGGCGGTCTGCCGGCACCGATCGGCATCTCGCTCCGCATGACGCTGGACGGCGAGGCCGAGACGGTCTACGAACTCCTCTGCGAGGAAGGATTCGTGAAGGAGTCCATAGAGCTGGACCCCGACGCGGTCCTCGACTACCTGCTGCCGATCATCGAACCGGCCCGGGTCGAGGCGTTCAGCTTCAACCGCACCTGGATGCGCAACCAGGCCGCCCGCATCGCCGATCCCCGCTCCCCCGCCTACCAGCTGGGCAAGCGGCTCAACCTGCCGCCCGCCTATCTGCTGATCCACCGGGTGACCCTGAGCACCATCGGGGTGCTGTGCCAGCTGGGGGCGACAGTACGGCTCCGCGAGGAACTGGAGGAGTGGCTGCCGGGATTCGTCCTCGACGCGCCTGGTGACGAACTGACCGAGGAGGAGTCTGCGGCGGAGGCGTGATCCGGGGTGCCTGAAAGGGGTGTCCCGGTGCCTGAAATGGGTGACCGGGGTGCCTGGAATCGGGTTCCCGGGCGCCTGGAAAGGGGTGACCCGGGTGACCGTGGGTGACCCGGATGCCTGCAATCGGGTGTGACCCGGGTTCGTTGGAGGTGGGGAGGGAGGGGGAGGGGGGAGGGGGGAGGGCCCCCGAACGAGGCTCACCACCAGGACGAGTCCAGCCGCCCCTCGATCGCCCTCAGGTTCTCCCTTGAGCAGGTGTCGCAGAAGTACTGGCGGACGCCGTTCTCCACGGAGCAGGTCCAGGTGGCCGGCGGGGGGCCGTCGGCGGGGGTGCCGCAGCGGGCGCACACGAGCACACGGCGCTCCGAGGTGGAGCCGCCCTGATCACTTCCTCCGGGAAGACTCGTCACCTGGCGACGATAACTCCGCACGCGGCGGATCGCCGTACAACGCACCGCGGGGGCCGGTCCGTTCGTCGGACCGGCCCCCGCGGGCGAAGGCTTCGCCTCCCTGACCGGGAGGCCACCGCTTCTGACGGTGTGATCGTTACTGCATGACCGCCATGGCGAGCGCGCGCCGGGCGCGCCGCGAGGCACGCTCGGCCCGGCGCTGCATCCGCTGGGCGACCGCCAGGCGCATGGCCCGGCGTTCGTGCACGGCGTCATGGAGTCGCTCGTGCATATGCGCACGAGCCAGGGCTTCTTGCATGAGTTGCATCTCTCGGGTCCTGTTCTGGCGCGCTTCGGTCGCGCCGGTGGTGGTGACGTCTTCGGTCGCGGAGCCTGCGGGCTCGCTGGTGGACGGCTTCATCGGGGCCTGCTTCTGGGGGTCGTGCGTGAGGGGACGGTCGATCGTTCCTGCGGTGTTCATGCCGTGACCGGGTTCTTCCGCGGGCGGCCACGCGGCCGCTTCCGGGCGACGACGACACCCTGGACGAACAGCTCGCCACCCCAGACGCCCCAGGGCTCACGCCGCTCCTTGGCGCCGGCGAGGCAGGCCTCGATCAGCGGGCAGGTGCGGCAGAGGGACTTGGCGTACTCGACGTCCGCCGGCGACTCGGCGAAGAAGACCTCCGGGTCGTAGGAGCGGCAGGGGACGGGTACGCCGAGGTTCTCGATGGCGTCGTCGAGCGCGGTGAGCGCGGTGAGGGGGGTCAAGGTGGAGTCCTCCGTGAGGCCGGGCGGGGGGATCGTTTGCGAAGGCGGTACGGACGGGGCGTGCGCTTCGAGTTGCACGGTTGGTCTTCCTCGTCTGGTCGTTCCGGCCGGTTGACCGGGTGTCGGCTTGGTACCGGGTTCTTTTCTTGTCCCGAGGCCCCTTCGCTCCGTCGTCCCCGTTCGGGGAAAACAGAAGGGCCGCGGATCCCGGATGGGGTTCCGCGGCCCTGAAGGCGCCGGCCTGATCGGATCAGGCTGGATCACTCCAGGGTTCTGGCCCACGGAAGGCCCACATCAGGTGGTGCTGCGTCGTCTGCTTCCGGAATCCGGCACCGGCCGCCGCAAAGGCATAGGCCTGTGCCTGTGCCGCTACCGCTTCCAGTGCCTTGGTCGGTCGCTCATTGCGCTCACGGACGGGAAGGCCCGCGAGAGCGTGGGAGGACGCCGGACGGTCGGCACGAATGCCGGACACACCGGTGCCCTGGTGGGAGGCGCCGAGCATGCACAGGGAGACGGTCGAGCGATCGGTCAGTTTGGCCGTGCTGATGGTGCTGGTGTTGATGCTGATCACTGGACTCGCCTCCTCTCGGCGTCTCAGGGGACTGGGGTGAACCAGTCCGTTCGGGTATGCAAGTACATCACGGAGGCGGGGTCTTCGAGAAGGCCGCTGCATCCGTGCCTAGAACCTATGGGGATTGCTGGGGCATGCGCAAACTATTTTTTCGACGAGTTCGCATCAGTCGTCCTCGTCGGCTTCCCCGGCCTCGTGGCCTGCGCAGATGGCGAGAACGTCGGTTCCGTAGCTGCGCAGCTTGCGGCTGAGGACGCCTGGGATGCGGGAGAGCTCTGCGGAAGTCTCGGGCCGGGCCTCGGCGATGGCCATCAGCGTGCGGTCGGTGAAGACGCAGAAGTCGGGCTGTCCGCTGTGCTCGGCCTGGACGGCCCGCCATTCCCGCAGCCGTTCGTAGAGCCCTTCGTCCATGTCCGAGGGGCAGTCCTCACAGCGCATCAGCTTCATCTCGCCGGCGTCGGTGAGCGTGCGGCCGCAGACCCGGCAGCGGGCGGGGGTGCGCTGGGTACGCCGTGGGGCGGCGATGGTTCCGGTGGTGCTCCCGCGCTCGATGCCTGCCGTGGCGGCGGCGCCGGTGCGGCCGACGGTGGGCGTGGTGCCCGGGCGCAGTCCGTCGAGGAAGCGGCTGGGCCTGCGGTTGGGGCGGGTGCCGGGTGACCGGGACAGCGCCCAGGAGAGGTGGAGCCGTTCCCGCGCCCGGGTGACGCCGACGTAGAGCAGCCGGCGTTCCTCCTCGGTCTGCTCGTCGGTCTTGGCGTAGGTGATGGGCAGCATGCCCTCGGCGACGCCGACCAGGAAGACGACGTCCCACTCCAGGCCCTTGGCGGCGTGCAGGGAGGCGAGGGTGACGCCCTGGACGGTCGGGGCGTGCTGGGCGTTCGCGCGCTCGTCGAGCTCCGCCACGAAGTCGCCGAGGGTGGCGCCGGGTCTGGCGGCGGCGAGGTCGTGGGCGAGGCTCACCAGGGCGGCGAGGGACTCCCAGCGCTCTCTCACGGCGCCGGAGCCGGCCGGTGGCTCGATGGTCCAGCCCTCCCCGGACAGGACGGCACGCACCTGGGAGGGCAGGTCCACGGCGTCGTCCAGCAGGGAGTCGTTGCCGCCGAAGCGGGCCGCGCCGCGCAGGGCGATGCCCGCCTTGCGCACCTCGGGCCGGTCGAAGAAGCGCTCGGCACCGCGCAACTGGTAGGGGACGCCGGCGTCGGCGAGGGCCTGCTCGTAGGTCTCGGACTGGGCGTTCGTACGGAAGAGGACGGCGATCTCGGCGGCGGGGACGCCCGCGTCGATCAGTTCGCGGATGCGGCGGGCGGCGCCTTCGGCCTCGGCCGGCTCGTCGGTGTACTCGGTGTAGACGGGTTCGGGGCCTGCGGAGCGCTGGGAGACGAGTTCCAGCCGGTGGTCGGCGGCGCGGCCGCGGGCCTGGGCCAGCAGGCCGTTGGCGAGGTGGACCACCTGGGGGGTGGAGCGGTAGTCGCGGACGAGTTTGACGACGGTGGCGCCGGGGTGCCGGGTGCGGAAGTCGAGGAGGTGGTCGGGCGTTGCTCCCGTGAACGAGTAGATGGTCTGGCTGGCGTCGCCGACGACGCACAGGTTGTCGCGGTCGCCGAGCCAGAGGTCCAGCAGCCGCTGCTGCAGGGGGCTGACGTCCTGGTACTCGTCGACGACGAAGTGCTGGTACTGCGCGCGGACCTGTTCGGCGATGTCGTGCCGGTCCTGCAGGATCGCGACGGTCAGCAGCAGGACGTCCTCGAAGTCGATCACGGCGCGGTCGCGCTTGAGGTCTTCGTAGGCCGCGTAGAGGTGGGCGATCTCGGCGGGGTCGCGGGGGGCCTCACGGCCGGCCTTCGCGGCCGCGTACGGGTAGTCGGCGGGGATGGTCTGGGTGACCTTGGACCATTCGATCTCGGCGGTGACGTCCCGCAGCTCACCCCGGTCGAGCCGGGTGCCCAGGCTTGCGGCCGCGTCGGCGACGAGCTGGATCTTGCGGTCGACGAGACGGGGCATGCCGCCACCGATCGCTTTCGGCCAGAAGTACTGGAGCTGGCGCAGGGCGGCGGAGTGGAAGGTGCGGGCCTGGACGCCGTGTGCGCCGAGCTGGCGCAGCCGGCCGCGCATCTCTCCGGCGGCACGGTTGGTGAAGGTGACGGCGAGCACGCTGGAGGGGTGGAGGATGCCGGCGCGTACGCCGTAGGCGATGCGGTGCGTGATCGCCCGCGTCTTGCCGGTGCCGGCTCCGGCCAGGACGCACACCGGACCGTGCAGGGCGGTGGCCACCGCGCGCTGCTCGGGGTCGAGCCCTTCGAGCACCGCGTCGGCCGAGTCCGGTGTCTGCGGGAAGAGGGTGGAGTGCGTTGCTGCTGTCACACCGCCATGCTGCCAGGTCGTGCGGGACTGCCGTGCCGGTTGTCCACAGGCGTGCCCAGATAGTCGTACCAATGCGGCAGACGCCACAGGCGGTGGCGCAGGCGCCACCGTCGCCTGTGGACACGCCTGCCGGGAATGGCGGACGGCTCGCGTACGTTCTTCCCCTGGACGATTTACCGAGCTGCCTGAGGAGCGCGAGAGACATGCAGGGCACTGTGACGATGTACAGCACGACTTGGTGCGGCTACTGCCGGCGGCTGAAGAGCCAGCTGGACCGGGAGGGCATCGCCTACACCGAGATCAACATCGAGCAGGACCCCGAGTCCGCCGCTTTCGTGGAGAAGGCGAACGGCGGAAACCAGACGGTCCCGACCGTGCTCTTCGCGGACGGCAGCACGCTGACGAACCCGTCGCTCGCCCAGGTGAAGCAGAAGCTCGCCGCATGACGCTCCGCGGGTTTCCGCGGTGACCGCAGCAGGGCGGCCCCCGAGCTCTCGGGGGCCGCCCTGCTGCGTCCGGGAGGAAGCTCTGTGTCTCACATGAAGCTGCGCGTCGGCAGCGGCTTGCCGTACCACATCTCGATCAGGCGGGCCGCGATGGAGATGCCGTAGGGCGGCAGCACCTCGCCGGACTCGAAGGCGTCGTGCAGTTCCTCCCGGGAGAACCAGCGGGCCTCGTGGATCTCGTCGCCGTCGACGTCGATGTCGGTGGAGGTGGCGCGGGCCATGAAGCCGAGCATCAGGCTGGACGGGAAGGGCCAGGGCTGGCTGGCCACGTACTCCACGGTGCCGACGGTGACGCCGACCTCCTCGGACACCTCGCGGCGCACCGCCTGCTCGATCGACTCGCCGGGTTCGACGAAACCGGCGAGCGTGGAGAAGCGGCCCTCGGGCCAGTGGACCTGGCGGCCGAGCAGGATGCGGTCGTCCGCGTCGGTCACGGCCATGATCACGGCCGGGTCGGTGCGCGGGTAGTGCTCGGCGCCGCAGGCCGGGCAGCGGCGGATGTGGCCGGCGGCGGCGATGACCGTGCGTTCGCCGCAGCGCGAGCAGAAGCGGTGGGTGCGCTGCCAGTTCTCCAGACCGACCGCGTGCACCATGAGGCCCGTGTCGCGGGGCGACAGGAGCAGGCCGGCCTCGCGCAGGCCCGCCGGGCGCGCCGACTGGTCGATGCGTCCGGGCAGCGCGTCCTTCTGGAGCGCGAAGTAGCTGACGCCCTCCTCGTCGATGCCGAGGAAGTAGCGGTGTGCCTCGGTGAGCGGGGCCTCGAAGGAGGGCGTCATGACGAGCTCGGTCCGGCCGTCCGGTGTCTCGTCTATGAGCACCTGGCCGCCGGAGACCACGAAGCAGCGGGTCGTGGGGTGGCTCCACGCCGCCGCGAGCCAGGCCTCGTCGAGCCGGTGGTGGGCGGCGCGGTCGATGCCGCTCGGGGCGGTCAGCGAGATGGGTCGATCGGCTGTGTCGTCGGTCCAGGTGGTCACGGGTGCTTCCAACTCCCCCAGTGCAGCGGTTCGTTCGGCGGGCGGTTCGGCGGGACGTGGGCGGGAGGGCACCGGGCCGGGCGCGGGTGGGACGGTCCTTCCAGTGTGCCCCGCGCGCGATGCCGTCCCGTGCGGCGCCGGCCGGTCAGGGCGCGGGACGCCAGTGCTCGGCCAGGTCACCCCACAGGTAGGCGCTGGTCTCGACGCCCTTGAGGAGGAGGTCCAGCTCGACCTTCTCGTTCGGGGCGTGCCAGCCGTCGGAGGGGACGGAGATGCCCAGGAAGAGGACGGGGGCGCCGAGGACCTCCTGGAGGTCGGCGGCGGGGCCGGAGCCGCCCTCGCGCGTGAAGCGGACGGACTTCTCGAAGGCGCGGCTCATGGCGCGGACCACGGACTGCAGGGCGGGGTGGTCGAGCGGCGTCAGGCACGGGCGGGTGGCCGCGCCGAAGTCGATCTCGTACCGGATCCCGGTGGGCACCTGTGCGCCGGCCCAGGCACGGACGGCCTTCTCGAGGTGGTCGGGGTCCTGGCCGGCGACCAGCCGGAAGGACAGCTTGAGCATGGCCGAGGACGGGATGATCGTCTTGCTGCCGGGGCCCTGGTAGCCGCCGCCGATGCCGTTGACCTCGGCGGTCGGGCGTGCCCAGATGCGCTCGAGGGTGCTGTACCCGGCCTCGCCGAGGGTGGCGCGGGACTTGGCGGTGTCCAGCCAGCGCTCCTCGTCGAAGGGCAGCTCGGCGAACAGCTCGCGCTCGCGGTCGGTCAGTTCCACGATGCCGTCGTAGAAGCCGGGGATCGCCACGCGCGCGTGCTCGTCGTGCAGGGCGGCGACCAGGCGGGCGGCGGCGGTGGCCGGGTTGGGCACGGCACCGCCGAAGGAGCCGGAGTGGATGTCCTGGTCGGGGCCGTACAGCCGGATCTCGCACTCGGCGAGGCCGCGCATGCCGGTGCAGACGGTCGGGGTGTCCTCGGACCACATGCCGGTGTCGGAGACGATCAGGACGTCGGCCGCGAGCCGTTCCGCGTGCTCCTCGACGAGGGCCCGGAAGTGCGGGGATCCGGACTCCTCCTCGCCTTCGATCAGCAGCTTCAGGTTGACCGCGGGGGCGGTGCGGCCGGTGGCGGCGAGGTGGGCGCGGACGCCGAGTGTGTGGAAGAACACCTGGCCCTTGTCGTCGGCCGCCCCGCGCGCGTAGAGCCGGTTTCCGCGGACGACCGGCTCGAAGGGGTCGCTGTCCCAGCCGTCCTCGGGGGCGGCGGGCTGCACGTCGTGGTGGCCGTAGACGAGGACGGTGGGCGCCTCGGGGCCGCCCGAGGGCCACTCGGCGAACACGGCCGGGGCGCCGGCGGTCGGCCAGACCTCGGCGGTCGGGAAGCCGGTCTCCTTGAGTTCGGCGGCGAGCCAGTCGGCGCTGCGCCGTACGTCGGGCGCGTGATCGGGCTGGGCCGACACGGAGGGGATGCGCAGCCATGCGGCGAGGTCGTCGAGGAAGGCGGCGCGGTGCTGCTCGATGTACGTGCGGACGGCGCTGTCCGGGGTCTGGCTCATGTTCACGAGCCTATCGGCCCGCACCGACATCCTCGGCGGGCGGTTCGTCACACTCAGGTCGCCTGCTGTGCCGTTTCGGAGTCTTCCGCTGCGGTGCCGTCGCCGAGGAGCCGTTCCAGGGCGGCCCGGCCCGGCAGGTCCCGCGGCCGTACGACCTCGCCGCTGCGCACGTAGAGGAAGGCGGCCGTGACCGACTCCGGCGGCACGCCCTGCTGCTCGGCCCAGGCCAGCCGGTACACGGCGAGCTGGAGCGGGTCGGCGGTCCGGGTGCGGCCGGTCTTCCAGTCGACGATCTCGTACGTCGCCCCGTCGCCGTCGCCGTGCTTGTAGACCGCGTCGATGCGGCCCCGTACGACGCGGCCGGCGAGGGTGAGCTGGAAGGGCGCCTCGACCCGGTGGGGGGTGCGCCGGGCGTACTCGGTGCGTTCGAAGGCCTCCTTCAGTGCTTCCAGGTCCTGTTCGTCGGCGATCTCGGCTTCGCTGCCCGGCAGGTCGTCCGGTTCCAGCAGGGGCAGCGCCAGCTCCTCGAAGCGGGCTTCGACCCAGGCGTGGAACCGGGTGCCCCGGCGTGCGGCCGGTTGCGGAGGGCGCGGCATGGGGCGCGCGAGTTCCTGCGCGAGCCCGTCCGGGTCCTCGGCCAGGCGCAGCAGCTGGGAGGCCGTGAGCACGGCGGGCAGCGGGACGTCGGTGACGGTCTGGCGGGCGCGCAGCAGCTCTCCTGTGAGCGCGTCCAGGTCACGGTCCCAGGAGGCGACGGTGCGGGCTTCCTCGGGAGTGAGGTCGGTGGAGTGCCGCGGCCCGGCGGGGCGGGGGCGGTGCGGTGGGGCGGGCGCCTGGTGCGGGACCGTGGGCCGGGCGGCGTCCCGGTCGGCGGGGGCTTCCGTGTCGGGGGCTTCGGTGTCGGGGGTGTCCGCGTCGTACGGCGGTTCCTCGTCGCCGAGGGCGGCCGCGGCGCCGAAGGTGTCCTCCTCGTACGGGAGGTCCGCGCCGCCCTCGGCGTACGGCACGCCCTCTGCGTACTCCTCGTACGGGACGTCCTCGTCGTACGGGAACCCGCCGTGCTCGTCGTACGGCTCGTCGCCGTAGGGGTCGTCGTCCGGGGGCGGTGGCCAGTCCGGGTCGTCGAGGGCGGCGGGGTCGTGGGCGGCCGGCGGCCGGGCGGGGTCCTGGGTGGCGAGGGCGTCCAGGTGGGCGAGGACGGTTTCGGCGGCCGCACGGCGGCGGGCCAGGGCGGCGGCGTCCAGCGGGAGCGGCCACACCTGGTCGGCGCCGGCCGCATGCAGGGCGGGATTCTCCTCGTCCTCGGCGGGCTCCTCCGCCCAGGCCTCGATCTCTCCGTATCCGGCGGCGCAGTGGTCGTGCAGGGCCTGGAGGAAATCGGAGGGGCCGCGCGGCTTCTTCTGGCTGGGCCCCCACCAGTGACCGGAGCCGAGCAGGAGGGAGCGGGGGCGGGTGAAGGTGACGTAGCCGAGGCGGAGCTCCTCGGTGTGCTGGTGGTCCTTCATGGCTTCGTGGAAGGCCTTCATGCCGCGCGCGTCCCAGCTGTCGACGTCGGGCAGGGTGTCGGTGTCGCCGCGCAGGGCGTGCGGCACCACCTTGGCCTGGGCCGTCCACTTCTCGCGGCCCTGGGCGCTGGGGAAGGTGCCCTTGACCAGTCCGGGGACGGCCACGACGTCCCACTCCAGGCCCTTGGACTTGTGGGCGGTGAGCACCTTGACGGTGTTCTCGCCGCCGGGCAGGGCGTTGTCGAGGCCCTTCTCGTACTGCGCGGCGGTGCGCAGGAAGCCGAGGAAGGCGAGCAGGGTGGCTTCCGCGTCGCTCGCCGCGAAGGACGCGGCGACGTCCAGGAAGTTGGACAGGGTCTCGCGGCGGCGGGCGGCCAGGGCGTGCGGGGACGCCGACAGCTCCACCTCCAGGCCGGTGACGGCGAGCACGCGGTGCAGGACGTCCATCAGCGGGTCGGACAGGGAGCGGCGCAGGTCGCGCAGCTCGGCGGCCAGGCGCGCGAAGCGCACGCGCGCGTCCGGCGAGAACGGCAGCCCGTCGTCCGCGCCCTCCTCGAAGTCCGTCTCCATCGGTGATTCGAGGAAGGTGTCGAGGGCGTCCGCGAGCGATATCACCTCGGCCGGGTCGACGCCTTCGACGGCGGCGGCGAGCCGGCGGTCGGGGTCGTCACCGTCGTCCACGCGCGCGTGGGCGACCAGCAGGCGGGCGCGGCGGCCCAGCAGGGCGAGGTCGCGGGGGCCGATGCGCCAGCGCGGGCCGGTCAGCAGGCGCACCAGGGAGGCGTTGGCGCCGGGATCCTGCAGGACCTCGCAGACGGCGACGAGATCGGCGACCTCGGGCAGGTGCAGCAGCCCGGAGAGGCCCACGACCTCGACGGGGACGTCCCGGGCCACCAGGGCGCCCTGGATCTCGGCGAAGTCGGTCGCCGTGCGGCACAGTACGGCGATCTCGCCGGGAGCCGTGCCGGTGAGCACGAGGTGGGCGATCGCGTCGGCGATCCAGTGGATCTCCTCGGCGTGGGTGGGCAGCAGGGCGCAGCGGACCGTGCCGTCGTACTCGGCGCCGGGGGCCGGGCGCAGGGCCTCCACGCCCGCGTGCATGGCGCGCAGGGGTTCGGCGAGGCCGTTGGCCAGGTCGAGGAGGCGGCCGCCGCTGCGGCGGTTCTCGCTGAGGGCCTGGCGGGTGGCGGGACGGCCGTCGGCGTGCGCGAAGTGCGCGGGGAAGTCGTCCAGGTTGGCGACGGAGGCGCCGCGCCAGCCGTAGATGGCCTGGCAGGGGTCGCCGACCGCGGTCACGGGATGGCCCGTGCCACCACCGAACAGGCCTGCCAGCAGGACGCGTTGGGCCACGGAGGTGTCCTGGTACTCGTCCAGGAGCACCACGCGGAACTCCTCGCGCAGCAGCCGGCCCACCTCGGGGATGCGGGCGAGGCGGGCGGACAGGGCGATCTGGTCGCCGAAGTCGAGCAGGTCGCGTTCGCGTTTGGCCGTGCGGTAGCGGCGGACGAGATCGGCCAGTGCGATGCGGGCGGCGGCCGTCTCGGGAACCTTGCGCAGGTCGGCGTTGGTGAGCTTGGCGCTCTGGAGGATGCTCAGCAGGTCCGCGTCCCAGGAGCGCAGTTCCTCGGGGTCGACGAGGTGCTCGGCGAGTTCGGAGTCGAGGGCGAGCAGGTCGCTGACGAGGTCGGCGAAGGAGCGGGTCAGCGCGGGGTAGGGGCCGGGGGCCTCGCGGAGCACACGTGCGGCGAGCTGGTAGCGGGTGGCATCGGCGAGGAGCCGGGAGGTGGGCTCCAGGCCGAGGCGCAGGCCGTGGTCGGTGAGGAGGCGGCCGGCGAAGGCGTGGTACGTGGAGATCACGGGTTCGCCGGGCGGGTTGTCGGGATCCGACCAGAAGGAATCAGCGCGAAGCGCTGTCGTTGAGGGGTGGTGGTCGGGTGACGGGAGGGCGTCCGGGTCGGTGACGCCGGCCTTGATCAGTGCCTTGCGGACGCGTTCGGCCAGCTCGCCGGCGGCCTTGTTGGTGAACGTCAGGCCGAGGACCTGTTCGGGGGCCACCTGGCCGGTGCCGACCAGCCAGACCACGCGGGCGGCCATCACGGTGGTCTTGCCCGACCCGGCTCCGGCCACGATCACCTGCGGGGCGGGCGGCGCGGTGATGCAGGCCGTCTGCTCCGGGGTGAACGGGATGCCGAGGAGCTCTTTGAGCTGCTCGGGGTCGGTGATACGGGCGGGCATGTCGGAAAAGGCTAGCGGCGGGGACTGACAGTCGAGGCCGGATCAGCCGACCGGGGCGAAAGAAGCGCAGGTCAGCACGTGTGGTGCCGTGCGTCACTCCGGCATCTGACGATGGCTCACTCGACCACGTGCCGTCCCTCGGGCCGGGCGCTGCACGAGGCGCGGAACGCGCAGTGCGTGCAGTGCTGGCCGCTGCTGGGCGCGAACCGCTCGTCGAGGACCTTGCCGGCGGCGGTGGCCAGCAGCTCGCCGACCCACTCCCCCGACAGCGGCTCCTGGGTCTGCACCTTGGGCAGGCTGTCGCCTCCGTCGCGCTTGGCGGCGCCCTGCCTGAGGTGCACCAGTTCGGCGCCGCCGGGTTCGGGACGTACGCCGTCGAGGGCCTCGTCGACGGCGCCTTCGCGGACGGCGAGCTGGTAGACGGCGAGCTGGGGGTGGCGGGCCACCTCGGCGGCGCTGGGCGCCTGCTTGCCGGTCTTGAAGTCCACCACGTAGGCGCGGCCCTCGGCGTCCGTCTCCACGCGGTCCATCTGGCCTCGGATGCGGACCTGGTAGTCGCCCGCCTCGAGGGTGACGTCGAAGTCCTGCTCGCTGGCCACCGGGGTGCGCCCGGTGCGGTCCAGCACGTGCCAGTTCAGGAAGCGTTCGAGCGCCACGCGCGCGTTGTCCTTCTCCTGCTGGGACTTCCAGGGCGCGTCGAAGGCGAGCGCGTTCCACACCGAGTCCAGGCGTTCCATGAGGACGTCGAGGTCGGCCGGACTGCGACCGGAGGCGACCTCGTCGGCGAGGACGTGGACGACGTTGCCGAAGCCCTGTGCGGTGGTGGCCGGGGCGTCGGCCTTCACCTCGCGGCCCAGGAACCACTGGAGTGCACAGGTGTTGGCGAGCTGGTCGAGGGCGCTGCCGGAGAGCACGACGGGCCGGTCGCGGTGGCGCAGCGGCACCTTGCTCTCGGTCGGGTCGTACATGCCCCACCAGCGGTAGGGGTGCGCGGACGGCACCAGCGGGCGGCCGTCCTCGTCGGCGAGGGCGGCGAGCCGGGCCAGGCGGCGGGCGGCGGCCTCGCGCAGGGCGGCGGAGACGCGCGGGTCGACGGTGGTGGCGCGCAGCTCGGCGACGAGCGCGGCCACGGCCAGCGGGCGGCGGGGGCGGCCGGTGACGTCCTTCGGCTCGACGCCGAGTTCGGTCAGGAAGCGGGAGGGCTGGTCGCCGTCGTCCGCCGGTGCCTTCACCGCGGTGACGACGAGACGTTCACACGCGCGCGTGGCGGCCACGTAGAAGAGCCTGCGCTCCTCGGCGAGCAGTGCGCCCGGGGTGAGCGGTTCGGCGAGCCCGTCGCGGCCGATGCGGTCGGCCTCCAGGAGGGAGCCGCGGCGGCGCAGGTCGGGCCACAGGCCTTCCTGGACCCCGGCGACGACGACCAGCCGCCACTGAAGGCCCTTGGCGCGGTGCGCGGTCATGAGGCGGACGGCGTCGGGGCGAACCGCGCGGCGCGCGAGCGTGTCGGCGGCGATGTCCTCGGCCTCGATCTGCTCCAGGAAGTTCAGCGCGCCACGGCCTCCGGTGCGTTCCTCCGCGCGGGCGGCGGTGGCGAACAGCGCGCACACGGCGTCCAGGTCCCGGTCGGCGTTGCGGCCGGCCGCGCCGCCGCGCCGGGCGGCCCGCTCCAGGCGCGCGGGCCACGGCGTGCCCTCCCACAGGTCCCACAGCGCCTCCTCGGCCGTACCGCCGCCGGCGAGGCGCTGGCGGGCCGTGCGGAGCAGCGCGCCGAGACGCTGCGCCCCGCGCGCGTACACCGGGTCGTGCACGGCCAGGCGCTCGGGTTCGGCGAGCGCCCGTGCGAGCAGTACGTCGGAGGGGGGCGGCAGCGGGTTGCCGGCCGCCCGCTCCTCCTCGCGCAGGGCACGGCCGAGGCGGCGCAGGTCGGCGGGGTCCATGCCGGCGAGGGGGGAGGCGAGCAGGGTGAGGGCGGTCTCGGTGTCGAGCCAGGAGGTGGCCGGGGCCGGACCTGCGGTGTCTTCGGGGGCAGCGTCCTCGGGGCCGGTGTCCGCGGCGATGGCCTCTTGGGAGGCGGTTGTCCCGGATTCGTCAGCAGCAGAGAGCGCGCCTGCGTTCTCCTCGTGGCTCCGGGCCTCCGCCGTGGCCACCGCGCGCAGGGCTGTGAGCAGGGGCGCCACCGCCGGCTCGTGGCGCAGGGGCAGGTCGTCGCCGTCGATGTCCAGTGGGACGCCGGCCGTGGTGAGGGCGCGGCGGAGGGTGGGCAGGTTGCGGGATCCGGCCCGGACCAGGACGGCCATGTCGCCCCAGGAGAGGCCGTCCTCCAGGTGGGCGCGGCGCAGGATGTCCGCGATGTTGTCCAGTTCTGTACCTGCCGTCGGGTACGTGTGGACCTCGACGCGGCCCCCGTCGCGTACGGCGGTCGGCTCGCGGTGCGCGCGAACCTTGTCGGCCGGCAGCCGGGGCAGCGGCATGCGCTGCGTGATCAGCCGGGTGGCGGCCAGCAGGGCGCTGCCGGAGCGGCGGGAGGTGCGCAGCACCTCGACGGGGGCGGGGCGGCCGTCCGCGCGCGGGAAGGCCGCCGGGAAGTCGAGGATGCCGTTCACGTCGGCGCCCCGGAAGGCGTAGATCGACTGGTCGGGGTCACCGAAGGCGACCAGGGTGCGGCCGCCCCCGGCCAGGGCATGCAGGAGCCGTACCTGTGCGGGGTCGGTGTCCTGGTACTCGTCGACGTACACGGCGTCGTACTGGGCGGCGAGCCGTGCGGCGGTCTCGGGGCGGTGGGCGAGCAGGACCGCGCGGTGGACCAGTTCCGCGTAGTCGATCACGCCCTGCATGTCGAGCACGTCCAGGTACTCGGCGAGGAACGCGGCCGCGGCGCGCCAGTCGGGGCGGCCGATGCGGCGGGCGAAGGCGTCCAGTGCGCCGGGAGCCAGGCCCAGCTCGCGGCTGCGGGCGAGGACCGCGCGGACCTCGTCGGCGAAGCCGCGCGTGGTCAGGCAGGCGCGCAGTTCGTCGGGCCAGCGCACGTGTGCCAGTCCGAGCCGCTGCAGTTCGGGCTGCCCGGCGAGCAGCTCGCGGACGGTGACGTCCTGCTCCGGGCCGGAGAGCAGCCGCAGCGGCTCGGTGAACAGGCCGCTGTCCTGGTGGGCGCGCACCAGTGCGTAGCAGTACGAGTGGAACGTGGTCGCCCGGGGCGCGCGGGCGGCGCCGATGCGCAGGGCCATGCGGTCGCGCAGGTCGACGGCGGCCTTGCGGCTGAAGGTCAGCACCAGGATGCGTTCGGGGTCGGCGCCGCGGGCGATTCGCGCGGCCACGGACTCGATGAGGGTGGTGGTCTTGCCGGTGCCGGGACCGGCGAGGACGAGCAGGGGTCCGCTGCGGTGGTCAACCACGGCGCGCTGTGCCGCGTCCAGACGAGGGGGGTCGGCGGCGGCCGGCGGGGTACGGACCAGTCGGTAAGCGCCACGGCCCCCCTGCCGCACCGGGGGGTGCGGCAGGCGCCTGGTGGAGGAAGAGGAGCTCACGTGATGGGCCGGTCCTGGTGTTCGTGCTGGTGGGCGGGCGGTCAGGGGCGCGAGGCGGTGACCGCGGGGTGAGGGGGACGCGTGCAGCCGACGCTACGCCGCCGCACCGGGCGGAAGCAGGGCTTCCGCTTCTTCTCTCGTGGCGCTCGGGCCGCGTGCGTCCCACAACCCACGAACGTACGTCATGCCACGGATGTCCCCCGCGTCACCCGTACGGGCCACGGGCTCTCCCCGAGGGCACCGGATGGCGGAAGCTGTCATGTGTGACCCACCGCGCACGCCCCGCCGTCCCATCGGGCCCGCCGCATGTCGATCCGCGGCAGATGCCCCTCGGCGCTCCTGGCCGCCTCCTTCAGCGGCGTGCCCTCCGAGCGGTAGTGGGCGAGCGCGCGCAGTTCGTGGCCGGGCAGCAGCATCCCGTCGGCGCGTACGACACGCCACCACGGGACGGCGCCGCCGTACAACGACATCACCCGGCCGACCTGGCGCGGTCCCCCCTCCTCGAGCCACTCGGCGACATCGCCGTACGTCATGACCCGCCCCGGAGGGATCCGCTCGGCGACCTCGAGGACCCGCTCGGCGTACTCCGGCAGCGCGTCCGCGTGCTCCTCGCGGGTGTCCTCGGCAGGGCTCTGCTCGCTCATCCGACCATCCTGCCCCACCCCACCGACAGCGCGGCGCGGACCGCGGGGAACGGCCCTCTCGCCACCGGACGGCGCTTCCGGCAGACTGTGCGCCCGCGGATCCGCACCCTGATGCCCGCGTGTGTCGGTGGGGCATGCCACCATCGTGCGGGCGGTGACTGGTGATACGAGACCAAGAAGAGACCATGAAGCAGCAGGGCGTGCACCCCGAAGGCGCGGCGGGCACCCCTGACGCCGCCGCGCGCCCCGACACCGCCGACGGCGCCGCCAAGGGCGGCGGCGACGCCCAGCAGGAGGACACCGGTCCGCGTCGGCGCGACGGCACGGACGACGGCACCTCGCGCACGCGCGAGGACAACGGAAACGACGGCACGCGCGCGCGTGAGGGCGGAAACGACGACGCCGAGGGAGCGCACGTCCCGGAGAACACGCGCTCCGGCCACGGCCCGGGCGCGGACGACGATCCGCACGCCGAGGCCGTGGAAGGCGACGAACCGCTGCTCCCCGCGCGCGTGCACCGCCCCTCCGACCTCATGCGGCTCCTGGTCGGCGTGCTCGCCATCGTGGTGCTGCTCGCGATCGCCGCGTTCGCGCACGGCACCACCTCCGGCTTCGAGCAGGACATCAACAAGGGCACCGGTCAGGCCCCCGACCTGCTCATCAAGATCGCGGGGCTGGCGTCCAGCATCGCGATCCTGCTGGTGCCGGTCGCCTTCGCGATCGAACGGCTGATCAAACGCGACGGGTTGCGCATCGCCGACGGCGTCCTCGCGGCGGTCCTGGCCCACGGAGTGACCCTCGCGACCGACCTGTGGGTGGCGCGGGCCGCCCCGGGCTCGATCCAGGAGGCGCTCACCCAGCCCTCTCCGGGCGACATCCACGCCCTGACCGACCCCGTGCACGGATATCTGGCCCCCGTCATCGCCTACATGACGGCCGTCGGCATGTCCCGCAGACCCAGATGGCGCGCGGTGCTGTGGATCGTGCTGCTGCTCGATGCGTTCTCGATGCTGGTCACCGGCTACACGACCCCGTTCTCGATCATCCTGACGGTACTGATCGGCTGGACCATCGCCTACGGCACGCTGTACGCCGTCGGCTCCCCCAACGTCCGCCCCACCGGGCAGACCCTGATGGCGGGCCTGCGGCACGTCGGCTTCCATCCCGTCAGCGCGGCCCGCGAGGAGGCCGGGGAGACGGAGAACGGCGACCGCGGCCGGCGCTACTTCGTCACCCTGGAGGACGGCCCGCCGCTGGACGTCACGGTCGTGGACCGGGAACAGCAGGCCCAGGGCTTCTTCTACCGCGCGTGGCGCAATCTCACCCTGCGCGGCTTCGCCACCCGCTCCAGCCTCCAGTCGCTGCGCCAGGCTCTGGAACAGGAGGCCCTGCTGGCGTACGCGGCGATCGCGGCCGGCGCCCACGCGCCCAAGCTGATCGCCACCTCCGAGCTCGGCCCCGACGCCGTCATGCTCGTCTACGAGCACACCGGCGGGCGCACGCTCGACTCGCTGGCCGACGAGGACATCACCGACGAGTTGCTGCGCAACACCTGGCACCAGGTGCAGGCGCTGCAGTCCCGGCGCATCGCCCACCGCAGACTCGCGGGTGACGCGATTCTGGTGGATCGTTCCGGCAGGGTGATCCTCACCGAACTGCGCGGCGGTGAGATCGCGGCCGGCGAACTGCTGCTGCGCATGGACGTGGCCCAGCTGGTCACGACGCTGGGGCTGCGGGTGGGCGCCGAGCGCGCCGTGGCCTCGGCGGTCCGGGTCCTCGGTCCCGATGCGGTCGCCGACTGTCTGCCGCTGCTCCAGCCGATCGCGCTGACGCGCTCCACGCGCGCGACGCTGCGCAGACTCGCCCGGGAACAGGCCCAGCGCGAGCGCGAGGCGGTGCTGGAGGCGTCCCGGCAGACCAGACAGGCCCGTCCCGAGGAAGCCGGGGAGGAGGGTGCCGTCGCCCTCTCGAAGGCCGACAAGAAGGCCGTGCGCGCCCAGGCGCGGGCCGAGAAGCGGGCCATCGACGAGGCCCTGGAGGACGCGCGTGAGGAGGATCTGCTCACCCAGATCCGCCACGAGGTGCTGCGGATCAGGCCGCAGGCACCGGTGGAGCCGGCCCGGCTGGAGCGGGTACGGCCGCGCACACTGATCAGTTTCATCGCCGGTGCGATCGGCGCGTACTTCCTGCTGACGCAGCTCACGCACATCGAGTTCGGTCCGCTGGTCGCCCACGCCCAGTGGGGCTGGGTCGTGGCCGCCGTGCTGTTCTCGGCGCTCAGCTATGTCGCGGCGGCGATGCAGCTCCTGGGCTTCGTACCGGAGCGGGTGCCGTTCCTGCGGGCCGTCGGGGCCCAGGTGGCCGGCTCGTTCGTGAAGATCGTGGCGCCGGCGGCGGTCGGCGGTGTGGCCCTGAACACCCGGTATCTGCAGCGGTCGGGAGTCCGGCCGGGGCTCGCGGTGGCGAGCGTGGGCGCCTCGCAGCTGGCCGGGCTCGGCGCCCACATCCTGATGCTGCTGTCCTTCGGCTATCTCACCGGTACCGAGAAGACGCCGTCCCTGTCGCCGTCCCGGACGGTCATCGCAGGTCTGCTGACGGTCGCGGTGCTGGTGCTCGTGGTGACATCGGTGCCGTTCCTGCGGAAATTCGTGGTCACGCGCGTGCGGTCGCTCTTCGCGGGTGTCGTGCCCCGCATGCTCGACGTGCTGCAGCGGCCGCAAAAGCTGGTCACCGGCATCGGCGGCATCCTGCTGCTGACGTTCTGCTTCGTGATGTGCCTGGACGCCTCCATCCGCGCGTTCGGCGACGGCTCGGCATCGCTCAGCATCGCCAGCGTCGCCGTGGTCTTCCTCGCCGGCAACGCGCTCGGATCCGCCGCGCCCACCCCGGGCGGCGTCGGCGCCGTGGAGGCGACCCTGACGGTCGGCCTGATCGCCGTCGGCCTGCCCAAGGAGGTCGCCGCCCCGGCCGTCCTGCTGTACCGCCTGCTCACGCTGTGGCTTCCGGTGCTGCCGGGCTGGCTCGCCTTCAACCAGCTCACCCGCAAGGGAGCCCTCTGAGGAGCCTCTGGGGGCGCCCTGTGCGGCGCGCGGTGCCCGCCCCGCAGAAAGGCCTGTACGGGTGCCGAGCGCCCGTACCTCGTACGGCCCGCGCCCCGCGCGCCCCGGCGTGCGCGCCTCCAGGATGGGAGTATGGCGAACCCATCCCGGCTGCGTGCCGCCGCCCTGACCACCGCTGTCCTGCTGCTCTCGGCCCTGCTGGCCGGGTGCGGCGACGCCAGTGCGCACGGCGACCTCTCGGCGCAGAAGCTGGACTGGAAGGACTGCCCGGCTCCGTCCGAGGCCGAGGGCGGCGGCAGCGCCCCGTCCCCGCTGCCGAGCGGCGGCACATGGCAGTGCGCCACCATGAAGGCGCCGCTGGACTGGAGCAGACCGAGGGGCGACACGATCGGCATCGCCCTGATCCGCGCCAGGGCCAGCGGCCCCGCGAGCAAGCGGATCGGCTCGCTCGTGTTCAACTTCGGCGGGCCGGGCGGCAGCGGCGTCAGTGCGCTGCCCGCGTTCGCCTCGGACTACGCCGCCCTGCGCACCCGCTACGACCTGGTCAGCTTCGACCCGCGCGGGGTCGGCCGCAGCGCGCCGGTGACGTGCGAGAGCGACTCCCAGCTGGACACGTACTTCCAGCAGGACGCGACCCCCGACGACAGCGCCGAGCGCGCCCAACTCCTGGACCGCACCAAGCAGTTCAACGCAGCGTGTGAGAAGAACTCCAAGAAGATCCTGCCGCACGTGGCGACCACCGACGCGGCCCGCGACATGGACCTGATGCGCCAGGTCCTCGGCGACGACAAGCTGCACTACTTCGGCATCTCCTACGGCACCGAACTCGGCGGTGTGTACGCCCACCTGTTCCCCAGGAACGTCGGCCGCGCCGTGCTCGACGGCGTCGTCGACCCCACGCAGAACCCCGAACAGAGCGCGCTCGGACAGGCCGAGGGCTTCCAGCTCGCGCTGAACAACTTCGCCGAGGACTGCGCCTCGAAGGCCACGGGATGTCCCATCGGAAACAGTGCGCAGGACGTGAAGAACCGCATCGCGAAGCTGCTGGACGACCTGGAGAAGAAGCCGATCCCCGGCATCGCGCCGCGCGAGCTCACCCAGACCGCCGCGACGAACGGCATCGCGCAGTCCCTGTACTCCAAGGACTTCTGGGAGTACCTCACCGAGGGCCTGGAGCAGGCGTACGCGGGTGACGGCAGAGTCCTCATGCTGCTGTCCGACTCGATGAACGGCCGCAGCGAGGACGGCCAGTACAGCAACATCACCGCGGCCAACGTCGCCATCAGCTGTGCCGACGAGAAGCCGCGGTACACCGCCGACTACGTCCAGCAGAAGCTGCCCGAGTTCCGCGCCGCCTCCCCGCTGTTCGGGGACTATCTGGCCTGGGGCATGCTCAGCTGCACCGACTGGCCCGTGGCGGGTGCCGCCGACCATCCCGACGTCAGCGCGCCCGGCTCGGCACCCATCCTCGTCGTCGGCAACACGGGTGACCCGGCCACCCCGTACGAGGGCGCGAGGAAGATGGCGGACGCTCTCGGCAAGGGCGTCGCCGTCGAGCTGACGTACAAGGGCCAGGGGCACGGTGCGTACGACAGCAAGAACAGGTGCGTGCAGAGCGCGGTGAACGGCTATCTGCTGGACGGGCGGGAGCCGAAGGCCGGCACGGTCTGCTCCTGACCCGCCCCGGCGTCCGAAACTCCCGCACTCGCGAAGAAACCGCTGGTCAGAGTGTTATCCACAAGCCATCACGGGCGCGGCCGCGTATGCACCTGGCGTCCAGGTGGAGCGCGCCACTGGGCTGCCGTGGGAAAGTAAGAACATGAACTTGTGGCTGAACTGGTCACTTGAGGGCGTCGGCAGTGCGGGGGAGGAAGTGGCTGACGTCAACGCTGCTGTCCGAGCACTGGACATCTCGGTGGCACGGTCCCGACGTGTCCTCGACTCCGACCGACCGTGGCATGAGCTGAGGACATCGGCCGATGCCATGAAGATCGAAATGCTGGATGAGGGCGCGAAAGCGCTGGAGAGCGGTCAAGCATGGGCTTCGACCATCGGCGGTGTCCGAGTGAAGCTCATCCCCCGGTAGCGACATCATCCAGCGCCTCAGGTGGCGCGCAGCGGGGAGCAAGGAGGAACCGTGCCGCGAACACGTCGATGGCTTCATGAATCGTGCAGCGCAGCGTTTTGCGGATCGCCTTGATCGCACAGAGGATCCGGTGATCGAGGATGTCGCGGTCGACGGTTGCCGGCAGGGCGGTCACGGGTCCCCCAAAGTCGCTGTACAGCAGCGGAGTACAGCAACCACACAGACTGCTGCTCAACGACGACCAACACGGACGACAGTCCACGCCTGTAGCTCCGCTCCCCTCGGGGAGCGGAGCTACGCGTGACGGGGTCAGTGCCGCGCAGCGGCCTTGCGCCGTTGGACGGTGAATAGCGCGCCACCGCCGATGACGATCAGGGCACCGGCGACTCCTGCGATCATTCCGCTGTCGCTGCCGCCGCCGGTCTTGGCGAGCGATGCGCCTTGTGTCGACGCCGAGGCGGACGGGGCGGGGGCACTGGCGGCGGCGGTCGAGCTGGGCGCGGGGGCAGGCGACACGCTGCTGGTCGGCGTGTTGGACGGCACCGGAGTCTTCGACGGCGCCGACGACGGGACGGTGCACGGCTTGTCAGCGGACGTGGGGTACGGGGTGATGGGTTCGTCCCTGATCGGTCCGGCTGTCACGCGGACGTCCCATTGAGCGCCCGGCTTCCAGTCCACGTAGAAGGTGTGACTGACTCCGGCCGCGGTGGGGTGGGGGAAGTCCCACTGGTCGAACACCGGGCCGGGCAGGCCGGACGCCATGTGCGGGCCGATGGTGATGTGGGCAGGCGTGCCCGAGCTGTCTTTGTCGGTGACCGTGATCGCGGCCTTGGCGACACCGGAGCTGGTGTCACAACTGGCCACGGGGGTCACCGAGAAGTCGCTCATGTTGCAGGCGAAGGCGGCGCCGCTGAACAGCAGAACGGCGCCCGCTCCGGTTGCACTGGCGGCGAACAGGCCGCGCTTGGATATCACACTTCCTCCGACGGGCGGGATGAGGACAGCTACGCGCGGGGATGCCTTGGGCACTCGCGACGGCCGCGCCTCTTGGGGACGTGAGGACGGAGCAGGACCGTGCAGCGCGGGCGGCTGGGAGGCCCGCCGGCACAGTGGCGAAGGCGGTGACGAGACCGAGCCGATCGCCGCCTGGGCACCGGACAGCTTCACTACGACCTCATGGGGTCAGGACAAGAATGAGAGAAGAGTGCAGATGCCGTCGCGGTTGTACGCGATGCGGCAGGACGCAGATGCTATTCCCCGCGGGCGGATTTGCGGGGTGGCCCTGCGGCGGACGTGGGTCGGGGCCGTGGGCCGCCAGCGGGACAGACCCGATCACAGCCGGACAGTTGTGCTCGCCGTGCATAAACCTGTGTGACCATACTCACAGTTGGCCGTCGGCAGTCGGACCGGTCCGACCAAGTCACCCTCGGCATCAGCCCGCTCGGGCCAAGAGCCCGCCGGTCTCTGCGTTCACCACGACAGGCCCTTCAACGTCTCCGCTCAACTTGTTGCGCGTGTACAGCCGTTGGCTGCGGGCAGTCAGCCCAGGTTCGGGCAACCTGTCCGATGAACCGACGTCCAGGAAGGCCGGGCAGAACCTGGTCACCTACACCACCGTGCGCAACGCCAAGTCAGCGCCGCTGTCGGGAGTGCTCTTCGACTAGGAGATGGCGGCGCCCAGCAACCACAAGGGCGCGGCGCCAACCGTCTGGTGGAAGTTCAACGGCGGCGTTCTGGCGGGAGCGAAGACGTGCGAATCTCAGTTGCTGGGAGCGTTCCCGGTAACCACGGCGTACGAGCCACGGTAGTCACCTGTCACAGGAGTGCGGACAGGCACAGCAGCAGTGAGTGTCCAACTGCGTGACAACGCCGACAGACGGCGGCGGACACGTGCACGTCTGCGGACCATCGCAGCAGGTGAGCGTGACACCGTGACGCACCTTCCCGGCACGCACCACCGGCGCGGTTTCGGGGCCGGCCATGGGCCGTGCGAGGCCGACCAACGCCAACCGACAACGACCGAAGCCCACGGCGTCTGAGCAGCTCAGAGCCGTGGACTTCGTCAGGCCCGCTGGTCGAAGGACCCCTTGATCAGTAGACCGGCTTGTGCGGTTCGATCTGGTTGACCCAGCCGATGACGCCGCCGCCGACGTGGACGGCGTCGGCGAAGCCCGCGGACTTCAGGACGGCGAGGACTTCCGCACTGCGGACACCCGTCTTGCAGTGCAGGACGATCTTCTTGTCCTGCGGGAGGCCCTCCAGGGCGGCGCCCATGAGGAACTCGTTCTTCGGGATCAGCCTGGCGCCCGGGATGGAGACGATCTCGTACTCGTTCGGCTCGCGGACGTCGATGATCTCGATGTTCTCGCCGTCGTCGATCCACTCCTTGAGCTGCTTGGGAGTGATCGTGGAGTCGGCGGCCGCCGCCTGGGCCTCCTCGGACACGACGCCGCAGAAGGCCTCGTAGTCGATGAGCTCGGTGACGGTCGGGTTCTCGCCGCAGACCGCGCAGTTCGGGTCCTTGCGGACCTTGACCTGGCGGTACGTCATCTCCAGGGCGTCGTAGATCATCAGCCGGCCGACCAGCGGCTCGCCGATGCCCGCGAGGAGCTTGATGGCCTCGTTGACCTGGATGGAGCCGATGGACGCGCAGAGCACGCCCAGGACGCCGCCCTCGGCGCAGGAGGGGACCATGCCGGGGGGCGGGGGCTCCGGGTAGAGGCAGCGGTAGCAGGGACCGTGCTCGGACCAGAAGACGGAGGCCTGGCCGTCGAAGCGGTAGATCGAACCCCACACGTACGGCTTGTTCAGCAGCACGCACGCGTCGTTGACCAGGTAGCGCGTGGCGAAGTTGTCGGTGCCGTCGACGATCAGGTCGTACTGGCTGAAGATGTCCATCACGTTGTCGGCCTCGAGCCGCTCCTCGTGAAGGATCACGTTCACGTACGGGTTGATGCCCTTGACGGTGTCACGGGCGGACTCGGCCTTGGAGCGGCCGATGTCGGACTGGCTGTGGATGATCTGGCGCTGCAGGTTCGACTCGTCGACCTCGTCGAACTCCACGATGCCGAGGGTGCCCACGCCCGCGGCGGCCAGGTACATCAGCGCCGGCGAGCCCAGGCCGCCGGCGCCCACACAGAGCACCTTGGCGTTCTTCAGCCGCTTCTGCCCGTCCATGCCCACGTCGGGGATGATCAGGTGGCGGGAGTACCTGCGGACCTCGTCTACGGTGAGCTCAGAGGCTGGCTCAACCAGGGGTGGCAGCGACACGGGGACTCCGTTGGTCGGTCAATCACTACAGTTGTTCTCCCTGTAACACTGCCACGGCCTTCTTCATTCCGAGACACCTGTTCCGATACGCGAGACGATTTCGTCCCAGTAGCCGGGCATGCTCTCCCAGGGGTCGGCGCGGCCCCCGCGATCCGTGCGGTCGGTGAAGTAGATCGTGGCCGCTCCCTGCCAGCGGGCGATGCGCAGGGCTTCCTCCAGATGGCCGCGGGGCACACCGTGCACGAAGTGGCAGAAGCGGTCCGGCGGGTAGTCGGCGGTCCACTCGGCCACCTGCGACCAGCGGTAGTCGGACCATGGCCCGGAGAAGGTCACCAGTTGATCGGCGTTCTCCGCGTATCCCGGGTGCGGATGGGTGCCGTGGCCCAGGACGATGTGGGCGGTGTCACTGATCGTCCGGAGCGTGGTGACCGCGCGGCGGACCTCGGGCAGCGCGGCGCGGTCGGTGGGGCAGCGGTCCAGCAGGAAGCCGTCGACCCGGTACCAGTCGAGGTAACGGTGGGCGTCGGAGAGCAGGTCGGCGAGGACACGATCGCCGTGGGTGAGATCCAGGTGGCCGAGGACCCGGACGCCGGCGCCCCGCAGCCGGCCCGCGGTCTCCAGGCAGTGCGGGTCGGGGCGGGTGCCGGGGCCGCCCGCCACGTTGAGGACCACCCAGTCCAGCGGGGTACCGGGGCGGGCGAGCTCGGCCCACTGGGCGGGGGCGACGAGCGGGTGGGCGTAGCCGGGGACGCCGATGGCGGTGCGCAGGCCGGTGCTCGTGGCGCCTGCTGTGGTGCTGGTCAGATGCGGCATGCCGCCTCCATCCAGATGTCGGCCAGGGATTCTTCGAGGTTGATGCGGGGCCGCCAGCCGAGCCGGTCGCGCGCGGTGCGCACGTCGGCCTGCTGCCAGCTGCCGCAGCCGTCCGGGTACGGGTACGCCACCGGGGCCGCGTGGTCGGAGTCGGCGCGGGGGTGGCCGATGGCGCTGCGCAGCGGCCCGGGCGGGGCGTCGAGTTCGTGCAGGGCACCGCCGTATCCGGCCACGCGGGCGAGAACGGCGGCGGCGTCGCGGAGGCGGACGGCGCGGCCGGAGCCGATGTTGATGACGCCCTGTGCGGCGGAGAGCGAGGCGGCGTGCACGGCGCGGGCGACGTCGCGCACGTCGACGAAGTCGCGCTGTACGCCGAGGCCGCCGAGCTTGAGCTCGCCGTCGCCGGACTGCATCGCGCGCCGCATCGCCTCGGCGAGCCGGCCCAGCGGGGAGCCGGCCGGGGTGCCGGGACCGGCCGGGGAGAAGACCCGCAGCACGACGGCGTCCAGTCCGGAGCCGAGGACCAGCTCGGTCGCGGCGAGCTTGCTCACGCCGTACGGACCACCGGGGCGCGGTACGGCGTCCTCGGCGGTGGAGGAGCCGGGCTGGCTCGGCCCGTACTCGGCGCTGCACCCGACCTGCACCAGACGGGCTCCGCAGCCGCTGCGGCGCAGGGCCTCGCAGACGGTGGCGACGGCCACGGTGTTGTGCCGGGTCAGTTCGCGCGCGCCGCCGCGGATGGCGCCGGCGCAGTTGACGACGACCCCGGGGTGCACCGCGTCCAGGAAGCGGGTGAGTGCGCCGGGGCTGCCGGTGGCGAGGTCGAAGCGGACGTCGGCGTCGTCGCCGCGGCCGAGCGCGGTGAGCTGGACGGCCGGATCGGCGAGCAGGCGGTCGGCGACGAAGCGGCCGATGTATCCGTTGGCTCCGATCAGCAGGACCCTCATCGGGCGGCTCCCCGGGTGTGGGCGCCGGCGTGACCGGCGGGGCCGACGTGGCCGACGGCACGGATACGACCGGTGGTGCCGATGTGACCGGCCCGGCCGACGGGTGCCGTGGGCCAGGAGGGTGCGGTGGGTCCGCCCGGGCTCGCGGTGCCGGCGCATCCGGTGGTTCCCCGGACTCCGGCGCCGGCGGTCCCGGCGGCTTGTGCGCCCGCGGCTGCAGCTCCTGCGGGCGCGCCGGCGGCTCCGGGAGCTCCGGACGCTCCGGGTCGGGAGGTGGTCATCTGGCGTTCTCCTTCAAAAGGGGTGGTGCGTTCGCCTCCGGCTGCGGTTCGGGCCGGCGGCGGACGATTCAGTCGGGGGCTCCCGTGGGCGCGTGCGCCGAGGCCCGGGTGAGCGTGCGGCCGGCGTGGAACAGCAGGGCCAGGGCGGCCGTTCCGCAGGCGAGGGCCGGGACGGCGGCCTCGCCCCACGCGTCCACGAGGGTCCGTACGGGTGCCGTCAGCACGCCACAGCCCGGCAGCCTCCCGGCCGGCGGCAGGGCGAGGGCCACCGCCTCCATGGCCGCCGCGGCACCGAGCACCACGGCCGGGGCGTGCCGGTGGCCGTGCACGCTGAGCAGGCGGGCGAGCAGCAGCAGGGCGCCCAGGGCGAGGGTCTGCGGGTAGTCCACGGGTTCGTGCAGGACGGTGCCGCACACCAGGAGCAGGGCGGTGAGCGCGCCCAGGAACAGGGCGAACGTGCCGAACAGCAACGGCTTGACGGCGGCCTGGAAGTCCTCCAGACCCCGGCTTCCGGCGAGCCTGCGGCGGGCGCCCGCGCGGAGCAGGTGGGCGCACCAGGCCGCCGGGGCACAGGCCAGGGTCAGGGCCAGGACGGGGCCGACGGCCGTGGGCCAGGGGCCGTCCGGGGCGCCGGTCGGCAGGGCGTCGGGGCCACCGGTCACGAGGGCGTGGAGGAGACCGTCGCCGAGAAGGGCGTAGCCGAGCAGCCACAGCGTCGACGCGCGCGTGCCGCTCGCCGTGCGCCACGCGTGCGTGCCGGGCGGGCCGGCGAGGGGGCCGCGGCGCAGTGCGGCCCGCGTGGCGAGGGCTACGGCGAGCAGGCCGACGGCGGCGGCCAGGAGGCGGGGGTGTCCGTGGGTCAGGCGCAGTCCGGCCACGGTGGCCGCGCCGAGGGCGCCGGGCAGCAGGGTGAGCAGGATCCGGTTCGCCCGCAGACGGGGTACGGGCGGGGGCTCGGACCCGGGGCCCTGCTCTCCGGTGCGCGGCACGCGCGCGTACAGCTCCTCGGCGAGCGAGAAGACGTCGCGGTGGCGGAAGCGGGCGGCGGTCCGGTCGGTGACGCCGTGCGCCTCCAGCCCGGCGGCGATCTCCAAGGGGTCCACGGCCCGCTCGCACAGTTCACGGTGCCGGTGCAGCAGGGCCTTCACGGGGTCGGCGGCGCCACGCCGGGGCGCGACGGCACGCCGCGCGCCCGAATCCCTGGTGCCGGAGCGTGAGTTGTCCGCCGGCGAGTCGTCCGATTCCGCCTCGGTGACGACGCCCGCGGCGAGCGCCCCGGGACGCCCCGGTCTCCTGCCCGGCTCCGGGCCACCGGCGGGGCCACGCGCACCGGAGACGGATACGGACGCCGTCGGCGAGGTCCCGTCGTACAGGGCCTCCGCACGGCCCCGTCCCGTGTCGAACCACTCCTCCGGCCGCGAGCCCCAGGGCTCGGCCGCGCTGGGCATCCCGGGCCGGTCCGGCCCACCCGGCACACTCGCCACCCGACCGCCGTCATCGAAGTCCGGGTCCGCGTGACCCGGCCCGTCCGGTGCCCCGGAGCCCAGCGGGCCGAGGTCTCCCGGTGCGCCCGGTTCGCTCCACGCGTCCACCGCCCCGGTGCGGTCCTCGGCCGTGCGGTCGTCCCGTGTGTCCATCACGCCCCCTCCGCGGCGGCCAGTCGTGTCGCGCGTACCGGTGGGGCCGTGGCCCATCCGGGGACGGTCCGGGGCAGGACGCGGGCCGTGGGGCCGGTCCAGCGGCCGGGGACGTGGGACTCGGCGGGGGCGGCGAACGGCAGGGGCTCGCCGGACTCGTCGAGGACGACCCGGCGGACCGGGCAGTGCGAGACGATCTGCAGGTAAATGCCGTGAAACGCCGCGATGTTCTGCTCGACGGTGAACAGTTCGAGCGCGCGGGCGCGCGCCGCGGCGCCGAGGCGCTCACGGCGCTCGGGGTCGCGCAGCAGCGCCACGCATGCCTCGGCGAGCGCCCGCGGATTGCGCGGGGGCACGACGAGTCCCGTGCCCCCGATGACCTCCACCACCGCGCCGACGTCGGTGGACACCGTGGCCCGGCCGCAGAACATGGCCTCGATCAGGCCGACCGGGAAGCCCTCGACCACGCTCGACAGCACGACGACCGCGCCGGCGGCGTACACCTCGGGCAGTGTGGGGGCCTCCGGGCCGCCGATCTCCTCGAAGGAGACGGGGTTGTCGCCGACGGCGTGCACACCCTCCGCCTCGTCCGGGAAGAGCTGCGCGGCGAGCGCCCGGCAGTGGCCGAGGTAGGCCGCGCCCTCGGGTCCGGCGGGCGCGCCGACGATCCTGAGGCGTGCCGCGGGCTCCTCCTTGCGGACCTCGGCGAAGGCGTGCAGTAGTGAGATCAGGTCCTTGGCGGGTTCGACGCGCCCGATCCAGACCAGCGTGCCGGGGTCGGCGCGGTCCGGAGCCTCGCCTACCTCCGCGAAGCGGGTGGCGTCCATGCCCGGGTGGACCGTACGGATCCGGGCCCGGTCGGCACCGCACCGTTCCTGCCAGCGTCGGGCGTGGGCGTTGCCGGGGGTGAGGACCTCGGCGCGCCGGTAGACCTCGGCGGCGAACCGGCCGTGAAAGGCGGCGAGCAGGGCGCGTACGGCGGGGGCCGCGGTGTCGGGGCCGAGGGCCAGGTAGTGCGAACGGAGCTGCACGCCGTACTCGGTGACGAGCAGCGGTACGTCGCCGAAGTGCCGGGCGAGCAGCCCGGGGAGGGCGGCGGGGCCGCCGGCGGCGGCGTGGCAGAGGTCGGCCGCGCCGAGGCCGTCGTCGCCGTACCAGTCGAGGGAGAGGGGGCGCAGGGCGCGTTCGAGGTGTGCGGTGACGGCGAGCAGATCGGGTACGCGCGCCTCGCGTGCCTCGCGTAGCGCGCCGGGAGCGCGGCAGGCGCGTTCGAGAGTGCGTACGGCGGCGTCCGAGCGCAGGGCGCCGACCAGTCCGCCCTCCTCGCGGGCGAGTTCGGCGAGTCCGTAGAGCGCGCTGCCGAAACGGTCCGCCAGAGAGTCCGGCCCGCCCTCGGTCCCGGTGCCGTCGGCTCCGGCGCACATCGCCGCGACCAGTTCGCCGTAGCACTCGGTGAAGCGCCGGCGCGCGCGCCGTCCGTAGGCGACGCCGTCGTCCTCGGCCGTCCACAGCGGCGCGGTACGCACCCGGCCGACGTGTGGCGGGAGCGCGACCCAGCCGTCGTCCTCCTGGCGGCGGCTGCGGCTGAGTGCGTAGACGTCGAACTCGTGCTGGTCGAGCCCGCGCACGAGCCGGTCGCACCAGAGTCCGGCGTCACCGCTCACATACGGGTAGCCACCTTCCGTAAGCAGTCCGATGCGCACGTGCGCACCCCCGATCTCCTGTCCGGTGAGCCGCCGTCCCCCGGCGGCGCGCAGCGGGACGAACGTAAGGGGACAAGGCGGTGGCGCGACGGACGGTTGTCCATCGCGCCACCAAAAGGGGTGAACGGTCGTAACTTTCGCGTGCGGTCCGCGTTCGGCCGCGCTAAGGCTTCACACGGCGATCAGCCAAGCGCGAAACGTTACGCCACGGCCGGTTCGCGCCGCGCCGCGCGCCGCTGGGCCGCCAGCTCCGGGTCGAGCGCCGGTACGGCGGCCAGGAGTTGCCGGGTGTACGGCTCGCGCGGGCTGTCGTACACCTCGTCGGCGGGCCCGTACTCGACCACCCGGCCCCGGCGCATCACCGCGACGCGGTCGCTGACCTGCCGTACGACGGCGAGGTCGTGGGCGATGAAGACCAGCGCGAGGCCGAGTTCGCGCTGCAGTTCCGCCAGCAGTTCGACCACCTGGGCCTGTGTGGTGACGTCGAGCGCGGAGACCGGCTCGTCGCACACGATGACGCGCGGGTCGGCGGCGAGCGCCCGGGCGATGCCGATGCGCTGGCGCTGACCGCCGCTGAACTCGTGCGGGTAGCGGTCGTAGTGCGCCCTTTCGAGCCCCACGCGCTCCAGCAGTTCCGTCACGCGCCCCCGGATGCGCTCCTCGTCCTGTTCCCCACGCGCGCGTAGCGGATCGGCGATGGATTCGCCCACACTGCGACGCGGGTTGAGGGAGGAGACGGGGTCCTGGAAGACCATCTGGACGGCCGGGTTCACCCCGGTGTGCGGGCGGCCCGCGTAGCGGATCGCGCCGGCGGTCGGCTCCAGCAGCCCGACGAGCATGCGGCCGAGGGTCGTCTTGCCGCTGCCGCTCTCGCCGACCACGCCGAGCGTCTCGCCGCGGCGGACGGTGAGCGAGACGGCGTCCACGGCCGCGAACGCCCGCTTGCCGTGCCCGAACTCGCGCCGCACGCCGGTGGCCTCCAGCACGACCTCGTCGGAGGCCCGGGATGCGGTGCGGCGGGTGTCCATGCGCGGGACGGCATCGAGGAGTTGGCGGGTGTACGCCTCGGCGGGCGCCGCGAGGACCGTGGCTGCCGGGCCGTGCTCGACGACCCTGCCGTGCCGCATCACGAGGATGTCGTCCACGCTCTCGGCGGCGACGCCCACGTCGTGGGTGACGAGCAGCAGCGCCATGCCGGTCTCCTCGCGCAGGGTGTGCAGCAGGTCGAGGATCTGGGCCTGGACGGTGACGTCGAGAGCGGTGGTCGGCTCGTCGGCGATCAGCAGGTCCGGCTCGCAGGCGAGGGCCATGGCGATCAGGGCGCGCTGGCGCATGCCGCCGCTGAACTCGTGCGGGCGGGACCGGGACCGCCGTACCGCGTCCGCGATTCCCACCCTCTCCAGCACCTCCACGGCACGCGCGCGTGCGGCGCGGCGCGACACGCGCGCGTGCACGCGGTGCACCTCGGCGATCTGGTCGCCGATCGCGTAGTACGGGTCCAGCGAGGACAGCGGGTCCTGGAAGACCATGGCGGCCTTCGCCCCGCGCAGCCGCCGCACCTCCTCGTCCGCGGCGGCCTGTACGTCCGTCCCGGCCACCCGCACCGAGCCGGTGACCCGGGCCCCCGTGCCGCGGTGCAGGCCCAGCAGGGCCCCCGCGACCGTGGACTTGCCGGAGCCGGACTCGCCGACCAGGGCCAGCGCGGCGCCCTCGGCCAGGCTGAAGGAGAGGCTGTCCACGGCCCTCAGCGAGCCGAACTCGACGGTCAGGTCCGTGACTTCCACCAGGCTCATGCGAGCACCACCCGTCGGTCGGCCACCGCGTACAGGACGTCCGCGACGGCGTTGGCGAGGACCACGAAGAAGCCGATGACCAGCACCATGCCGACGACCACCGGCAGGTCGACGACATTGACCGCGTGCACCAGCTCCTGGCCGATGCCGGGCAGTCCGAAGAGGGTCTCGGTGAGGACGGCACCGCCGACGGCGGAGCCTACGTTGTTGGCGTTCAGCGCGATCACGGGCGCCAGGGCGCCGCGCAGGGCGTGCCGGCCGACGATGGAACGCTCCGCGATGCCGTACGCCCGGAAGGTGCGGATGTGGTCCTCGGCGAGGGTCTCCAGCATGGCGGCACGGGTGAGGCGGGCGAAGGCGGCCGCCTCGATCAGGGCGAGCGAGAGCCAGGGCAGCAGCAGGTTCCAGGCCCATTGCTCGGGATCGTCCGAGAAGTTCACGTACTGCGGGAAGGGCAGCAGCTGCAGTTCGCCGCAGACGACGATCATCAGCACCAGGCCGATGACGAAGACGGGCGTGGCCGTGCCCGCGAGGGTGATCGCGGTCAGCACGCGCTCGGAGAGGCGGCCGCGCCGCCACGCGGAGAGCACACCGGTGCCGACGCCGAGGACGAGCCACACCACCATGGCGCCGAGGACTAGCGACAGGCTGACCGGCAGCTTGGTCAGGATGATGTCCAGCACCGGCTGGTCGGTCTGGTACGACTGCCCCAGGCAGGGCGCGGCGCAGTGCTGGACCGCGGTGCCCGTGGAGAAGTCCTGGCCGACGAACAGGCCCTGCAGGAAGTGCCAGTAGCGCAGGTAGAGGGGGTCGCCCAGCTTCAGTTGCCCGGCGACCTGGTGCACCTGTGCCGGTGAGCAGCGCGGGCCGCAGGTGATCTGGGCGACGTTGCCGGGGGTGACGTAGAAGACGACGTAGACGATCACCGAGATGGCGAGCAGGGTGACCACCACGCCCACGGCGCGGCGCAGCAGGAAGCCGCCGAAGCCGCTCATGCGCTTGCCTCCTTGTCGGTCTTGGCACCCTTGGCGTCCGTGGCGCTCTTGGCGGCCTTGGAGTCCTGGGAGTCCCTGCGTCCGGTGCCGACGCGCAGGCGGGAGGCGGCGCGCGGGTCGAGGGCGGTGCGTACCCCGTCGCCGAGGACGGTCAGGGCAAGGACGGTGACGAACAGGGCGCCGGCCGGCAGCAGCAGGTACTGGGGCGCGGCCTGGTACCAGACGTCCGCGGCGGTCAGCATCTGTCCCCAGGACGGGGTGGGCGGCTTCACACCGACTCCGAGGAAGGACAGCGCCGCCTCGACGGAGATGTTCGTGGGAACCAGCAGTGCGGCGTAGGTGATGACGGGCGCGGCGAGGCCGGGCAGCAGTTCACGGCGAGCGACCCGCCAGGCTCCCCAGCCGCTCAGCCGGGCGGCGGAGACGTAGTCGAGCCCCTTCAGGGAGAGCGTCTGGGCGCGCACGATCTTCGCGATGTTGCCCCAGGCGATCAGGCCGATGACAAGGGTGACCAGGACCGGCCGCGGAAAACTGGAGGGCACGATGGCCAGCAGTGCCAACGACATGATCATGAGCGGCATCGAGACGATGATGTCCGTGGCCCGGCTCAAGAGTTGATCAACCCATCGGTTGCCGAGCGCGGAGCCGACACCGACCGCGACCCCGATGACGACCTGCACCACCGTGGCGGCGAGCGCGACGCCCAGCGACACCCGCGCCCCGTACACCAGACGGGCGAACAGGTCGCGGCCGGTCTGCGGTTCGACGCCCAGCCAGTGGTCGGCGCTGATGCCGCCGAGGGAGCCGATGGGCACGCCCCCGCGCGCGGAGTCGATCAGGGACGGGTGGTACGTGGTGGGGTCCTGGCCCTCCAGGGCGGTGAACAGCGGGGCGGCGAGCGCGACCAGGACGAGCAGCGCGACGACGGCCGCGGCGACCAGGGCGGCGCGCTGCGCGCGCAGCCGCCGCCAGAACTGACGGGCCCCCGAGGCCGCCGGGACGGAACCGTCCGTCCCGGCGGCCTCGACGGCGACGAGTGCCTCGCTCACGGCGCTACTTCACCGCGACCTGGGAGATGTCCAGCACGCCGGTCCAGTCGCTGATGACGATGTTCTTGACGTCCGCGCCGTACAGACGCTTGTAGACCGGGTGGAACAGCGGCACGACGAGGGCCTTCTCGCCGATCTTCTTGTCCAGTGCGCCCCAGCGCTTGGCGGCCGCGTCAAGGTCGGTCAACTTGTTGATCGCGTCAATCTCGGCATTGACCGACTTGTCGTTGAGCAGGCCCGTGTTGAAGTTCGCGCCGTCCTTGACGATCTGCCGGCCGTCGAAGATCGGGGCCAGGAAGGGACCGCCGGAGGGCCAGTCGGCACCCCAGTGGGCGAGGAAGAAGCCCGGCTCGGTCTTCACGCCGTGGATCTTGTCCCGGTAGTCGTTGTCCTCCAGGCCCTGCAGCCTGACCGTGATGCCGGCCTTCTTGAGGGCGTCCTGGACGGCGGTCGCGATCTCCGGGCTGGTCTCGAAGTCCTTGGCGTTGGAATGGGTCAGCGTCACGGTGAGCCCGTTCTTGTAACCGGCCTGCGCGAGCAGTTCCCTCGCCTTGGCCGGGCTGCCGGACGCGCCGGCCGGGAACGGGTCGTACGGCGTGTAGCCGAAGGACTTCTGGTTGGGCAGGAAGGTGGTGGCGGGCTCGGCGAGCGCGCTGCCACCGGCCGCGTTGACCACCGAGGACCGGTCGACGGCGTAGGCGATCGCCTCCCGCACCTTCGGGTTGTCGAACGGCTTCACGGTCGGGTTGAACGCGATGTAGTTCGTGTAGCCGAAGTGACCGGTGCCCACGCGTGCGGCCAGTTCCTTGTCGCCGCTCACCTTCGCGAGTTCGGCCGGGCCGAGGTTGGTGTCCGTGGTGACGGCCGCGGCGTCCGCACCCTGAGACGCGGACAGCCGCTGGTTGATCACCGAGGAGTCCAGACCGGAACGGACGTCGATGGTGTCCGGGTAGGCCTTGCGCTGGTCGTCGACGGACGCCGACCAGTACGTGTTGCGCGCCAGGACCAGGTGCTCGCCGTCGTTCTCGTTCTTGACGACCTTGTAGGGGCCGGACGAGATCGGGTGCTCCTCGTACTTGGTGCCGTTGTCCTTGCTCTTGGGCACCGGCGCGAACTGGGTCTGCGTGGCGAGGTACGGGAACTCGCCCTCGGGCTTGTCGAGGTGGAAGACGATGGTCCGCGCGTCCGGCGTCTCGATCGCCGAGAGCCCCTTCTTGTCCTTGTAGGGCCCCTGGTAGTCGGCCGCGCCGACCAGCCAGTCCCTCAAGTAGGGTGCGCCGCCGGAGAGTTCGGGGGCGAAGGAGCGCTCGATGCCGTACTTGATGTCGGCCGAGGTGATCGGGGTGGCGTCCTCGTACTTGAGGCCCTTCTTCAGGGTGTACGTCCACACGGTCGCGTCCTTGCTGGGGCGCCCGGTGTCGGTGGCGAGGTCGGGGACGACCTTGGTGCCGGCCGCGCCGTTCTCGCGGTTGCGCGTGGTCAGGGTGCGGAAGACCAGCGAAGGGACGTTTCCGCCGCCGGAGGTGTAGAGGCGGGCGGGGTCGAAGTCGGTCTGCGGCTGGGAGTTCAGCACCGTGAGGGTGCCGCCCTTGTGCGGCGTGGAGTCGCCACCGGAGCCCTTGGCATCGTTGTCCTTCGGGCCGCAGGCGGCGGCGCCCGCTGCCACGACCAGGGCTAGCGAAACGGTCGCCACGCGGGCGCTGTTCACGGACGGTTGACGCATCGGAATGACGACCTCTCGAATACTGAGACTGATGGACGAGGAATGAGACGATTACAGGCAGACGTCAGCCCCGGCGTCGGGTCGTCGAAAAGTCCGGACTCGGTCACGGACGCAGAGAGAGGGAAAGAGGTCGCGACGCGAACGCCAAGGGGCGGCGTCAGCGACAGTCGATGTCGGCCACGCAGAGCGCGGTCACGCCGATGAGCGCCAGCTCGATGGCTGCGCTCCCACGGACGGCATGACTAGACCACATGCGCAGAAATATGAACGAACTTACGGCTCATGTCAATGTGACATGAGTGGCGCCCGTCAACTCCCGGGGTACGGCCAGGGGTTGGGCAGACAGTGGATTCCGTCATGGTCGAGGAACTTGGTCTGCTGCTGCATGACGGGGGCGAGTTCGCCGTCCTTCTGGCAGGTCACATGGCCGTGGCCGAGCCGGTGACCGACCTCATGGTTGATCAACATTTGCCGGTAGGCGTGGATCTTGTCCCCATATGTCTTGCTTCCCTCGGCCCACCTGTATGCATTGATCATCACTCGTTCGGTGGCGGCGGAGTCGCAGGAGACGTTGTCCTCCGTGGTGTCGAGCCCGGATTTGGCGCACCACTGGGCGGTCGTACCGGGGCTCGCCAGTGTGATCACGAAGTCGGGCTTGCCGGAGGAGATCCGCTCGAAGGTACGGGTGCCGCCGTGGCCCCAACTGCGGTCGTCGTTCAGGGTCTTCTGCACGGCTTCCGCGAACAGCTGACCGTCCAGCCCGAGTCCCTGCTCCACGTCGACACGGTAGGTGTACTTCTGCCCCTTGCCGGGCGCCTTGTCGAAACCGGGCACGGTGTCGAACTTCCCCGGGCCCTTCAGCGTGGCGCTGAGCGGGTACTTCCGGTCCATCTTCTGCTCGTACGACAGCGTGACCGTGCCGGGTGAGGCGGAGGGAGTCCCATCGGCGAGGTTGCCCGCGTCCCGGGCCTGGTCGGTGGCGGAGCTCGACTGTCCGCCGTCGTGGTGCGACCCGGTCACCTGGCCGGCGACGACCACCGCGAGGACGGTGGTGACGGCGGCCGCCGCGATTCCGGTGAAGGCCCGCCCCTTGCCGCCGGTGCGCTGCGCGGGCAGGCCGGCCGAGTCCTGCCCGGGCCGGCCGGCCGAGGGTGCGTCACCGCCACCCGCCTCCGGCGCGTCGGCCGGGTGCTCCTCGGCGGGGCGAGGCTGCCCCGTGCGGGGCGAGAAGACGTCGATGTCGTCGCGGTCGTCGATGCCGTCGAGGCCGACGCCGCCGCCGCGCCCGTCGGTGAACGCGTCGAGGTAGTCCTGCCGGGGCCCGGAACCGGTCCCCGGCCCGGCCGGCCGCTGCCGCGGCAGCACCGCACCCGGACCGGCCGCCCCCGCGAACTCCCCCCATCCACCGCCGGCTTCCCGCTGCTCGGGGTGCCCACCACGCGCGGGGGCACCCTCACGAGGACCGGGGCCACCGTGTGCCGGGGTGCCGTCCGGAAGCCGGGGCATGCCGTGTGCCGGCGTGCCGTCGGGAAGCCTGGGCATACCTCGCGCGGGCGTGCCGTCCGGAAGCCTCGGGACTCCGTGCGCAGGAGTGCCGTCGGGGAGCCGGGGGACAGCGCCCATCGGGGTTCCCTGGCCCCAACGCGGCATGCCTTCGACCGGCGTGCCACCGGCGAACCCCGGGACACCCTGCGCGGGCGTGCCGTCCGGAAGCCTCGGGACTCCGCGCGCAGGAGTGCCGTCAGGCAGGCGGGGCACACCGTGCCCGGGCGTACGCGCAGGGAAGCCCGGCGTACCGTGCGCGGGCGTCCCCGCCGGGAACGTCGGCGGTGCTTGCCGGCCGCGCGGCGGGTACCCGGCGCCGGCGCCAGGAGCGGCACCAGTACCAGGAGCCACGCCGGCGCCGGGGGCCACGCCGGTACCAGGAGCTACGCCGGTGCCGCCCGGCGGGGCCTGTCGCTGCCCGGGCAGCAGCGGCTGCTCGCCCCGGGCACCGCTCGTCCGCCTGTCGGGGGCTATGTCCGCGGAGTCGCCCTTCGGGGCCGGGCCCCGGCGGCTGTGGCGTCCCACGCCGGCCTCAGCTCCCCGTGTCCGAGTCGGTACCGGCGCCCCCGGTCTCCGCGAGGAGTTCCCGGAAGGCCGTGGCCACCACGTCCGGGTACTCCATCATCGCCACGTGCCCGGCGTCCGGCAGGGACAGCAGGCGCGAGTGGCGGAAGGCGCGGGCGGCCCGGCGGGCCATGCGGAAGCCGACCAGCTGGTCGCGGCCGCCGTAGATCAGCAGGGTCGGCGCGAGCACGCGCTCGGCCTGACGCCACAGCCCGTGCTGTCCGCCGAGCGTGTAGGCGTTGACGATCCCGCGCGCGGAGCGGGCCATCGCGTCCCAGAAGTACGGCAGCTGCAGGCGCCGCTCCAGCTCCTCCACGGCGTGCTGGAACGCCTCCGGCGACACCCGCCCGGGGTCGCCGTAGCAGAGCGCCAGGACGCCGCGCACCCGCTGTTCGGCCGTCCACTCCCTGGTGAGCCGGGTGAACAGGGCGGCGACACCGGGCACGCCGAGCAGTGCGGTCGGCGCCGCGGTGCGCTGGATGCGCAGCTCCGGCAGGGCCGGCGACACCAGGGTGAGCGTACGGACGAGGTCCGGGCGTACGGCGGCGACGCGCGTGGTGACCGCGCCGCCGAGCGAGTTGCCGAACAGGTGGACCGGGCCGCGGCCGGCCGCGTCGAGATAGCGGATCACCGCGCGCGCGTGCCCGGTGACGGAGTAGTTCCCGTCGTCCGGGGGCGGGGAGTCGCCGAAGCCCGGCAGATCGACCGCCTCGCTGTCGACGACGCCGTCCAGCGCGGCCATCAGCGACGACCAGTTCTGCGAGGAACCGCCGAGCCCGTGGACGTACAGCGCGGGCGGCAGGCCCTCGCGGGCGGGCGGGCGGGACCGGATCGACAGGGTGACTCCGGGCAGCCCCGCCGACCGCAGCCGCTCACCCTCACCGACCCGGACGGGCGCCACCTTCGGAAGCACACTGGCGGCCGGCACGGACGGCGACTCGGTCGAAGACATGCGGCAATGTTACGAGGTGATCACGCCGTGGCTCGTGTGTTCGCCGTCACAGAATGAACCCCGCGGGACGGGTGAAACGACGCCCGCACCGGAACGGACCGGGCCCGCTACGAACGGGCGCGACGGCATGGCGTCCGGTTCTGCTGTCTCCTAGGCTCGTAAACAGGGCACCCGTATGTGGCCCCTGCTGCTTCCAGGGACGTTCGTAGGAAGGGAGCCCCACCATGGCCTATGACCCCACCGAACCCGACACGATCGAGGACCTGGAGGACGAGACGGCCCCGGAGGTCGACGTCGAAGCCCCCGAGGTGGACGCCGCCGAGCAGCACGCCGATGTCACGCCGGACCGTGACGACCCCCTGACGAACGTGGATCCGGCCCGCGCGAACGAGGCCGATCTGGCCGAACAGGCCCGTGTCGTCTCGCTCGACGAGGACGACTACCGCTGACCTCGACCGACTCCCGCGGACGCACGAGGGGCCCACTGCGGCTTTCGCCGCCGTCCGGTACGTGAAATTCTGCGCTCGCACCGCGCACACCACGGTTACCGAAAAGTACGATGGCCGCGCGGCCGATACCGCGATATGGACGACTTTGGGAGGCGGCGTGACAGCCATCGAGCAAACTGAGGCGGCCCGCCCGCGTGGCACCCGTCTGCCGCGCCGAGCCCGACGGAACCAGCTGCTGGGCGCCGCCCAGGAGGTTTTCGTCGCGCAGGGGTACCACGCGGCCGCGATGGACGACATCGCCGAGCGGGCCGGCGTGAGCAAGCCGGTGCTCTACCAGCACTTCCCCGGCAAGCTCGACCTCTACCTCGCCCTGCTGGACCAGCACTGCGAGTCGCTGATCCAGGCCGTGCGCAACGCACTGGCCTCGACGACGGACAACAAGCAGCGCGTCCGGGCGACCATGGACGCCTATTTCGCCTACGTCGAGGACGACGGCGGCGCCTTCCGGCTGGTCTTCGAGTCGGACCTGACGAACGAGCCCGCGGTGCGCGAGCGCGTCGACAAGGTCACCAACGACTGCGCCGAGGCGATCTGCGACGTCATCGCCGAGGACACCGGCCTGTCGCGCGCGGAGTCGATGCTGCTCGCCTCCGGTCTCGGCGGTCTCGCCCAGGTGGTGGCCCGTTCCTGGCTGCACAGCGACCGCAGTGTGCCGCGCGACCAGGCGGTGCAGCTGCTGACCTCGCTGGCCTGGCGGGGCATCGCCGGCTTCCCGCTGCACGGCACCGAGCACCACTGACGCACCGCTGACGGCCGTTTGTTCCCGTGCAGTGTTCGCTGACGGCGTTCCGGCCCGGAGCGTGCGGGTCCCATGACCGGACTAATGTGTGCTGCGTACGGCGCGGAAGATCGCGCACATCACTGACCGTCGGAGGGACATAGCCGTGGAGGTCAAGATCGGCGTGCAGCACGCGCCCCGCGAGATCGTTCTGGAGAGCGGTCAGAGCGTCGAGGAAGTCGAGCGCGTGGTGGCCGAGGCGCTGGCCGGGAAGACGGGGCTGCTGAGCCTTCAGGACGAGAAGGGCCGCAAGGTCCTGGTCCCGACCGACCGCCTCGCCTACGTGGACATCGGCGAGCCGACCGTGCGCAAGGTGGGCTTCGGCACGCTGTAGGCGGACGACATGCACAAGGGCCCGGCGGCCGCGAGCCGCCGGGCCCTTCCGTATGAGCGTTCCACACGGGTGGAGCACAACTCCTCCACAGTGGAGGATTGCACTCCGCAGGTCACGGGTATGACGGGCTACGACCGTCAAGGGCAGCCGTGCCGTGGGAGGGACCTGCTGATGATCCTGGAAGCACTCGGATCCGCCGTGCTCGGTCTCGTCCTCGCCTGGGCGGCGGCCTACCGCCTGCCCCACCGCCTGCCGGCCCGCCCCCTGGTCCTCTGCACGGGCGTCGCCGGCGCCCTCTTCGGCGACTTCGTCACCCACACCGCCCTCGACCCCGGCATCGCCTGGCTGAGCCTCCTGGGCGCCGCGATCATCTCGGCGGCCTCCCTATCCCTGCTCCTGCGCCCGTCAGCCGGCCTGCGCCGACGATCAGCGACGGCGTAGGGGGCCGGGCGCCCCGAAGGGGCGCGTGGCTCTGTTCGACATGCGGCTCCGCCGCGTGGGCGCGAGCAACCACAACGCACCCGCAGCCGCGCAACTCACCGCACCCGCCCCCACGGAGCACACCGGCTCTCAGGCCGCCAAGCCCAGCGCAGCCATCCGCTTGGTGTGCGCCTCAGTGATCCGCGAGAACATCCTCCCGACCTCCGCGAGATCGAACCCGTCGGCGACCCCGCCCACGAGCATCGTCGACAGCGCGTCCCGGTCGGCGACGACCCGCTGGGACTGCGACAGCGCCTCCCCCATCAACCGCCGCGCCCACAGCGCCAGTCGGCCGCCCACACGCGGGTCGGCGTCGATGGCGGCCCGCACCTTCTCCACCGCGAATTCGGCGTGCCCGGTGTCGTCCAGCACCGCCAGCACCAGCTCGCGGGTGTCGGAGTCGAGGCGCGCCGCGACCTCCCGGTAGAAGTCGCTCGCGATCGAGTCACCGACGTACGCCTTGACCAGGCCCTCCAGCCAGTCCGAGGGCGCGGTCTGCTTGTGGAAGCCGTCGAGTGCGGCGACGAACGGGTCCATCGCGGCCGTCGGCTCCTCGCCGATCTCGGTCAGGCGGTCGCGCAGCCGCTCGAAGTGGTGGAACTCGGCCGAGGCCATCTTCGCCAGCTCCGCCTTGTCCGCGAGGGTCGGCGCCAGCTTCGCGTCCTCCGCGAGCCGCTCGAACGCCGCCAGCTCCCCGTACGCGAGCGCGCCGAGCAGATCCACGACGGCGGCGCGGTACTGCGGGTCGGCGGAGGCCTGCGCCCAGTCCTGGGCGGCGACACCGGTGGGTTCGGCGGAGGCGGCGGACGCGTTCTCAGGCTTGTCAGAGCTAGTCATGAGGCGCACAATAGCCCGCTTGCGCGGCGTCGGAGGGGCCCGGCCGATCAGTGTGACGACCATGACGTGACGAAATCGGCCATCGCATGTGCGCGAATCCGGGGTATGGTGGTAATGCGCCTGCCAGAGTGCGTCGACGGTGTTCGACGTCTCCGAACAGGCCGCACGCATGAGGATGCCCGGTCGGTGGCCCGATCGGCTCCGACCCGACAGCCCTCCCTGGCCGTACGGCGCAGTACGTACGACGACCGGAGGGACACCCTCAGCGGTACGAGCGCTAGAGCGTCGGCAGAGGTCCCGTGTCTTACGGCTTGCCTTGACTGGTTAGCCCGTACGGCAGCCGACGTCCCCGGGCACGGTCGCACATGACCCCCGCGCTCGCCTCGCACCGCGCACACAGAAGAGGCATGACCCTGACTACGACGTTTCGAGAACTCGGAATCCTTCCCGAGACCGCCGAGGCCCTGGAGGCCGTCGGCATCATCACTCCCTTCCCCATCCAGGAGATGACGCTCCCCGTCGCCCTGTCCGGCACGGACGTCATCGGCCAGGCCAAGACCGGCACCGGCAAGACGCTGGGCTTCGGTCTTCCGCTCCTCGAGCGCGTCACCGTCCCCGCCGACGTCGAGGCCGGACGCGCCGCCCCCGAGGCCCTCACCGACGCCCCGCAGGCCCTCGTCGTCGTCCCCACGCGCGAGCTGTGCACCCAGGTCACCAACGACCTGCTGACCGCGGGCAAGGTCCGTAACGTGCGCGTGGCCGCGATCTACGGCGGCCGGGCCTACGAGCCCCAGGTCGAGGCCCTGAAGAAGGGCGTCGACGTGGTCGTCGGCACGCCGGGCCGTCTCCTCGACCTCGCGGGCCAGAAGAAGCTGAACCTCAAGCACGTCAAGTGCCTGGTGCTCGACGAGGCCGACGAGATGCTCGACCTGGGCTTCCTGCCCGACGTCGAGAAGATCATCGACATGCTGCCGGTCCGGCGCCAGACCATGCTGTTCTCGGCGACCATGCCGGGCGCGGTCATCGGCCTCGCGCGCCGCTACATGTCCCGGCCCACGCACATCCGTGCCACCGCGCCGGACGACGAGGGCGCGACGGTCGCGAACATCAAGCAGTTCGTCTACCGCGCGCACAACATGGACAAGCCGGAGATGGTCGCCCGCATCCTGCAGGCCGAGGGCCGCGGACTGGCGATGATCTTCTGCCGTACGAAGCGGACGGCCGCCGACATCGCCGAGCAGCTCCAGCGCCGCGGTTTCGCCTCCGGCGCGGTCCACGGCGACCTCGGGCAGGGCGCCCGCGAGCAGGCGCTGCGCGCCTTCCGCAACGGCAAGGTGGACGTCCTGGTCTGCACCGACGTCGCCGCGCGCGGCATCGACGTCGAGGGCGTGACCCACGTCATCAACTACCAGTCCCCCGAGGACGAGAAGACGTACCTGCACCGGGTCGGCCGTACGGGCCGCGCGGGCGCCAAGGGTACGGCGATCACGTTCGTCGACTGGGACGACATCCCGCGCTGGCAGCTGATCAACAAGGCGCTGGAGCTGGACTTCAACGACCCGGTGGAGACGTACTCCTCGTCCCCGCACCTGTTCTCCGACCTCGGCATCCCCGCCGGCACCAAGGGCACCCTGCCGCGCTCGGAGCGGACGCGTGCCGGTCTGGACGCGGAGGAGCTGGAGGACCTCGGCGAGACCGGCGGCCGTGGCGCGCGCGGCCGCGGCGCTGGTGGCCGGGGCGAGCGCGGCGGCCGTCCCGAGTCCGGCACCGCCGAGCGCGAGCGTACGGCTCGTACGCCGCGCCGTCGCCGCCGTACCCGTGGTGGAGCACTGGTCGACGCCGCCGCGACCACCGCGGTGCCGGCCTCCGAGCCGGGCGCCGCTGAGGCCGCCGGCGTGGAGGAGTCCGGAGCTCCCCGTACCCTGCGCCGCCGTCGCCGTACGCGCGGTGGGGCGCCGGCGCAGCCGGCGACGGCCACCGAGGCCGCCGTCGAGTCGGTCGACACCGCGGAGGGCCCGGCGCAGTCGGAGACTCCGGAGGCCGCGGAGAAGCCGCGCCGCCGCCGCACCCGCAAGTCGGCGGAACCGGCCGTGACCGAGACGGCGCCCGAGGCCACCGCGCCGGAGCCGGCACCTGTGGCCGCCGAGCCGCAGGCCGAAGCCGCGCCCGTGGAAGCCCCGGAGGCGAAGCCGCGCCGCCGTACCCGCAAGACGGCCGAGCCCGCCGCCGAGGCGGCCGTCGCCACGGCCGAGGGCACGGAGACCAAGCCGCGCCGCACCCGCAAGGCGGCCGCCACGGTCACCGAGGCAGCACCGGCGGACACGGAGGCGGAGCCCAAGCCGCGCCGCACGCGCAAGAAGGCGGCCGCCGCACCGGAGACGACCGAGGCACCCAAGGCCGAGGCCACCGTCGACACCGCCGAGGCCACGGAAGCCAAGCCCCGCCGCACCCGCAAGAAGGCCGCCGCCGCACCGGAGACGACCGAGGCACCCAAGGCCGAGGCCACCGTCGACACCGCCGAGGCCACGGAAGCCAAGCCCCGCCGCACGCGCAAGAAGGCCGCCGCCGCACCGGAGACGACCGAGGCACCCGAAGCCGAGGCCAAGCCCCGCCGTACCCGCAAGACGGCCGCTGCCGTCGTCGAGGCGGACGGGGACGCCGAGGCGGCCGCGCCGAAGGTCCGGCGGACCCGTAAGGCCGTCGCCAAGGCGGTTGCCGCCGAGATTCCGGCGCAGGCCACCGAGGAGCCGGAGGCCAAGCCGCGTCGCCGTACGCGCAAGGCCACGGCGACCGTCGAGGCCGCCGAGGCCTGATCCGGCACCCGACGAGCGACGGCCCGGTCCACCTGGTGTGGACCGGGCCGTCGCCCTTCTCCACGCGATACGCGGCCGAGCCGCAGACCGAGCAGGGCCCCGCGGCCCTTCGGGACACTCCGATAGCCTCTCCCCATGAGCAGGCCCGACACCTTCGTTCCGCCTCCCGGTGCCCGTGCGTACGCGTTGCGCACCGCGCGCGGGGAGTTCGCCGTCGTCGACGCTCCCGTGGCCGACGGGGTCGAGCCCCGGGGGGTGGCTCTGTTGCTGCCGGGGTTCACCGGGAGCAAGGAGGACTTCAATCCGCTGCACGTGCCGCTCGCGCGGCGCGGGTACCGGACCGTGGCCGTCGACGGGCGCGGACAGTACGAGTCGGACGGGCCCGAGACCGACGAATCGGCTTATGCGCAGCAGGAGTTGGCGCGGGACGTACTGGCGCAGGCCGAGGCGATCGGGGAGCCGGTGCACCTGCTGGGGCACTCCCTCGGCGGGCAGATCTCGCGCGCGGCCGTACTGCTCGACCATGCACCCTTCCGGTCGCTCACCCTCATGGCCTCCGGCCCCGCGCAGATCTCGGAACCCCAGCAGCAGCGCGTGAAGCTGCTGCGGGACGCCCTCGCGGTGATGAGCATGGGCCAGGTGTGGGACGCGATGCGGGCGATGGAGACGCCCGAGGAGACCGAGACGGCGGCGCTCGACGGCGGCCTCGACGACCGCGACGACCTGCAGCGTCGCTGGCTGGGCACCAAGCCTGCCCAACTCATCGCCACCGGACGCCAGTTGTGCACGGAGCCGGACCGCGTCACGGAACTGGCCGCGCTGCCGCTGCGGTTCCACGTCCTGTCCGGCGCACAGGACGACACCTGGCCGCTGTCCCTGCTGGACGACATGGCGGTACGGCTGAGCGCACGGCGCACGGTGATCGAGGACGCCGAGCACTCCCCCAACACCGACCAGCCCCTCGCCACGGCCCGCGCGCTCGCCGACTTCTGGGACGAGACCGGGCCGGGCGGACGGCGCTAGTACTGCGTCTGCAGATGCTCCCAGAAGCCGTCCCTCAGGGCGCGGCGCAGGTCTGCCTGGCCGCGCAGGGAGTACTGGAGCAGGCTCTCGGCCTCGACCAGCAGGTCCTGGTCGACGGAGCCGGGGAGGTAGGGATGACCGGGGAGCAGCTCGACCAGGGCCTCGCGACCCCGGGAGACCAGCCACTTCGCGGCGATCTGGGCGCCGACGAAGCGGACGTCGTCGCGGGTGGGGCGGGTGCCGGCCGTGGCGTCGTAGGCGGCGGCCGTGCGGCGGGAGACGTACGGCTTGAAGAACTCGAGGTCGAGGGTGCGCTGGCTGTCGACCTCCCAGAGCAGCGGCTCGGCCTGGTTGCGGCCCTCGGGTGCCTCGATGCCCCAGAGGTGGACGCGGGCGCCGTAGCCCTGCGCCGCCTCGACCGCCGAGACCAGGTCCTCGTCGCCGCCCAGCAGGGCCGCGTCGCTGATCGCGCGGTGCCTCGCCAGTGATTCGAGGTCGCCGCGGATCAGGGAATCGACGCCCTTCTGCTGGTTGTTGGCGTTGAGGTTGCCGAGGCGGACCTTGACGTCGGGCAGTTCGGCGATGGACTGCTGCTCGGCGGTGTGGATGCGGCGGCGGGCGCCGTCGTACCAGTACACACGCAGCAGGCGGCTGTCCGCGAAGACCTGGCGGGCCCGGTCGATGAGGGCCTCGATCAGGCCCTCGGCGTCGAGGTCGAAGGCCCGGCGGTCCTCGGTCCCGGCGACCAGCCGGCCCGCGGCGGCGTACAGGTAGCCCGCGTCGACGAAGATCGCGTGGGTGGAGGGCGTCTTCGCCACCTCGGCGAGCATGCGTTCCAGCAGCTCGTTCGTGCGGTCGATGCGGGCGGCCAGGGCCGCCGGGTCGTCGTTCATCGCCTCCATTGTCCCGGTGGTCACGCTGCGAACACAACCGGACGCTTACCGGTCAGTAATTAGTCGTTCGAAAAATTTCTTTAGCGTAGGGAATGTTTGTAACAAACGGCTCGTTGACTACGTACGACACCGGATACACATCGGGTGCACCGAGTAGTTCTCCTCAGGAGGATGACCAGACGAAGGGAGAAGCCCGTGCGCTTCGAGATCATGCGACTCGACGAGGTCGACGGCACCACCGTGGACAGCACCGTCGTGGACGCCGCCTCCGTCAACCGGATCGTGCAGCAGGCCGCCGCCATCGGACAGCGCCTGTGGATCCGCCCGGCCGAGACCCAGGCCTCATAACGCTCACGCGCAGAGCGCCACTCAAGCTTTCCGGGGGAGCCGAGCCGACGAGGGCTCAGCTCCCCCGGATCACCTGAGTGACCCCGTTGATGATCTGCTGCACGGCGATCGCCGAGAGCATCATGCCCGCGAGCCGCGTCACCAGGACGACACCGCCGTCCTTGATGACCCGGATGATCAGCAGCGAGTAGCGCATCACCAGCCACAGCACGACGTGGATCGCGAGGATCGCGGACCACACCGATATCTGCGTGGCCACACCGCCGGCCTTCTGTACGGCCAGGATCACGGACACGATCGCACCGGGCCCGGCCAGCAGCGGCATGCCCAGCGGTACGAGCGCCACGTTCACGTCCTTGGTCTGCTTCGGCTCGTCGGTCTTGCCGGTGAGCAGGTCCAGCGCGATCAGCAGAAGCAGCAGACCGCCCGCGATCATCAGCGCGGGGACGGAGACGTGCAGGTAGTTGAGGATCTGGTGGCCCAGGACGCCGAAGGTGGCGATGACCCCGCCGGCCACGCAGACGGCCTGGAAGGCCATCCGCTTCTGCACCTTGGCCGGGCGTCCGACGGTCAGGGCGAGGAAGATCGGGGTGATCCCTGGGGGATCCATGATGACAAAAAGGGTCAGGAACAGGGAGCCGAAGACGGCGACGTCGAACATGGGGAAGTACTGGCCTTGCTGGAAAGGGGATGAACTGGGGGCGTGCGAGGGCCGCTGACGGCCTCAGGCTCCGCCGGTGCCCGGCACCGGGAACGCCCCGGTGGCCCGCCGCGTGATCTCCCCGTACACCTCGGGGTCGGTCGTGTACGCGCCCAGCGTCACGGTCTTGCGGCTGCCGTGGTAGTCCGAGGAGCCCGTGACCAGCAGATCCAGGTCCTTCGCCAGGCCCCGCAGCCGGTCGCGCGCATCGGCGTCGTGGTCCATGTGATCGACCTCGATGCCGTCCAGACCGGCTTCGGCCAGCTCCGCGATCCGCGCCTCGGGGACCGTACGGCCACGCTTGGCGGCGGCCGGGTGCGCGAACACACAGACCCCGCCCGCGTTCTTGACCAGCCGGATCGCCTCGAAGGGGTCGGTCTCGTGCTTCTCCACGAAGGCCCGGCCGCCGTCGGCCAGCCACTCCTCGGTGAACGCGTCACTCACCGTCGGTACGACGCCGAGCTCGACGAGCGCGGTGGCGACATGAGGCCGTCCGACCGAACCCCCGGCCGCGATCCGCTCGACCTGCTCCCAGGTGACCGGCACGCCCAGCGCGTCGAGCTTGGCGATCATGCCCTTGGCCCGCGGAACCCTGTCGTCCCGCACCAGCTCGCGCTCGGCGAGCAGGGCGGGCTCCTCGGGGTCGAAGAGGTAGGCCAGCATGTGCATCGAGATGCCGTCGATCCGGCAGGACAGCTCGGCCCCGGTGATCAGGGTGAGCCCCTCGGGCAGCGCGGCGATCGCCTCGGCGTACCCACGGGTGGTGTCGTGGTCGGTCAGCGCGACGACGTCCAGCCCGGCGGCAGCGGCGTTGCGCACCAGTTCAGCCGGAGTGTCCGTACCGTCGGAGGCCGTGGAGTGACAGTGCAGATCGATGCGCACGGTGACTCCAGACGGGGGACGCTACGGAAGGGGACACCTAAGGATAGCGGGGTTTTCCAGCCCGCATGTCACACCCGCAACCCCTCAGCGCCCCCTACCTGCACCCCCTGGGGGCGCGAGGCCGTGTCCGATGCGCGGCTCCCCCACGCGGGCGCGGGCAACACGGCGAAACCCGCGGCCGCCACCGGGCAGCACCCGGCACCCCGGTGGGCGCTACGGCCGAAGCAAGCGCGGCGACAACGCCCCGAACGGCACCAGGTCCAGCTCCGCCCCCGCGTCCCGCAGATCCGTCAGCACCAGTTCGTCGTACATGAGCAGACCCGCCTGCTCCGGCCAGATCACCGCCCACAGCCACATGCCGAGGGCCTCACCGGCGAAGACCGCCCGGTCGTCGGGGGTGCGGTAGACGTGCCAGAGCGGGGTCGGGCGGCCGACGGCCAGCACCTTGGCCTGCGGCGGCTTCTCGACGTTCATGTACGACCCCGGGTCCGGGCCGTCGATGCCCGCATACCGGGCGCCGAGGCCGACGCCGAGTTCCTCGGCGACCAGGATGAGTTCAGCCGGACCGCCCAGCGGGCCGGGGCCGGAGCAGGCGACGGCGGTCGCGCGGCCTCCGCTGCGGTCGTCGCCCGCATAGGCCACACCCGTGAAGAGCCAGCCGACCGGCAGCGGCCAGGGCATCCACAACGGAACGTGCGTGCGGTGCACGACGGCACCGAGGGCTTCGACGCTGGGCGGGATCACGGGCTGCAGCGGATACACCGTGCCGTGCACATCGCACTGCCACGCATCGGCGAAGAGACCGGGCGCCCTGACCCGGCCACCGCACCTCGGGCAACTGGGTTCGCCCCTCATAGGGCTCCACGGTCCTACCCCGGCCCGCCCACGTCAAGGACGATCACCCGTCCGGCAGACTCGATGCAATCCACACCTATTAGGCGCGCTAACCTGCACGCCCTGCCGCGCACCAGGCGGCCTCACCGGCTGCGCCAACTGGCCGGATTCCGCCTTGCGTTGGTGAGATCGGTCACTCTCCGGATCAGTCGAGCGGGACGGACCTGCGGCCGGGGTCCCTCAGGTCCGTCCCGTTCGCGAGCCATCGCTCCTGCAGGGCCTGGGCGCCGTGCACGCGCTTCCAGGCGGCCTCGTTCGGGGTCATCGGCAGCAGCGGCAGGAACCGTACGGGGTCCATCGGGGCGTCCAGCTCCAGGTCCTCCACCAGGCCGCCGGGCTCACCCACCAGGACCGAGGTGAAGGGGGCGCCGGGCCACAGCGGCTCACCGGTGTCCAGGGACGCGCCCGGGGTCACGATCAGGCCCTCCACCTGCGGGGACGCGGCCAGCACGGCGAGCGGACGGAGCACCTTGTCGGTGTCGGCGAGGCCCGCGCGGACGGAGAGGACCAGCTCGGCCCGGGGCCCCTCGACGGGGTCGGCGAGCATCGCGGTGGGGTCGCTCATGGGGTGCGCGGACATGCCGAGGGTGGCGTACCGCAGGACGTCCCCCTCCTGGAACCGGAGCACCTCGATGCGGTCCGTACCGAGGAAGGTGACGGCGGCGCGCGCGTCCGGCTCGCCCAGCGCGGTGGTCAACCGTGCCTCGACCAGAGGAAGAACATCAACCATGCGGCGAGCATAGAACTCGTCAGCTGCGGGCAAAGCGGCGCCTTGACACATCGGGCGACTGCTACGCTGAGCCGGTGGTTCGGGGCAGCCCGCAGAGCGTGCCGTCAAGCCCCGACACTGAGACTCCCTTACGAGGGACCGGCCGGAGGAGGTGGGGCTGTCATGGATCGAAGTCGACCGTGCAGTACCACTCGCTCTTCCGCCCGCTGAATCTGCTCACTGGCTGGTTTCTGGCTGTTCGACGCCTTCCCGTGCGCGTCCGCCCTTCGGAAGAGCACTTCGTCTTGCTTTGCCTGATCTGAATCAGTTCTGCATCAGTAGCGAAGTCGCCACCGCGACGGTGCGGTGCTGCCCGCTTTGTGGACGTGCCAAACATCCGCACTCAGGACGTCCTCATTCCGGGTGGTTCCACCCGTCGCCGGCGGTCTTTCGTTGCCTGTCGCGAAGGAGCCTGCCCATGTCGATGATCCGCGACCTGCGCGCCGTGGTCCGTCCGTCCCGCGTCTCGCTGCGCAAGCCCACGAGCACCTCGGGCGCGTCGTACGACACCACCCGCGACCCCGCCACGCCGTCCGCCGTGGTCGACTGCGCGATCTACCGCGACGGCGTGCGGGTGCGCAGCGACAAGCCGCTGAGCCCGCACGAGGCGATGCGGCAGGTGCGGCGCGACGGCGGCTTCGTGTGGATCGGCCTGCACGAGCCGACCGAGGCCGAATTCGCCGGTGTCGCGAGCGAGTTCGGGCTGCACCCGCTGGCCGTCGAGGACGCGGTGCAGGCCCACCAGCGGCCCAAGCTGGAGCGCTACGACGACTCGCTCTTCACCGTCTTCAAGACCATCCACTACGTCGAGCACGACCGGCTCACCGCCACCAGCGAGGTCGTCGAGACGGGTGAGGTCATGTGCTTCACCGGGCGGGACTTCTTCATCACCGTGCGGCACGGCGGCCAGGGCTCGCTCCGGGCGCTGCGGCACCGTCTGCAGGACGACCCGGAGCTGCTGGCCAGGGGCCCGTCGGCGGTGCTGCACGCGATCGCCGACCATGTCGTGGACGGCTACATCGCGGTCGCCGACGCGGTGCAGGACGACATCGACGAGGTGGAGACCGAGGTCTTCTCGCCGGGCCGCAGGGGCGGGGTGTCCCGGGGCGTGGACTCGGCGCGGATCTACCAACTCAAGCGCGAGGTACTGGAGTTCAAGCGCGCCGTGGCGCCGCTGCTGCGGCCCATGCAGCTGCTGAGCGAGCGGCCGATGCGGCTGGTCGACCCGGACATCCAGAAGTACTTCCGGGACGTCGCCGACCACCTCGCCCGGGTCCAGGAGCAGGTGCTGGGCTTCGACGAACTCCTCAACTCCATCCTCCAGGCCAACCTGGCGCAGGCCTCCGTCGCGCAGAACGAGGACATGCGCAAGATCACGGCCTGGGCCGCGATCATCGCCGTGCCGACCATGGTGACCGGTGTGTACGGGATGAACTTCGACCACATGCCGGAGCTGCACTGGAAGTACGGCTACCCGCTGGTCCTGAGCGTCACCGTCGCCGCGTGCGTGGGCATCCACCGCGTACTGAAGCGCAACGGCTGGCTGTGAGCGGGCGCTGGATAGGCTGGGCCCATGACAAGCGAGCTGCTCGACCGGGCCCTCATCGAGGAGGCCTCGAAGAAGTCCGGCCTCATCTGGGTCAGGGGCGCCGGGGCGTCCGCCGCGCGTGCGCTGTGGCACGTGTGGCACGAGGGCGCGGTGTGCCTGGTCGGCGGCGGGCCCGGTGAGCAGCCGCTGGAGGGCCTGGTCGACGGGGGCACCGCCGAGGTCACCGTGCGCAGCAAGGACAAGGGCGGGCGGCTGGTGACGTTCCCGGCGACCGTGTCCGAGCTGCCCGCAGGCTCCGCGGAGTGGGAGGCAGCCGTCGCCGAGCTGAAGGGCAAGCGGCTGAACGCCCCCGACGGCGAGGAGATGCCGGCCCGCTGGGCGCGTGAGTGCCGGGTGCTGCGCCTGGCTCCGGCCGGGTCCCTGGCGCCGTTGCCTTCCGGCAGCCTGGCCGAGACTCCTGTGCCGACACCGGCGACCACACGGAGGCCGGTCCCGGCAGGGCTCCCCAAGCTGCTTGCCAGGCGACGGAAGAAGTAGCAGCCGGCGGCTCACACAGGTGCGCCACCGTCGGCACCGAACAGCGCCGGCGGACGGTCACGACGTCGGCAGCTGCTTGCCGTAGTCGACGGTCTCACCCTTCGCGGGCTCGGTCACGGCGAAGTCCTTGCCCCAGTCGGAGAAGCTGAGCGTCCCGGCCCCGCCGCCGCGGACCAGGCGGAGGGGGTACGGCGTGCCCTCCAGGGAGACGTCGAGGCTGCCGCCGGAGCCCTTGTCGCCGGTGATACGGATGGTGCGGGTACCCGCGTCGTCGTGGTGGCCGTCCGTCGCCGGCGTGCCGTGCAGTGTGAGCAGTCCGTCGAGGAGGACGTCCTTGTCCGTGAAGCCGCTGAACTTCTTGTACGCGGGGTCTGTCTGCGGCACCTTGACGTACTTGCCGTCGAGCGTGGCGGCCGCGCCGTCGCCGCCCTTGCCGCCGGCCTGGTTCCAGAAGTCCGCGTCGGCCTTCAGATACAGCTGCCTGCCGACCCTCAGCAGTTTGAAGGTCGCCCCCTTCGACGTCACCGACCCGCTGCCGCCGTCGGCCTTGAGCTGCATGTCCAGCGTGTACGTACGGCCGCTGGTGACGACCGTGCCCGACAGCCGTACCGCGGACGCCGACGACGCCGCCGCGCGCGTCCTCGCCTGGATCTCGGCGGCGGGCAGCTTGCCCACACCGTTGGTCCCCGCGTCCGGATCCCCGCCGCCGCACCCCGTCAGCACCGCCACCCCTGTCACGGCCAGTGTGCACAGCGCGGTGACCCGCGCGGCGCGGCCGGTTCGGCCCCGGGGAATCGCAGTCACAGGTGGAGCTGCCTTTCTGACGGTTCCTGAGCGGCGTACCGCAGCGTACCGGTGCCCCGGCCGCCCGGCGGAGCCAGTCCGTCCGGACGGCCCACCAGGGCGTATCCGATCAGGAAGGGCTAGCCTGAAGCGCAACCGTGCGGGCAAATCCGAGCAACTCACACGAACCCCACCCAAAGGAATCACAGCCATGGCAGCCGGCGCCCCCCGGATCTTCGTCTCGCACCTCGCCGGGGTCCCCGTCTTCGACCCGAACGGCGACCAGGTGGGCCGCGTGCGGGACCTCGTCGTGATGCTGCGCGTGGGACGCAAACCCCCGCGCCTGCTCGGGCTGGTCGTCGAACTGACCACCCGGCGCCGTATCTTCCTGCCCATGACCCGGGTCACCGGCGTCGAGTCCGGGCAGGTCATCATCACCGGCGTGATGAACGTCCGGCGCTTCGAGCAGCGGCCCACCGAGCGGCTGGTCTTCGGCGAACTGCTGGACCGGCGGGTGACGCTGGCGGAGACCCGCGAGGAGGTCACCGTCCTCGACCTGTCCGTGCAGCAGCTGCCGGCCCGCCGCGACTGGGAGGTCGACCGCGTCTTCGTCCGCAAGGGCAGGAAGGCGAGCGCCTTCCGGCGGGCCAAGGGCGAGACGCTGACCGTCGAGTGGTCGGCCGTCACCGGCTTCTCCCTGGAGGAGCACGGACAGGGCGCCGAGAGCCTGCTCGCCACCTTCGAGCAGCTGCGCCCCGCCGACCTCGCCAACGTCCTGCACCACCTCTCCGCCAAACGGCGCGCCGAGGTCGCCGCCGCCCTGGACGACGACCGGCTGGCCGACGTGCTCGAGGAACTCCCGGAGGACGACCAGATCGAGATCCTCGGCAAGCTCAAGGAGGAGCGCGCGGCGGATGTCCTGGAGGCCATGGACCCCGACGACGCGGCCGACCTGCTCGGCGAACTGCCCGAGGAGGACAAGGAGCGGCTGCTGAGCCTGATGCAGCCGGGCGACGCGGCCGACATGCGCCGCCTGATGTCGTACGAGGAGCACACGGCCGGCGGTCTGATGACCACCGAGCCCATCGTGCTGCGCCCGGACGCCACCGTCGCCGACGCGCTCGCCCGCGTCCGCAACCCGGACCTCTCCCCCGCGCTCGCCGCCCAGGTCTACGTCTGCCGTCCGCCGGACGAGACCCCGACCGGCAAGTACCTGGGCACGGTCCACTTCCAGCGGCTGCTGCGCGAGCCGCCCTACTCCCTGGTCAGTTCCATCGTCGACACCGACCTGCAGCCCCTCGACCCGGATGCGGCGCTGCGCGTCATCGCCGGGTTCTTCGCCACGTACGACATGGTCGCCGCGCCCGTGGTGGACGAGTCCGGGTCGCTGCTCGGCGCGGTCACCGTGGACGACGTACTCGACCACATGCTGCCCGAGGACTGGCGGGAGACGGAGTTCCACCTGAACGACGAGAACGAGGGGGTGGGCACCTATGGCTCCTGAGCGTGACAGCGCGACCCGCGAGCGCACTCCGGCGGGCGCCACGGCCGCCACCCGGCCCCGTGCGCCCCGGCTGGACCAGCCGCGCCCGCCGCGCCGCCGGGTGCTGCCCGAGTGGGACCCGGAGGCCTTCGGCCGGCTGTCGGAGCGCATCGCCCGCTTCCTGGGCACGGGACGCTTCATCGTCTGGATGACGGCCGTCATCATCCTGTGGGTGCTGTGGAACATCGCCGCGCCCCGCCACCTGCGCTTCGACGAGTACCCCTTCATCTTCCTGACCCTGGCACTGTCCCTGCAGGCCTCCTACGCCGCCCCGCTGATCCTGCTCGCGCAGAACAGGCAGGACGACCGCGACCGGGTCAACCTGGAGCAGGACCGCAAGCAGAACGAGCGGTCCATCGCCGACACCGAGTACCTGACCCGGGAGATCGCCGCGCTGCGCCTGGGCCTGGGCGAGGTCGCGACCCGCGACTGGATCCGCTCGGAACTGCAGGACCTGGTCAAGGAGCTGGAGGACAGGCGACGGCACGACGGGCACGCCGGGCATGTCGTATTCCCGGCGGAACGGTCAGACCGGTCGCCGGGACGTGACGCAGACGACCGCTGAGGGGCATCCCGGACGCCCCTCGGCGCGCCGTACCATCGTTCTCATGGCTACGGAAGACGCGGTGCGCGAGGCACTGGCGACGGTGAACGACCCCGAGATCAACCGACCCATCACCGAACTGGGGATGGTCAAATCGGTGGAGATCGGGGATGACGGCGCGGTCGCCGTCACCGTGTACCTGACGGTCTCCGGCTGCCCCATGCGCGACACCATCACCCAGCGGGTCACCGAGGCGGTCTCCCGCGTCGAGGGCGTCACCCGCGTCGACGTCACGCTCGACGTGATGAGCGACGAGCAGCGCAAGGAGCTGGCGGCGGCCCTGCGCGGCGGCCAGGCCGAGCGCGAGGTCCCCTTCGCCAAGCCCGGCAACCTCACCCGCGTCTACGCGGTCGCCTCCGGCAAGGGCGGCGTCGGCAAGTCCTCGGTGACGGTGAACCTGGCGGCCGCCATGGCCGCCGACGGCCTCAAGGTGGGCGTCGTCGACGCCGACATCTACGGCCACAGCGTGCCGCGCATGCTGGGCGCGGACGGCCGTCCCACCCAGGTCGAGAACATGATCATGCCGCCGTCGGCGAACGGCGTGAAGGTCATCTCCATCGGCATGTTCACCCCGGGCAACGCCCCGGTCGTCTGGCGCGGCCCGATGCTGCACAGGGCGCTCCAGCAGTTCCTGGCGGACGTGTACTGGGGCGACCTGGACGTCCTGCTCCTGGACCTCCCGCCCGGCACCGGCGACATCGCGATCTCCGTGGCGCAGCTGATCCCGAACGCCGAGATCCTGGTCGTGACGACCCCGCAGCAGGCGGCGGCCGAGGTCGCCGAGCGGGCCGGCTCCATCGCGGTCCAGACCCACCAGAAGATCGTCGGCGTGGTCGAGAACATGTCCGGCCTGCCCTGCCCGCACTGCGGCGAGATGGTCGACGTCTTCGGCACGGGCGGCGGCCAGCTCGTCGCCGACGGCCTCACCCGCACCACGGGTGCGACGGTCCCGGTCCTCGGCAACATCCCGATCGACGTCCGCCTCCGCGAGGGTGGCGACGAGGGCAAGCCGGTGGTCCTGACCGACCCGGACTCCCCCGCGGGCAGCGCGCTGCGGGCGATCGCGGGCAAGCTGGGCGGCAGGCAGCGGGGTCTGTCGGGCCTGTCGCTGGGGATCACCCCGAAGAACAAGTTCTGAAATCGGGCGCCTGTGATCTGCGGCTCCGTCCTTGGTCAACCTTCTGACCAGCGGCGGAGCCGTCGACGTTTGTCAGCGTTGGTCGTCATTGAGCGCCCTTCGACGGCCCCGAGACGGCCCCAATGCAGGCCGTGGCTCCCGGATAGAGGCTGTCGAGGGCTCTCGGTTTCCGTCATCTCCCGTGCCGCATCATGTCTGTCATGGCACTGACCTTTGGCCCAGACCGACAGACCCGTGAGTTTCAGTGTGACTGCTGCCAAGCTCCGATTGAACGGGCGTGGAACTTCATCCACGCCGATGGCGTGCCGTACGCCGTCTACTTCGCGAACTGCTACCACCACAAGGACAAGGATCACGACGCGTGGATAGACGTGATCTTCGGTACGTGGGGCTCGGGCCCTGAGCGGTGGACTGATCACGTCTCGTTCGCCTGCCGCGTCGGGCCAGTGGTTGGGCAGGACACTCCGGCTTCGACCTTGGTGACTGCCGGGCTCGCGCATCCCGACGGTCCATTGTTCGGCGTGAAGCTTGATCGTGAAGCTGCCCTCAAGCACCCGAGGGTGTCGGAGTTCTGGGACGTTTCCGACTTCATCCTGGAACACGACCCGTTGGTACGCGGCCACATCTACGGGCACTGAGCCACGGAGGTCGGCGTAGCGACTTTGGAAGATCGCGTATGCGGATCCGTGCTCACCTGGCGCGATGTTGACCTGCGCGAACGCCGTTGTTCCCCGTGGCTCCCCGTTGGTCGCTGACCGTTCGGGCACGGAAGGGACACAGCACCTCAGGCCGTGAAGTTCCTCTTGGCGCAAGACAAGGGCTGTCTCATCCCATCGCTGTTTGGCCAGGACCGCATTGCGGACGGCGTCCTTCGGGAGGACGAGCGCCGTGCAGCGGTCATGCGCGAAGGCGGCCGACGCGCTGGCCGACGTACTGCAGCACCCCACCGCAGATCAGCATGAGCAGGCTGCAGGCGAAGACGACGTCGGAGGTGGTGAGGTCGCGCACCGTGCCGCCGTAACGGGCCAGCGCCGTCCCCGCTCCGAACATCAGGGCTCCGAAGCCCCACAGCCGCGGTCGCAGGATGTACCCCCGCTGCCATGGCACGGCCCGGCCGGTCGTGATGGCCAGGACACCCGCCGCGGTATAGAGCACCACGACAGCCGCCACGGCGACCAGTGAGATGACGTGCAGCATTGAACCACCCTATGAACTGGCGACGTGCGATCAGGCACGCCAGGGGTCCCTCTAGGCGCGGTCGCGCCGGGAACGTATCTGTCGGTAGATCGCGTGACATGCGGGCAGCATCAGGAGTCCGGCACCGAGCGGCCAGAACAGTGACGCTCCCTCTCGGTGCATCTTCACGCCCGCTGCCAAGAGGATCGCGCAGACGATCAGGCTTAGATAGGGCATCGCCTTTTCCGCCGGTCCGCCATCCCTGAATGGGTTCTCCATGATCGCCATCTCCGTCTATGGGGAGCGGCACTGTACCGCGCGGGCGGTGTAGCGACTTTGGCCGGGAGCTGCTTTGGCGCGAGTGATCATGGCCCCGTAAGCTTCCGGCGCGTCGGGCAGTCTGTGGACCTGCCCGGTAAAGCACGACGCTGGGGCCATGATCTTCGAGGCTCGCGCCAAAGTGGCCGGCTAAAGTCCAAGCCCGGGAAGTTGGGCCGCTGGGTGCGGTGTCAAGCGGTTCGGTGAAGTCGGGGTAGGCGAACGGGGCTCCGCGTAGGACGGGAGTCGACCAAGACACCGTTCCTGCAGGAGCCCCGTTGCATGTTCAGTCCGGCATGCCCGCCGTCGGCCGAAGTGCCTTCGCTGCCGGGCATCTTGGAGAGCTGACACAGATCGTCACGCCGCAGCTGGTGGACGAAGTACTCGCCCTGACTCGACGGGTTCAGAAACGTGTGCGCAAGCTGCTCTCTCGGGTGGTGGTGTACTTCGTGCTGCCCAAGGGCGGCAAGGTCCGGGCCGTGCCTCTACCGGATTCGGTAGCCGCATCCTTGACGGCCCACCTGACCCGGTACCCGATCTCTGAGGCAAAGCTGCCATGGCGGACGTTGGATGGTCCGACTGTCTCCGTCCCGCTGATCTGTCGATCTTCGGCAGATAGGGCGATCGACCGGAACCACTTCAACGCGCAGTACTGGCGTCCCGCGCTGCTGGCCGCTGGAGCCAAGCCCGGGCCAGGCAACGGCATGCATGCGCTACGGCACTTCTACGCGTCGGTCCTGCTCGATGCCGGGGAGAGCATCAAGGCTCTCAGCGAATACCTCGGGCACGCCGATCCGGCATTCACGCTTCGTACGTACACGCACCTCATGCCCAGTAGCGACAGCCGGACCCGGACCGCTGTAGATGCCCTCTTCGCTGAAGGGTCCTCCCACCACGACGGCCCGGAGACGGCCCCGGATGCCCTGCAAGATCGGTGACCTGCTGCTTTATCAGAGGAACAAGTTCTGAGGACTCTCCGGAGGCCCTGCCTTCGAAGACCTTCGATCCGAAGCCCTCGATGACGAAGGGGCGCCGACCTCGGCCGGTGCCCCTTCGGTCATGCGGGAGCGGACGTCACGCGTACGCGGCAATGTCCTTGACCACGGCGAACCCGAGCCCGTACGCGCTCATCCCGCGCCCGTACGCCCCCAGGTGCACCCCCGCCTCAGTGGTACCGGCGAGCACCCAGCCGAACTCCGACTCCCGGTAGTAGAACGAGGCCGCCACCCCGTCCACCGGCAGGGAGAGCCGGCTCCACTCCGGCCCCTCCAGGTCGTCGGCCAAGGCCCACGCGGTCTCCGTCTGCTGATCCAGCCAGTCGTCCCGCAGGCTGTGGTCCATCTGGCCGGGCCACGTGAACGACAGCAGCCCCACCCCCGCCAGCCACGCCGCCGAGGAGACCGACGTGGCCTCCAGCAGACCCGTGCCGTCGGCGCTCCTGCGGGACGGCTGCGCGGCGACGGTGACGACCACGGCGAACTTCTCCCGCGGCTCACCGGCGGAGCCGGCCTCGCCCCGTACGGAGGGCTCGTCGCCGTGCCCGATCGACCCGTGCTCCACGGCACCGTCGGCCGCCGTACCGACCTGCATCAGCCAGCGCGGCCCGGTGAACGCCTCGTCGAGGCCGTACCAGGGGAAAGGTGCCTGCAGATAACCGTCGACCGTACGCCGGGCGGAGGGGAGCTGCTGCGCACCCTCCGCGGCCGGCGCCTGTGCGCCCACCCGACTCGTCGTCTCCATCTGCCCGGACGCCTCCTCGCTCTCGTCGGACCGGGGTGGCCCGCCCCCCTTCGGGCGTACTCCTCCGGTCCGCACAACAACTCGGCAGCATATCCACACCGGTGAGAGCCTCAGGGTAGGCGCTGGATGCGTGGGTCGCGCGAACGGCCTGTTCAGGCCGTGTGCGACGGGGGCGCGCTATGAAACGCGTCACGTGCGCGGCGTACGCCCGCGTGCGCGTGTCGGCGCCGGGGGTGCGAGCCGGCGCCGGGGGTGCGCCTAGGTGGCGTCCGCGTCGAAGAGCGGCCGCTCGTCCTGGCCGGGCTCCTCGGGCTTCTTGGTCATGTCGACGCGCCCCGAGGAGGCCGAACCCGAAGACGGCGCCGATGAGGAGGACGAGGCGGAGGCTTCGCTCTCCCGCCCGTTCACGACGTCCGTGATCTCGGCCATCTCCTTCTTCAGGGGGTCGAACCCGTTGCGGATCTCCTTCAGGCCCAGCTCGTCGTTGTCCAGCTGCTTGCGGATGAACGTCTTCGGATTGAGGTCCTCGAACTCGAAGTCCTTGAACTCCGGACCCAGTTCGCTGCGGATGTCCTCCTTGGCGCTCTCCGAGAACTCGCGGATCTTCCGGATCGTGCGCGTGATGTCCTGGATGACCTTCGGGAGCTTGTCCGGACCGAAGACGAGCACGGCGATCACAATGATCGTCAACAGCTCCAGTGGTCCTATGTCATTGAACACCTGACGCTCCTTGCGATGTCCTCGGTCGCTCAACGGTACCCGGCCTTCCTGTCCGACCGGTACCGTCCCGAGGTGAGACTTGTGTCAGTTCTGCGCGGCCGCGCCCAGTCGGAGCGGGACGTCCCGTTCCGTGCCGTCGCGCCGGACCGTAAGCCGGAGCTGGTCACCGGGCCGGTGGGCGCGGATCTTGACGATCAGCTCCTCGGCCGTGTGCACGCGCTCTCCGTCGACCTCGGTGATGACGTCGCCCGCCTTGAGACCGGCCCGGTCACCGGGGCCGCCCCTGCTCACGGCGGGGCCGCCGTCCGCGCTCCTGCTGTCGATACGGGCGCCGTCGCCGGTGTACGCCATGTCGAGGGTGACGCCGATCACGGGGTGGGTCGCGTGGCCGTCGTTGATCAGTTCCTCGGCGACCCGCTTGGCCTGGTTCACGGGGATGGCGAAGCCGAGACCGATGGAACCGGCCTGGCTGTTGTCCGACTCGGAGCCGCCGTCGGCGGAGCGGATGGCGGAGTTGATGCCGATGACCTGGGCCCGGGAGTCGAGGAGCGGGCCTCCGGAGTTGCCCGGATTGATGGGGGCGTCGGTCTGCAGCGCGTCGACGTAGCTGACGTCGCTCCCGTCGGCCTTCTGTCCCCCGGCCGTGATGGGCCGCTCCTTGGCGCTGATGATGCCGGAGGTGACGGTGTTGGCGAGGTCGAAGGGGGCGCCGATGGCGACGACGGGGTCGCCGACCCGGACGTCGTCGGAGTTGCCCAGGGGGAGCGGGGTGAGACCGTCCATGCCGCGGACCTGGACGACGGCGAGGTCGTAGCCGCTGTCCCGGCCGACGACCTCGGCCTTGACGGTGTCGCCGCTGCTGAACGTCACGGCTATCTCGCCGCCTGAGCCGGCCGGCGCGACGACGTGGTTGTTGGTGAGGATGTGCCCCTGGGTGTCGAGCACGAAGCCGGTGCCGGTGTCGCTCTGGTCGGTGCCGGTGACGTGCAGGGTGACGACACTGGGCAGCGCGCGGGCGGCTATCCCGGCCACGCTGTCCGGCGCCCGCCCGGCCGGCACGTGCCCGGCCTGCGGCAGCCGCACGTCGTCCCCCAGCCCCTGCCGCTCGACCCAGGCGCCGGCCACCCCGCCGACAGCCGCGGAGACAAGCGCCACCACGAGGCTCCACACGACCAACAGCCGCTTCCCCCGCCGCTTGCGCTGCTCATCCGTCAACACCCGGACACCGCTCAGCTGCAGCGCCCCCTGCCCGAACATCTGCTCCTCGGCCGACCTACCAGCCCAGGGGTCATAACGCCCACTGGACTCCGCACCTGCGGCGGGGGGTGTCGAGGGGTCGGCGGGGGATACCGGGCGGGCGGCGGGGGCGGGGGCGGGGATGCCGGGGGCCGAAGCACCGGGTACGGGCGCCGCGGGGGCGGGAACGCCGGGGCCGGAGACTCCGGGGGCGGGAGCACCCGGAGCCGGAACGCCAGCGGCCGGAACGCTGGAGGCGGGCGCCGCAGGGCCAGGAACGCCAGGGCCGGAGACTTCGGGGGCGGGAGCACCCGGGGCCGGAAGGCTGGAGGCGGGCGCCGCGGGGGCGGGAAGGTCGGGGGCCGGAACACCGGCGACTGGAGCGCCCGCCGCGGGCGCCGCAGGGGGCGGAGTATCCGAGGCGGGCGCCCCGAGGGCCGGTTGGCCGGGAACGGCTGCCGCAGGGGCCGGAGCACCGAGTGCGGGCACCTCGGGGGCCGCGATGGGAGTGGTGCCGCTCGGCACGGGCACGCCGGTTGCGGGGGTGTGCGGCCCTGTCGGCTCCGGGCCGGGTACTCCGTGCGCCGGGGTGTGCGGCCCCGGTACGGGTGTCGGCGCTGACGCGCCGGCTGCCGGTGCGGGCGGTTCGGGTACGGGCAGGGGCGCCGTAGATGGGGGCGTGGCGGCCCCGGGTGCCGTGCTCAGCGGTGCCGTCGGTGGAGCCGTGGGGGCAGGAACAGGCATGGTCTGGGCCGCGGTGACGGCAGGGTGTTGCACGGGCGGTGCGGGCGCCCAGGGGCCCGGCTCGCCGTACGGCGGGGTGCCGTAGGGATCCGGGTCGTGCAGCGGCTTCGGCCGCTCGGTGGGAGCCGCCCAGGCGCCTTCTCCGGGCTCGGGCGTCACGTTGGCAGGGGCGGCCCCATCCCCCTCGGCACCGGCCGTCACCCGGGTCACCGGCTTGGCCAGCTCGAAGTCCCCGTCACCCGGGGCCTCGGCGTGGCCCACCTCGGCCCTCTCAGACCCGGTCCGCACCGACCCAGCCGTGTCAGACCCGGCGTCCTCCGACCTGGCATCCGCTGAGCCAGCACGGTCCGACCCGGCCACCCCCACCCCCGCCGGCGCCCCCTCGGCCGGGGGCGCGGGCTTTGTCGGTGGTTCCGGATGTGCCGGCTGGAAATCGGTCGAAGCGAGGTCCGTCGGGTCGGAGTTCGCCGAAGTGGCCTCGGCCGGCTCGATACCGCCCGGTGTCGCCGGCTGCCCGGCGCTCTCCCGCTTCGGGGTGTCGGTCCGGTCGGTCGGTGTCGCCCCCGCCGTTCCCTCCGGGTCGTTCTCCGGTGGGACACGGTTCGCCTCGTTCATGGTCTCCCCACGGCTGGCCGCGGCCGCACGCTTCGGCAGCGGCCACGGAACGTCGACTACGCCCCCGGGTCATCGCCGCGGGAACGGCCCTCACCGGATTCAACCAGGTTCGCGGGCCGTGGCGCAGGGGCCGGTCAGGGGGTTTGGCGAGGCGCGGAGGAGGACGGCGTGGGAGCGGGGGTGATGCCGGGGACAGGGGCGGACAGCAGGCCGGAGCCGGTCACTCCGGGAACTGCGGACCAGGCGGTGAGCGGATAGACCACGGTGTCGTCGAGCGGACGTATCAGCGGGGAGACCGCGGCCGCACCGGCCATCACCGGCGCGGTCAGGCCGCTGATGGCGTCGCCGCCCCGGGTCCTGCCGGTGCCGGGGGTCGGCAGTCCGGGCACCAGGGGCGCGGTCATCGAGGTCGGGACGACAGGCGTCGGTCCGAGCTGTGTACCCCCCTGGGCGAACAGTGGTCCCACCGAGCGGCGGCGCTGGCTGTCGGGCGTGGCCGCCCCCGAGCCCGTGCCGGTACCCGCCGAGCGCGCCGGGATCACATTGCTGCCGGTGCCGGAGCCACCGCGGGCGTCCGCGCCGGTGTCGCTGGGGATCGCGGTGGTCACGCCGCCGAGGGCGACCGCGGCCAGCGACACGGCGCCGGCGGCGGCGGCCGCGAACCGCAGGCCGCGCGAGGCGGAGCGGCCGTCGTCCGGGCGGCCGACGGGATGGATGCGGAAGCCTCGCTCCTCGGATGCGGGAACAGGGCTCGCGGGATGCGCGGTGCCGCGCGGACGGGCGGGGACGTATCCGAACGCGAAGCGCTCACCGCGCCTCCCCCCGAAGACCCCGGAGACGCCCGAGACACCGGAGGCTCCCGTCGTCCCCGTGCTCTCGTCGTCATCCGGGCCGCGGCCGAAGAGTCCCCCGGGCGGCGACATGCCGTCGCCGTCCAGGTCACCTCCGGCGGGGAGGCCCTGCAGGCGGGCCAGGAGGCTCGCCGAGGGGGGCGGCGGGGCCGCCTCCGCGAACACGTTCTTCAGCCGCCGCTGGGCGTCCGCCTCCGCCTTGCACCGGGCACAGGTGGCCAGGTGCGCGAGGACCCGCTCACGCGACTCATGACCGAGCTCTCCGTCCACCAGGGCGGAGAGCCGGTCTCCCAGGTGCTGCTCTGCGAGGTGTGCCTCCGCAGGTTTGGGCCGGGTTCCACTCACGCGGTCGCGCCCCCTCCCCCCAGAGCGGGGACACGGGCCAGGAAGGTGCGCCGCTCGGCCGCGCGGGCCTCCGGGGAGCGGTGCGCCAGGGCCTTGCGGAGCTGGGAACGGCCACGGTGGATGCGGGAGCGGACCGTGCCGAGCTTGACGCCGAGGGTCGCGGCGATCTCCTCGTACGACAGTCCCTCGATGTCGCACAGGACGACGGCGGCGCGGAACTCGGGCGCGAGGGTGTCCAGGGCCTGCTGGACGTCGGCGTCGAAGTGCGCGTCGTTGAAGAGCTGCTGCGGGGTGGGCTCCCGGCTGGCCAGGCGCTCGGCCGCGTCCTCGCCGAGGGCGTCGAAGCGGATGCGCTGCTTGCGCCGGACCATGTCCAGGAACAGGTTGGTGGTGATGCGGTGCAGCCAGCCCTCGAAGGTGCCCGGCGAGTACGTCGACAGGGAGCGGAAGACGCGGACGAAGACCTCCTGGGTGAGGTCCTCGGCGTCGTGCTGATTGCCCGTCAGACGGTAGGCGAGCCGGTAGACCCGGCCGCTGTGCGTGCTGACGATCTCCTCCCACGTGGGCGGAGTCCACGCCTGCCCGTCCGCGTCGGTGGAGAAGGTCGCGGTCTGGGCCTCGCCTGCGGCGAAACCGGCGTGGTGGTCAGCAGCGGTGTCGGTCACGGATTTCGGCCTGCCCGCCGACCCGAGGAAGCGCCGCAGCACTCCGCCCCGGTCTCCGGGCGCAGCCGCACCTCCCCTGTCGGCTCTGGTGGTGTCCAGTGGAGCCCCTACCATAGCCACCTCGCCCGTTAGCTCCGGATAAGCGGTTTTACGAGAATTTGATACTCGCTGATACGGCTCGTGCGACTGCGTCGGCAGTTGCTCGGCGGTCTGATCCACCTCTCGCCCCCCGTCGCGTCGCCGGCCTCCGTCTCATCCCTATAAACGCCCGGTCCCATCTGCGGGTTCCCACCGCCAACGGATACAGTCACGCCCAGGCAACCACGGGGACAGGAGAGGGTCATTACCGGCAACCGGCAGACGAGCTGGGCGTTCGCCGACGCCTTTGTCGCCGAGGACGAAGCGCTGCGGTGGGCCCGCGACCGGGCCCGCGACGCAGGGCTGCGCTCGGTGTCGCCCGGCACCGGCGCCGCGCTGCGACTGCTCGCCGCCTCCGTGGACGCGAAGGCGGTCGCGGAGATCGGCACGGGCTGCGGGGTGTCCGGAATCCATCTGCTGCACGGGATGCGCCCGGACGGGGTGCTCACCACGGTCGACCCGGAACCCGAGCACCAGCAGTTCGCCCGGCAGGCCTTCCGCGCCTGCGGTTTCGCCAGCAACCGGGCCCGCTTCATCCCGGGCCGCGCCCTGGAGGTGCTGCCCCGGCTCGCGGACGCCGGGTACGACCTCGTCTTCTGCGACGGTGACCGGCTGGAGTACCTGGACTATCTAGCTGAATCGTTGCGCCTGCTGCGGCCGGGCGGTCTCGTCGTGTTCGAGGGCGTCTTCGCCAACGGCCGTACGGTGGACTCGGGACCGCAGCCGACAGAGGTGCTGCGGCTGCGGGAGTTGTTGCGCGCGGTGCGCGAGAGCCAGGAACTGGTCCCCTCGCTGCTGCCGGTGGGCGACGGGCTGCTGTGCGCCGTCAAGCGGTGACCGCCCCGCCGCGCGAGCCCGGGAACGCGACCGCCCCGGCACCGCGTACGGTGCCGGGGCGGTCGGAAGGACAGGATCGGTGGGACGTCAGACGACGACCTTCTTGAGGGCGTCGCCGAGCGCCTCGGCCTCGTCAGGGGTCAGCTCGACGACGAGTCGACCGCCGCCTTCGAGCGGAACGCGCATGACGATGCCCCGCCCCTCCTTGGTCACCTCGAGCGGGCCATCGCCCGTCCGCGGCTTCATGGCCGCCATGCTCGTTCCCCTTCCTGAAACCAGCTCACCGTCTGCCGAGAGCCCCGGGAGGGCTTCCGCGGTTCCGGAGCGGACACGCGACACCGGCATCGAACACATTGCTTCCCAGCCATTATCCCGCATCGCAGGACCCGATGACCAACATCAGTCGGCATCGCTTGGGCAACGCGCGCGAGCAAAACCACCCAATTCGGCGATGTGGCTGCGATACTGCACCACCGCACGGACGTCCGCCGACCGGCTCTGCTCCGGTTTTCTTTGATGCAGGTCACATGTCCGGTCCGGCCCTTGGTCGGCGATCTCCGCCATGCTGTCCTTCACACAAGGACGTACTGAGCGGTACGTCACCCGCGAACCGGAGGGGATACCCCATGGCCGACACCGTGCTCTACGAGGTGAGCGACGGACTCGCGACGATCACGCTGAACCGCCCCGAGGCGATGAACGCGCTGAACATCGCGACCAAGGTCGCCCTCCGGGAGGCGGCGGAATCCGCGGCCGGGGACACGGCCGTACGGGCGATCCTGCTGACCGCGGCCGGGGAGCGGGCGTTCTGCGTCGGCCAGGACCTCAAGGAGCACATCGGGCTGCTCGCGGCGGACCGGGAGACCGGGTCCGGGCAGACGATGAGCACGGTCAAGGAGCACTACAACCCGATCGTGCGGGCCCTCGCCGGGGCGCCCAAGCCGGTGGTCGCCGCGGTGAACGGGGTCGCGGCCGGCGCCGGCTTCGGCTTCGCACTCGCCGCCGACTACCGGGTCGTCGCCGACACGGCCGCCTTCAACACCTCCTTCGCGGGCGTCGCCCTGACCGCCGACTCCGGGATCTCCTGGACCCTGCCCCGGGTGATCGGCCCGAGTCGCGCCGCCGACCTGCTGCTCTTCCCCCGCAACATCAGTGCCCAGGACGCGCTGGAGCTGGGCATCGCCAACCGGGTCGTCCCCGCGGCCGAGCTGCGCGCCGAGGCCGAGAAGACGGCACGGGCGCTGGCCGAGGGCCCGACGGTGGCGTACGCGGCCATCAAGGAGGCGGTGGCCCACGGCCTCTCGCACTCCCTCGCCGAGACGCTGGAGAAGGAGGACGAGCTGCAGACCCGGGCCGGCCGGTCCGAGGACCACGCGATCGCCGTGCAGGCGTTCGTGAACAAGGAGAAGCCGAAGTACCTGGGCCGCTGAGGCCGAGGGGGCGGCCCAGGGCCCTCTCGTCACACTCCCGTCGTCCGCCCGGAGGGCAGGCCCTGCGCCCGCCGCGGAGCGGCCGATGTCTGCCGCGAGTGCGCGCTCCGGGGTCCCCTCCCCCGGCCGAAGGCTGGGGGAGGGAGTTTGACGTCGGGGCCTAGGAGGGCGCGATGAGCAGGGCCTCCGCGCCCACCGGTCGGTAGCCGGCCGCCTGGAAGGCCCGCACGCTCCGGGCGTTGCCGGCGGCCTGCTGCGACCAGACCCACGCGCCCGGGGGAACGAGGTGCCGGGCGGCCGTGGCCAGTGCCCGGCCCAGCCCCCGGTGCCGTACGTCCTCGTCCACCTCGACCGATGTCTCCCAGCGGCCCGCCACGCCCCGCCCGAGGACGAGCACTCCGCCGTCCGCCGCCCAGACGCGCACGTCGTCCCGGTGCTTTCGCGCGCTGTGCACGCGGGAGTGGTCCGGGTCGGTGAGTTCACGCAGTTCCAGCGGGGGGTCGCCGGGCAGGGAGCCCGCCACGGTGAGCAGGTCGACGCAGTCCGTCCTGCGCCCGGTGCGGGCCAGGAACGCGGCCAGGAAGCGGGGGTTCATCGCCGCCGCCAGCTCGTCGCAGTCCAGGGACGCGAGCGTGCCGCGGACCCAGTCGGGGTCCTCGTCGGTGAACACCACCGAGTGTGCGGTGAAGGCGATCACTCCGGCGTCGCGGTGGCTGGGCTGCGGCACCACGGTGATGCCGCCGTCGGGCGCCGGGAAGCGCCCCCGGGCCGCCGCGTCCAGGATGCCGGCCAGCGTCCGGCGCATGCGGTCAGGCCCCCGTCTTTCGCGCCACGCAGGCCGCCAGGTGGTCGTTGACCAGGCCGCAGGCCTGCATCAGCGCGTACGCGGTCGTCGGGCCGACGAATCTGAGGCCCCGTTTCTTCAGGGCCTTGGACAGGGCCGTGGACTGCGGGGTCACGGCCGGGACGTCGGCGAGGGTCTTCGGGGCCGGGCGGCCGGCCGGGTCGGGGGCGTGGGACCAGATCAGCTCGTCCAGTTCGCCGTCCGCCCAGTCGGCGAGCACGCGCGCGTTGGCGAGCGTGGCGTCGACCTTGGCGCGGTTGCGGATGATGCCCGGATCCGCCAGCAGGCGTTCGCGGTCCGCCTCGGTGAACGCGGCGACCTTCTCGATGCGGAAGCCGGCGAAGGCGGCGCGGAAGCCCTCGCGGCGGCGCAGGATCGTGATCCAGGACAGGCCCGACTGGAAGGCCTCCAGGCTGATCCGCTCGAACAGGGCGTCGTCGCCGTGCACCGGGCGGCCCCACTCCTCGTCGTGGTACGACACGTAGTCCTCGGTGGACAGGGCCCATGGGCAGCGCAGGGCGCCGTCCGGCCCGGCGAGGGCGGCTCCGTCGCTCATCGCCGGTCCTCCGGATGCTCGGGCTTCTCCAGGTGGACGTGCGCCGCCGCGGCTCTGGCGCCGGCCAGCGCCGACTCCAGGTCGGCGATCCGGGCGTCCCGCTCGGCGAGTTCGGCGCCGAGCCGGCCGAGGGCGTCGTCGACGTCCGCCATGCGGTAGCCGCGCGGGGCGAGGGGGAAGCGCAGGGCGTCCACGTCCGCGCGGTTGACCGGGCGGTCCGGGGGCAGCGGGTCCTGCAGTCGCTCCGGTGCCGCCTCGGGCAGCGGGCCGCTCCCGCCGCCGCCCACCACGGCGAGTGTCACCGCGGCGACCACGACGGCCAGCGCGATGACCAGGAACAAGAACATCACCATCGCCAGGGGTCCCCACGCTCCGTGCCGGCCGCTCGGCCGGACGCTGAATCTGTCTGGGTCCGATCGTGCCATGCGAGTCTGACAGTTAGGGTCACAGACGGTTGCACTGCGGGACGTACGAGGAGAGGTCACAGCGGATGCTCAGGCTGGGCAGGCGGGAATTCGGGCCCCACGAGCCGGTGATCATGGCGATCGTGAACCGGACTCCGGACTCCTTCTACGACCAGGGGGCCACGTTCCGCGACGAGCCGGCCCTCGCACGCGTGGAGCAGGCGGTGGCCGAGGGTGCCGCGATCGTCGACATCGGCGGGGTGAAGGCCGGGCCGGGCGAGGAGGTCACGGCCGAGGAGGAGGCGCGGCGGACGGTCGGTTTCGTGGCCGAGGTACGGCGGCGCTTCCCGGACGTGATCATCAGCGTGGACACCTGGCGGGCCGAGGTCGGCGAGGCGGTGTGCGAGGCGGGGGCGGATCTGCTGAACGACGCGTGGGGCGGCGTCGATCCGGGGCTCGCGGAGGTCGCCGCCCGGTACCGGGTGGGGCTGGTGTGCACGCACGCGGGTGGCGTGCAGCCGCGTACGCGACCGCATCGGGTGACGTACGACGACGTGATGGCCGACATCCTCGAGGTCACCGTGGGGCTGGCCGAGCGGGCGGTCGCGCTCGGGGTGCCGCGTGAGTCGGTGCTGATCGATCCCGGGCACGACTTCGGGAAGAACACCCGGCACAGCCTGGAGGCGACGCGGCGGCTGGACGAGATGGTCGCCACGGGGTGGCCGGTGCTGGTGTCGCTGTCCAACAAGGACTTCGTGGGCGAGACGCTGGACCGGCCGGTGAAGGAGCGGTTGATCGGTACGCTGGCGACGACCGCGGTGTCGGCGTGGCTGGGGGCGCAGGTGTACCGGGTGCACGAGGTGGCGGAGACCCGGCAGGTCCTGGAGATGGTGGTGTCGATCGCCGGGCACCGTGTCCCCGCGGTGGCTCGCCGGGGTCTGGCCTGAGCACCCAGGGGCTCCGCCCCCTGGACCCCCGTTCGCCCGCCCGCCTCGGTCGGCCAACGGGTGGGCGGGCAAAAGGGTCGGCCGAAGGCCCTAGCGGCCCGCCTCCTTCGACACCAGGGCCACCGCCTCCTCCACGTCGTCCGTGACGTGGAACAGCAGCAGGTCCTTCGCCGCGGCCTTGCCCTGGGCCACCAGGGTGTTCTTCAGCCAGGACACCAGGCCGCCCCAGTACTCGCTGCCGAAGAGGACGATCGGGAAGCGGGTGACCTTCTGGGTCTGGACCAGGGTCAGCGCCTCGAAGAGTTCGTCGAGGGTGCCCAGGCCGCCGGGCAGGACCACGAAACCCTGCGCGTACTTCACGAACATCATCTTGCGGACGAAGAAGTAGCGGAAGTTCAGGCCGATGTCGACATAGGGGTTCAGCCCCTGCTCGAAGGGCAGTTCGATGCCGAGGCCGACCGAGACGCCGCCCGCCTCGCAGGCGCCCCGGTTGGCCGCCTCCATCGCGCCCGGACCGCCGCCCGTGATCACGGCCCAGCCGGCCTCCACCAGCCCCCGTCCGAGCCGCACCCCGGCGTCGTACTCCGGCGAGTCCACCGGCGTACGTGCCGAGCCGAACACGCTGATGGCGGGCGGGAGTTCGGCCAGCGTGCCGAAGCCCTCGATGAACTCCGACTGGATGCGCAGCACGCGCCAGGGGTCGGTGTGGACCCAGTCCGAGGGGCCACCGGCGTCCAGCAGCCGCTGGTCGGTCGTACTGGCCGTGACCTGTCCGCGCCGTCGGAGGACCGGTCCGAGCCGCTGCTCGTCCGGCGGGATCTTCTTCCCCTCGGGGTTGCCGGTAGGCATGTGCGCTCCCTCCGCTCGGGGGTGGTTCCACCTCAGCGTAGATCCACGCCGGTTACGGAGGGGGGACATATGTATGTCCGGGACGCGTGCGCCGTACGGGCGTCCTGCGGCGGCTTACGGCGGCGGCCGACCTCGGCGGCCTACGCGGTGAGCCAGTTCCGCAGGCGCTCCTCGCCCGCGAGGATCTTCGCCGTCTCCACCCGCTCGTCCCGCTTGTGCGCCAAGTGCGGGTTGCCCGGGCCGTAGTTGACGGCCGGGATGCCGAGCGCGGAGAAGCGGGAGACGTCCGTCCAGCCGTACTTGGGGCGGGGAGTGCCGCCCACCGCCTCGATGAAGGCCGCGGCGGCCGGGTGGGAGAGGCCGGGCAGCGCGCCGCCGCTGTGGTCGTCGACCACGAACTCCTCCACACCGCAGTCCGCGAACACCTCGCGGACGTGCGCGATCGCCTCCTCCTCGGTGCGGTCGGGGGCGTAGCGGAAGTTGACCGTCACCACGCACTCGTCGGGGATGACGTTGCCGGCGACCCCGCCGCTGATGCCCACCGCGTTCAGCCCCTCGCGGTACTCCAGGCCGTCGATCAGCGGCCGGCGCGGCTCGTAGGACGCCAGGCGGGCCAGGACGGGCGCCGCCGCGTGGATGGCGTTGGAGCCCAGCCAGCCGCGCGCCGAGTGGGCCCGCTCGCCCTTCGTCCTCAGCAGCACCCGCAGGGTGCCCTGGCAGCCGCCCTCGACCTCGGCGTCGGAGGGCTCCAGCAGCACCGCGAAGTCGCCCTCCAGCCACTCCGGGTGGGCCTCGGCCATGTGCTTGAGGCCATTGAGCTCGGCGGCGACCTCCTCGTTGTCGTAGAAGACGAAGGTCAGGTCGCGGTTGGGGGCGGGGACCGTGGCCGCGATGCGCAGCTGCACCGCGACGCCCGACTTCATGTCGCAGGTGCCGCAGCCCCACAGCACGCCGTCCTCGTCCAGGCGCGAGGGCACGTTGTCCGCGATCGGCACCGTGTCGATGTGGCCGGCCAGGATCACGCGCTCGGCGCGGCCCAGGTGGGTGCGGGCGACCACGTTGTTGCCGTAGCGGTCGACCGTGAGGTGCGGCAGGGCGCGCAGGGCGGTCTCGATCGCGTCCGCGAGCGGCTTCTCGGTGCCGCTCTCGGAGGGGAAGTCCACGAGCTGTGCGGTGAGCGCGGCGGCGTCGAGCGCGAGGTCAAGCGAGGTGTCGGCCATGGCGTCGACCCTAACGCGCCGCTCGCCCGGGCCGGAGTAAGCGCTGTCCGGTAACCCCACGTGAGGGCCCGTCGGGCCTCCAGTACCTTGTAGGCGTGCCAGAGCCGTCCCCCACCCGTCCCAAGCGTCGCGGCCGCCTCTTCCGTTTCGGCGCGGCCCTGTTGGTCCTGTGCGGCGTCGCCGCGTACCTCGTGGTGCAGTACGTCACCGGAGGCGGCGGACCGCGCGGCTGCAAGGTGGTCTCGGCCGACGGTGACGCGACGTCGTACGAGTTCACCCCGGAGCAGGCGGTGAACGCGGCCACGATCGCGGCGGTCGGCACCGGGCGCGGGATGCCCGAGCGGGCGGTGACGATCGCGCTGGCGACCGCCCTGCAGGAGTCGGGGCTGCGCAACGTCGAGCACGGCGACCGGGACTCGCTGGGCCTGTTCCAGCAGCGGCCCTCCCAGGGCTGGGGCACCGAGCAGCAGATCATGGACCCCGCCTACGCGGCGGGCATCTTCTACGCCCACCTCGCCAAGGTGCCGAACTACACCGCTCTGCCGTTGACCGAGGCGGCCCAGGAGGTCCAGCGCAGCGGCTACCCGGAGGCGTACGCCAAGCACGAGCCGGACGCGAAGCTGCTGGCAGCGGCGCTGACCGGGCGGGCGGCGGCCGCGCTGACCTGCGACGGGCGCCCGGAGACCACGGCCTCGGCGACGGGTCCGGACGCGGTACGGGCCGCGCTGGTACGGGACTTCGGGCGGGACGCGCTGCAGGAGACCGGTGCGCAGGTGGGCGGTACGCCCGTGCCCTCGCCCTCCCCCTCGCCGAGCGTCACCGCGACCGCCGAGGGGCGGACCGTCACCGTGCCGGTGCCGCAGGGCGCCAAGGTGGACGCGATCGGGCGCGGCGAGCGGCAGCGGGGCTGGCAGCTGGCGCAGTGGGCCGTGGCCAACTCCTCGGCCCTGCACATCCAGCGGGTGTCGTACGCGGGGCGGGAGTGGGCCGCGGGGAGCGGCGGCGGGCAGTGGAAGCCGGCCGCTTCGGACGGGGCCCGCGGCGCGGGGGCGCCCCTGGGGGCCGTCCGGATCGTGACCGGACAGTAGTACGGGGCATCACTCCCAGGTGTTGTACGGCGCCGGTCCGGGCGGCGGTCCGGGCGGGAGGCGTGCCGTTTCCGGGATCCCTTGGAAATCAAGGGCCGTAAGGATTCTGCGGAATTTCGGGCGGACGTTCTTTGCCCGTTTTTATCCACACCTGATAATGCGATGCGTTATCCATTCTTTACCCGGGGCGTCCGCAACCTTCGCGGGCTTCGAGCGGTAGTCACGGCGTCCGAGCCACGACACGGACCCGGACACACATACCGTTCTCTCCCGTCGAATGGAGCATCATGTCCCTCCCTCTGACCCGCCGGATCGCCCGTGCCGCGCTGCTCGTCGCAGCGGGAGCGGCAGCCGGGGTCGGTGCGGCCGGCTCCGCCGGTGCGGCCACGAACCTGCCGGCGGCGGCCCCGAACGTGGGTGGTCTGTCCGCCCTGGACACGGCACACGCCGGCAACACCGTCGACAGTGCCGCGCAGACCGCCACGTCCCTCGCGGGCCACACGGGCGGCAAGGCGGTCGAGCAGACGGTGCCGACCGCGGGCAAGACCGTCGGCGGTGCCGCGAAGAAGACGGCGCCGGTGGCGCAGCAGGCCGCGGGTGGCGCCGCCGGGGCGGCGGGGCAGGTCCTCGGGGGCGCCGCGTCCCACGCCACGCCCAACCTGCCGGTGCAGAGCCTGCCGCTGGGTAGCTGAGCTCGGCTGCAGTCGCCCCCCACGGTGACGGGGTCCAGGGTGTTCCCTGGACCCCGTTCCGTTGTGGGTCGCAGACGGCCGAGCTGGGTCAGAGTCGGCCGACCGCCGCCTGGATGCGTTCGTCCGTCGCGGTCAGGGCCACCCGTACGAACGTCTCGCCCGCCTCGCCGTAGAAGTCGCCGGGGGCGACGAGGATGCCCAGGTCCGCCAGGTGGGCGACCGTGGCCCAGCAGGACTCGTCGCGGGTGGCCCAGAGGTAGAGGCTCGCCTCGCTGTGCTCGATGCGGAAGCCGTGGCCCAGCAGGGCGGCCCGCAGGGCCTCGCGGCGGGCGGCGTAGCGCTCGCGCTGGATGCGGACGTGCTCGTCGTCGCCGAGGGCCGCCACCACCGCCGCCTGGGTGGGCGCCGGGGTCATCATGCCGCCGTGCTTGCGGATCTCCAGCAGCGGGCCCAGGACGGCCGGGTCGCCGGCGATGAAGGCGGCGCGGTAGCCGGCCAGGTTGGAGCGCTTGGAGAGCGAGTGGACGGCCACGATGCCGTCGTAGGAGCCGCCGTTGACGTCCGGGTGCAGGACCGAGACCGGGTCGGCCTCCCAGCCCAGTTCCAGGTAGCACTCGTCGGAGAACAGCAGGATGTCGTGGGCGCGGGCCCAGGCGACGATGTCGGTCAGGTCCCGCTGGGAGATGACCTTCCCCGTCGGGTTGGACGGGGAGTTCAGCCAGAGGAGCTTCAGGCCGGCCGGGTCGAGGTCGCGCGGGTCGTCGTAGACCTCGTACTCGGCGCGGGCCAGGCGGGCGCCGACCTCGTAGGTGGGGTAGGCGAGGCGCGGGTACGCCACCTTGTCGCCCGGGCCGAGACCCAGCTGGGTCGGCAGCCAGGCCACCAGCTCCTTGGAGCCGACGACCGGCAGGACATGGCGGTGGGTGAGGCCGCGGGCGCCCAGCCGCCGCTCCAGCCAGCCGGTGATCGCGTCGCGCAGCGCCGGGGTGCCCCAGACGGTGGGGTAGCCCGGGGAGTCGGCCGCGTCGATGAGGGCCTTCTGGATCAGTTCGGGCACCGGGTCGACCGGCGTGCCCACGGAGAGGTCGACGATTCCGTCCGGGTGTGCGGCGGCCGTCTTCCTGTACGGCTCCAGCTTGTCCCAGGGGAAGGTCGGCAGGCGGTCGGAGACTGCGGACACGGGAATCAGGCTCACTTTCGTACGGTGCGGCAAACGCCTCGGTCCCGTACGGCGGTGATCAGTCCGGCGGGGGCTGATCGGGCCGTACGGGACCGAGGCGGCGCGGTTTACGGGCGGCCGCTTGGCGCTTGGACGGTCACTCGCCCTGCGGCGGCAGCGCGGCGACGAAGGGGTGGTCGCGCTCGATCAGCCCCAGCTTGCTGGCGCCGCCGGGAGAGCCGAGCTCGTCGAAGAACTCGACGTTCGCCTTGTAGTAGTCCTTCCACTCCTCCGGGACGTCGTCCTCGTAGAAGATCGCCTCGACCGGGCAGACCGGCTCACAGGCACCACAGTCGACGCATTCGTCCGGGTGGATGTACAAGGACCGGGAGCCCTCGTAAATGCAGTCGACCGGGCACTCCTCGATGCACGCCTTGTCCTTGACGTCGACACAAGGCTGCGCGATGACGTAGGTCACGCTGTCGTTCCTCCTCGATAGGGCGCTGGCGGGCCTCCTCAGGCTCCGCCGCCTGGCGCGCGGGAGCGCGGCGTCGTCGATGCCCGCCCCTAGTATCTCCGTTCCGGAGCATGATCCGAACAGGAGGGGTGAACTGACCAGTGGAAATCTCGGCTGCAGGACGCCTTGAAGTCCGTATCACCCCTGCTGACGTGGGAAAACGGGTGTCGGTACGGCGGTTGAGCGAACCTGGAGCGGCGCAGGAGAAGTTCACCGACACGGTGGGTGTTCTCACATCATGGGACAACGGCGTGCTCATGATCACACGGCGGGACGGGCAGAGCGTCCGGATCGCCGAGTCCACCCTGGTCGCGGGCAAGGTGGTACCGGCCGCGCCGGCGCGCCGCCGGGGACCCGCCGCCTCCTACGAGGAACTGGCGCCCGTCACCTCGCGCGGCTGGCAGCCGCTGGAGACCGAGCGGCTCGGCGCGTGGGTGCTGCGGGCCTCGGGTGGCTTCACCCGGCGGGCCAACAGCGTGCTGCCGCTCGGCGACCCCGGCCTTCCCCTCGACGCGGCCCTCGCCGCCGTACGACGCTGGTACGGCGAGCGCGGCCTGCCCGCCTACGTCCAGACGGCCACCGGAGCCGAGGGCACGCAGGAGCTGCTGTGCGCGGAGCTGGAGCGGCGCGGCTGGGTGCGGGAGGTGACCGCCGAGGTGTGGACCGGTGCCCTGGCGCCGGTCGCGGACCGGGCCGGGGGCAGCGGTGTGGTGCTGTCCCGGCAGGCGGACGAGGCATGGCTCGCCCGGTACCGGCGCAAGGGGGTGAGCGAGGTGGCCCTGCGGGTGCTCGGCGCCGGTCCGTCGGTGTGGTTCGCGACGGTGCCCGGTGCCGGGGGCGAGCCTCCGGCGGCGATCGGGCGGTGTGTCGTGGACGGGCGGTGGGCCGGGTTCGCGGCGGTCGAGGTGGATCCCCGGCGGCGCCGGGAGGGACTCGCCACCGAGGTGATGGCCGCGCTGGCCCGGCGGGCGCTGGACGAGGGCGCGTCGGCGGCCTGGCTGCAGGTCGAGACGGACAACGAGGTTGCGCGGGCCCTGTACACCGCACTGGGCTTCACGCCGCACCACGCCTACCACCACTACCGGGAACCGGACGCGGCGACGTCCGAGGAGCAGCACGACGAGACGGGCGGGTCCGCGGACCGGAACCGGCCGAAGGAAGCATCCACCGGCAGCCGGCCGACAGCCGGCCAGGCAACGACCACGATCGACGACCGGCAGACGGCCACGGACACCGCCGGCGGGCGCAACCACCCCACCCCACCCAGCGACCCCCAGGATCCGGCGGCCCACAGGGCCGAAGGTCAGCCGCAGTCAGCCCAGGCCCCGGGCCGTGCGGCGGACGCGGCCGGCGACCGGGAAACGGTCACGAACGCCCCCGGCCGCCCGAGCCACCCCACCCCACCCACCGACCGCCAAGACCCGGCGGCCGGCCGCCCCGAAAGCCCGGCCCAGACACCCCGGGGCGCGGTCGGTGATCGGGAAACGGTCACGGACGACCTGGGTCGCCCCAGCCGTGTCGTCGCACCCGCCGGCCGTCGGGAACCGGCGCTCGCCGGGGTCGGAGGCGGGTGCCGGACGATTCCGGGCCGGGAGGGTCGTAGAACCGCCTGTGGAAGGGCATGAGCCTGGCATGCATCACCCGTATCTGCCGCCGCCGTATCCGCCCCCGCCGGAGCGGTCGGCCGAGTTGCGCCGCAGGTTCGCGGAGGAGGCGCGGTCCGAGCGGCCGGATCTGTCGGCGCTGTGCCTGCTGATCGGCGCCGAGGGGGACGGCACGCTGGACGAGGCCGGGATCGACGCGGCCCAGCTGGAGCTGGACCGGCTCGCGGGCGAGCTGCCGTACCGGCCCGGCGGGCCGCACGCGTGGGCGGAGGCCGTACGGCGGCTGCTCGGGGCGCGCTACGGCTTCCACGGCACACCCGGCGACTACCAGCGGCTGGAGTCCTCCCTGCTGCACGAGGTGCTGCGGCGGCGGCGCGGGCTGCCGATCCTGCTGTCGGTGGTGTGGCTGGAGGTCGCGCGGCGGGCCGGGGCCCCGGTGTACGGGGTCGCGCTGCCGGGGCACTTCGTGGTGGGCTTCGGCCCGGCCGAGGAGCAGGTGCTGGCCGATCCGTTCGACGGCGGCCGGGTGCTGACCGGGTCCGACGCGGAGCTGCTCGTGGTGGGGGCCACGGGCGCGCCGCTGGAGCCCTCCATGCTGGAGCCGGCCACGCCGCTGGAGGTCGTCCAGCGGATCCTGAACAACATCCGCGCGTGGGCCGCGGCCCGGCCCGAGCGGTCGGACGTGGCGCTGTGGGCCGTGGAGCTGGCCCTCCTGGTGCCCGCGCATCCCGCGCGGCTGCGGTACGAGAAGGGTCAACTGCTGGTGCAGCGGGGTGAGTTCGCGTCGGGCGCGGAAGAGCTGGAGTACTACGCCGACTTGATAGAGGTGGTGGACGAACCGGCCGCGCTGAAGGTACGGCAACAGGCCCATACCGCTCGCGCGATGCTCAACTGACCGCTCAGAGCCAGCCCTTCTCCCGCGCGGTGCGTACCGCCTCCGCCCTGTTCCGTACCGCCAGTTTCTGGATGGCCGTGGAGAGGTAGTTGCGGACCGTGCCCTGGGAGAGGTGGAGGGCCTTGGCCAGTTCGGCGTTGGTGGAGCCGTCGGCGGCGGCGCGGAGCACCTCGCGTTCGCGCTCGGTGAGCGGGTTGGCGCCTTCGGCGAGTGCCGCGGCGGCGAGCGTGGGGTCGATGACCCGCTCGCCGGACAGCACCTTGCGGATCGCCTCGGCGAGCTGGGCGGCCGGGGCGTCCTTGACGAGGAAGGCGTCGGCGCCTGCTTCCATGGCGCTGCGCAGATAGCCGGGGCGCCCGAAGGTCGTCAGCACGACCAGCTTGACCTGCGGGAACTCCCGGTGGACCTGGGCGGCCGCCTCGATACCGGTGCAGCCGGGCATCTCGATGTCGAGCAGCGCCACGTCCACGCCGTGCGCGCCGACGGCCGCCAGCACCTGGTCCCCGCGCGCGACCTGGGCGACGACCTCGATGTCCTCCTCCAGGCCGAGCAGCGCGGCCAGGGCCTCGCGGACCATCGACTGGTCCTCGGCCAGGAGAACCTTGATCGTGCTCGTCATGCCCCGGATCCTACGTCCCCCGCAGGGGCCGCGGGGACGCGGGCGACCAGCCGGAATCCGTGCTTGATCCGGCCCGCCTCCAGGGTGCCGCCGGCCTTCTCCAGCCGCTCCATCAGCCCGCTCAGGCCGTTGCCGGGGATCCCGCCGGCCTCGCCGGATCCGTTGTCCTCGACGGAGAGTTCGAGCAGGGCGCCGTCGAGGGTCTGGCGGTGGGTGAGCTGCACGAGGCACCTGTCGGCGCCGCTGTGCCGGACCACGTTGGTGACCGCCTCGCGCAGCGCCCAGGCGAGCGCGGACTCGGACTCCTCGGGGACGCCGTCGAGAGCGGGCTCGGCGGGCACCTCTGCGGTGACGCCGGCGGCGGTCAGGGCGACCTGGGCGCCGGCGAGCTCGGCGCCGAGCCGGGCGCGCCGGTAGCCGGTGACGGCCTCCCGGACGTCGACCAGGGCCTGCCGGCTGACCTGTTCGATGTCGGCGACCTGCTGCGCCGCCTTGTCGGGGTGGTCGGGCAGCATCCGGCCGGCCAGCTCGCTCTTCAGGGTGATCAGGGAGAGCGAGTGACCGAGCAGGTCGTGCAGGTCGCGGGCGAGCCGCAGCCGCTCCTCGTTCGCGGCGAGCTGGGCGACGGTGGCCCGGGCCTTGCGCAACTCGATCGTCGTACGGACCAGTTGGCCGACGCCGATCATCGCGAACCCGATCATCGGGACGAGGAGCAGGGTCACGTCCGGCTTCTCGTGCCAGCGCAGTCCGACGAGGGCCATCGCCACGGTCGCCGCGGGAATCGCCCAGAACGCGGCCCGGACCGGCATGGTGGCCCCGCAGGCGACGGAGAGGTAGACGAACAGGCCGAGCCAGGCGGGGCCGAGGGTGTAGACCAGGAGGGGGGCGAGGACGGCCATGACCGAGATCATCGAGACGACGGTCCTCGGCGAGAACGGCCGTCCCATGTTCCGGAAGACCAGCGACAGGTAGGTGACGACGAAGGCGGTCAGGCCGAGCGCGCCCGCCACCGTGCCGCCCGTGGTGTGCCGGCCGCTGGTCAGATCCTGGACCGGGGAGCTGAGAAAGATCAGCCAGACCCCGATCCACAGCGACTTGACCACGAGCTCGCGCCGGTTGCCCGGCCCCTGGCCGATCCGCACCTGGGGCTCCTGCCGCCGCTCGCCGGTCCGCGGGTCTTCCGTCATCGTGCTCACGCCTTCAGCGTGTCCTTCCGGTACAGCCAGGCCGCGCCGCCCGCGAAGAGGACGAAGTAGACGGCGAGGACGGCGACGTCCGTCGCGTGCGGGGCCTGGCTCTGTTCGATCGCCCGCCCCAGTGCAGCGTACGCGTGCGTGGGCAGCCACTTCGCGATGTCCTGCAGGAACTGCGGGAACGTCGTGGTCGGCATCCACAGGCCGCCGAGGATCGACAGGCCGAAGTAGATGATCATCGTGATCGGACGGACCGCGTCACCGGAGGCGACATAGCCGATGGCGACGCCGAGCGCGGCGAAGACGAGGCTGCCCGCCCAGATGACCCCGGTGAGGGCGGCCCACTGCCAGGCGTCCAGACGGACGTGCTTGATCCCGGCGGCGGCCAGGAACACCACGACGATCGACGGCAGGCTCACCACGGCGGCGCTGGCCGTCTTGGCAAGGACATAGCCGCGGCCCGGCAGCGGGGTCAGCCGCAGCTGCCGTACCCAGCCGCCCTCGCGCTCCTTGGCGATGCGCTCGCTGTTGCCCATCAGCACCGCGGTCAGAGCGCCGAAGGAGGCCATGGAGACCATCATGTACGTCGCGACGCTCAGGCCCGTGCCGTCGTCGACCTTGGAGGTGTCCTTGGCGTTGCCCGCGATGATCAGGAACAGGATGGCCGGGTAGAGCACCGAGAAGAACAGGAACTTCTTGTTGCGCAGGGCACGCGCCAGTTCCAGCTTGATCAGGGCGTTCATGACTGCTTGGCCTCCTCGGCCTCCGTGATGGCGACGAAGGCCTGCTCCAGACCGAGACCGGCGACTTCGAGATTGCGGGGGTAGACACCGAGGCCGTACAGGGCGTGCACGGTGGCGTCGGCGTCGGACGACTGGATGCGGACGGTCTGGCCGGACACGTCTATCGAGGTCAGGAACGGCAGGCCGCGCAGGGCGGCCTCGTCGATCTCGCCCTCCAGGTCGAAGGAGACCCGGCGGGCGCCGGCCTTGGCCTTGATCTCGGCGGCGGTGCCGTCGGCGAGGAGCCGGCCGCGGTGCAGCACCAGGACCCGGTCGGCGATGGCGTCGGCCTCTTCGAGGTAGTGGGTCGCGAAGAGGACCGTACGGCCCTGGTCGGCCTGCTCGCGCATGGTGGCCCAGAAGGCCTGGCGGGCGGAGACGTCCATGCCGGTGGTCGGCTCGTCCAGGATGATCAGGTCGCTGTCGCCCGCGGTGGCGAGGGCGAAGCGGACGCGCTGGGCCTGGCCGCCGGAGAGCTTGTTGACCTTGCGGTCGGCGATCTGCGCGATGCCCGCGCGGGCCATGACGTCCGCGGCCTTGTACGGCTTCGGGTGCAGCGAGCAGCCCAGCTTGACCAGTTCCTCGACGGTGACCTCGTCCATCAGCCCGCCGCTCTGCAGCATCGCGCCGACCCGTCCGGCGACGATCGCCTCGCGCGGGGTGCCGCCGAAGAGGCTCACCGTGCCGCCGTCGGGCTGCTTGAGGCCGAGGAGCAGGTCGAGGGTGGTGGACTTGCCGGCGCCGTTCGGGCCGAGGAGGGCGACGGTCTCGCCCGGGTACAGCCGGAGCGAGAGCCCGTCGACGGCCCGCACGCTGCCGTACGTCTTGCTCACCTGGTCGAAGCCGACCACCGGGGTGGTGGCCGGTGCCGCAGTTGTCGTCATGGCGTCCATGGTCGCGGCACGGGGCCGGGGCCCGGCAGTGTCGGGGGTCCTGAGTGCCGGATGACAGATGTCATGCCGTTCGGGTGACGTCGCGTGCCGGGCATGCCGAAGGGGGCGCCCGCCGAACGCCGGACGCCCCCTGTCGTGTGTGACGCGGCTAACTCGGGTGGGTCGAGATGACCGCGACCCGGTTGGTCGTGCTCATCAGGGCCTGGCGCAGGGCGACATAGACGTCCTGCGGGGTGACGGGCGTCTTGCTGCCGTTGCCGCGGGTGATGAGCACGCCGTCGAAGGCCCCGCCGTAGAGCTGCTTCAGGGCGTTCAGGTCGGGCTTGTCGACCAGCTTGCCGTCCGAAGTGGGCACCACCTTGAGGAACTTCCAGAGCGATTTCTCCGGGCTCATCAGCACCACATGGCCCGCGCCCGCCGACACGGTCACCTTGGCCGACATCGCCGGTTTCGCGAAGAGCTTCATCTCCTGGTCGACCGCCGCGTTCGACACCGTCGGCTGCCTGGTCGTCGTCGGGACGGTGACCGGGGTCGGCGTGCCCGTCTCCACCAGCGTGCGGTAGGCCTGTTCGACCGCCTGGGTGGACCCGGCTGCGTCGATGGCCTTGCCCGCCTTGCCGTAGACGGCGACCGCCCGGCCCGGCTTGAAGTCGATACCGCCCTCGACGACCGAGCCGGAGCCGCCGCCGGCCTGCTGGAGGGCGGCCTGGAGCTTCTCCTCGTCCACCGGCATCTCGGGGTCGATCACCCGCTTCTGCCCGAAGAGCGAGCCGATGACGTGGACCGGGTTGTAGTCGCTGGTCGCGGCCTTGCTCACGGTGGCCTGGAAGTCGAACTGGAGACCGGCGTTCTCCGGGGTGATGCTGACCGTGTTGCCGCCGACGGACAGCTTCAGCGGCTTGTTCACCCGGCCGCCGAAGGCGTCGTCGAGCTTCTTGACGGCGTCGTCCCGGGTGCCGCCGCCGATGTCCACGCCGAGCACCGTGGTGCCCTTGGGCACGTCGGTGTGGTTCATCAGCAGTCCGGCGCCGTAGGCACCGCCCACCACGACGACCACGCCGGCGCCCAGCAGCACCAGCTTGCTGCGGCCCTTCTTCTTCGGCTTGGCCTGCGCCTTGGGCGCGCCGGACGGCTCCGGCCGGGACGGGGCCTGCGCGGCCGTGCCGCCGGCGGGGGTGCCGCCGAACGGGGAGTCACCGCCGCCGGGGACGACCGGGATGCCGCTGGTGACGGTGTGTCCGGAGACGTTGTCCGGGCGGTAGCCGGGCGTGCCCGGTTCGGGGGCCGGCTTCTGCGGGGTGAGGATCGCGGTGTCGTCGCTGAGCCCGCCGCCCGGCCCGAGACCGGTGGGGCCGGGGCCGGCCGCCGGGGCGCCGGGTCCGGCGGGGCCGCCGCCGGGGCGGCCGGGGCCGGCGGGCCCTTCGAGGCCGGCGATGTCGGTGATGGCGCTGCGCGGGGGCCGGCCGGACGGGGTGCCCTGGCCGCCGTGACCGCCCGTACCGGACAGGCCGTCGAAGGGTTCGCCGGCCGACGGGACGAGGGGGCCGTCGCCGGTGACCGGGCCGCTGGTGGGACCGGCCGGGCCCTGGGGGCCGCCGGGACCGCCGTGGCCGTGCGGGCCGTTGAAGCCGCTGGGACCACCGGGGCCGCCGAGCCCGCCGAGGCCGTTCGTGCCGGGGGCGCCGGGGAAGCCGTTCTGGCCGTTGGCACCCGGGGTGCCGCCGAAGCCGTCGTGGCCGCCCGCACCGGCCGTGCCCGTGCCGTCGAAGCCGTCCTGACCGCCGTTCTCCGAGAAGTACGGCAGGTCGTCGCGGCGCGGTTCACCGCCGGGCGCGCCGGGGCGGGAGCCGCCCGCCAGCGGACCCGCGTTCAGCGCCTCGGTCACGTCGAAGGAGCCGGTGCCGCCGCCGTGTCCGGGGGCGACGGGGCCGCCGGTGGCGCCGGGCAGGCCCTTGCCGTTGCCGGAGCGGGTGGCGCCCGGGACGCTCATGGCGCCGACCACACCGCCGGGGCGTCCACCGGAGCGTGCGCCGGTGGTACCGGACGTACCGGACGCTCCCGGACCACCCGGACGGGTGCCCGACGTGCCGGGGGCGGTGGTGGAACCGCCGGGCGTGCCGGTCCCGTTCGTGCCGCCACCTCCCGGACCGCCCTTGCCGGCGGAGGACTTGCGGGGCGCGAACCAGTCGCTGGTCTTGTCCTCGGCCTGGGCCGCGGGCTCGGCGGGCGGCTCGGCGGTGCCGGGGGCCGTCTGGTCGGCCGCGGGCCGCGTGTCACGGGCGGGCGCCTCGTCCCCGGCGCCGTCGGTGTCCCCGACGGGCTTGCGCACGACGACCGGCGGGATGGGCCTGGATCCGGGGATGTTGATCCGGATCCTCGTCGTCAGCGTGGTCTCGGTCTTCTTCTCCTCCGGCCGCGTGGCCGAACGGCCGGCGTCCGTACCGTCGTCGGAAGCCATGGGGGTCCCGTACGGCGGCGTGCCAGAGGGGTATGCGGCTCCGCCGCGCCCGTTGGGCCCGGAGGACGGAGTGTCAGTTTCACGACTCAAGGCAGGTTCTCCCAGTTGGCTCCGCCGCCCTTACGACCTGACTGCTCGGGCGGCTCGGCGGCGCGCACCACCATACTGGCCACTTCTCGCGCTCATCCCAGGACCGCTGAGGAAACCCACACCGGACTCGCACGTGCGCCGCACCGCGAAGTGGTACGTCACTTGCCAAGTCGGGCGGGACCGCCCTGAGGTTGCCGCCCGGCGCCCAGCGTGGCACAGATCACAGCGAGGGCCATGCCGCCGAGCAGGAAGAGGTAGGAGCCGAGTCCCGCGCCGAACAGGAAGTCGCCTTCCGGGCGCGCGGTGGTGAGGAAGATGACCGTGATGATCCAGCCCACCACCGGTGCGACCGCCCCGGCCCGGCCGCCCGTGGCGTACGCCCCGCCGAGGAACAGCCCGGCCGCGCCCGCGAGGGCGAGCAGCAGCCCGCCGGGGAACCAGGCGGCCTGGACGAGGGTGCCGGCGGTAGCGATGACGGCACCGAGCAGGAAAAGGCCGGCATAGGCGGCGATCCGTCCGGCCGAGGGCCGCCCGAGCGGCTGGGCGAGCATCGGGCCCTGTCCGTTGCCGCTCACGCCCCCGCCTCCTCGATGCCCGCGAACAGGTCGGTCTCCCCGGGCCGGGCCTCGCCGCGCACCAACTCGTAGTACTCGGTGGTGAACAGCGGCTGGGCCAGTTCGTTGGAGAGCGCGAAGTAGGGCTCGGCCACCTCGATCTGGGTGACGTGGGCGCGCATCGCGGCGGCCTTGGCGGCGGCGAAGGCGCTCCCGTCCACGCTGGTGGTGACCCGCTCGTCGTCGACCACGCCGGGTACGTCCGCCACGCTGGCGCTCTTCTCGAAGGGCAGTACGGCCAGCTCGTCCTGGAGCCGGGCGAAGGCGGCCTCGGCGACGGAGCGCGGGACGCGGTTCCAGTAGACCTTGTCGGTCCGGTGCCCGCGCTCGTCCGCCAGTTCGACGGCGCGCATGGCGACGCGGTGGGCCTGGATGTGGTCCGGGTGGCCGTAGCCGCCGTTGTCGTCGTACGTCACGAGAACCTGGGGGCGAACCTCCAGGATCACCTCGGCGAGCTGCCCGGCGGCGGCGTCGACGTCGGCCTGCCAGAAGCACCCGGGGTCGTCGTTGTCCGGAATGCCCATCATCCCGGAGTCGCCGTACCGCCCCGCGCCGCCCAGCAGCCGGGCGTCCGTCACCCCCAGCGCGCGCACGGCGCCGGCCAGCTCCCCGCGCCGGTGCGCACCCAGGGCGGGCCCGGTCAGGTGCCGCAGCTCCGGCGGGATGACCTCGCCCCGCTCCCCGAGGGTGCAGGTGACCAGGGTGACGTGCGCACCCTCGGCCGCGTACCTGGCCATGGTGGCGCCGTTGTTGATCGACTCGTCGTCCGGGTGCGCGTGCACCAGGAGGAGACGCCGGGCGGGGAGTTCCGTCATGGGTCCACCCTACGAGGTCCCTACGAGGGACTTGCGTCTTCGCCGTCGAGGACATGAGCGATGGCCAGCGCGATCCGCTCGATCCAGTCGATGGCGTCCGTCACCTCTGCCTCGTCTATGGGGCGCCGCTGCTTCAGGTCGCCGTCGATCAGGTCGGCGTCATGCGCGATCTTGTTACGCCGCTGGGTGATCTCCAGATAGCGGCTGCGGAGTCTCTTCTCGTTGAGCGAGGTACGCCCCTGGAAGAACTCCTTGTTGATGCATCCCGCGGCCTCGTACCAGACCTTTTTCTCGGTCACGAGCTTCAGCACCTCGGAAATCTTTCCGGGGTGCTGGAGTGCCTGGGGCGCGAGCTTCTCCCGCAAGTGCTCGACCACGGCTTCGGACAGGGTCACGTCCCCTCGCCGCACTGCCTCCACCCGGTGCAGGGGAAGCTCGTAGACCCTGAGCTGGTACGGCATCTCGGGGCTGCCCTTGGCCGCCAGCTCGGCGACCCGGCGCAGGACCTCCTCATGGAGCCAGTGGTCTATGGCCGCGACCGCCTGCACCCAGGCCGCCCGGTAGAAGTCGTCGATGTCGATCGTCGGGGACCGGAACGGGGACAGCATCCCGCCGGCTCGGACCATGCGCCGGGCGTAGGACAGGTTCGTCATGAACGCCTCGAACTGGCGTGTCTGCGGTGTGGAAACGGCCATGCCCTACCCCGTGGGAATTCATCGCGACGATCTTCGATCTTCACGAGAACGATTCCCGAGACGGAGGGGGGTCAGTCAAGACGGGCGATGGCGCCACGGGCCAAGGTGGCCGAAACCTGCTCATCCGTATCCGGAAGACACCCCTCAGCGTGAGGTCTGTGGTTCTTCCGGGGAGCTTTCGTCCTTGTAGCGCGGCAGTCCGTCGGTGGAGATGGTCCAGTCGGCGATCGTGACGTCCTCGCCGTAGACGAAGTCCTTGCGGGTGGCGTAGCGGGGGCCGTGCGGGGTGGGGTGGATGTCGGTGAAGACGGCGCCGGTGCCGGTACGGGGGTCGAAGATCGCGTAGACGGGGATGCCCATCAGGGGGTAGTCACGGACCTTGCCCACCCAGTCGTTGTCAGGGTTGGAGCGGGAGACGACTTCGATGGCCGCGAAGACCGTACGGGGATCGATGGAACCTTCGACATTGAGGTCGGTCCAGGCGATCACCATGACGTCCGGGTGCCGCATGAGGTTCTCGGGCTCGTCTTCCACATCAGGTGTGCCGTTGTGGGCCAAGAGCTCGTCCGGCATCTCCCTCTCCAGACGGCGGCTGACATATGCAGCCGTGACTTCGTGTGGGCCCCCGGGCGACATCATGTCGTGAACGATCCCTTCCTTGGTGATTTCGAATTTCCCCGGGATGACGTCATCCATCGACTGGATGACGTCCCGCATGGTCCGGTACAGGTGGGAAGCGCCCTGCCTGGGGTTGTCCGGTGCAACGGTCATGGCGCTCGCTCCTCGTCGTCTGTGCCCAGGGGCAAGGATCGTCGCATTCATGCTAGGCGGCCTCCAGGAGATCGGTTCGGCAGTCGCGGCAGCGGGTTCCGGGGTCGGGTGAGCGGAAGGCGCGGTCGCAGCCGTCGCAGTTCCGCATCGGGTGCCGGGGTGGCTGCGGGACGGCTGGCGCCCGGAACGGCGGCGGAGGCGGTAGCTGGGCGGTCAGGCGGTGCGCCAGGAGCGCCGCGGGGCGTCGAACGCCCTCCGGCGGCAGGTCGGCGGTCAAGGCACGGCGTACGGCGGCGGGGGTGACGTCCCGTTCCAGCCAGGCGGCGACGCCGGGGGCCAGGTGGGCCGTGTCGCGGGCTGAGAGGAGCAGCCGGGGGTCGTGGCGGTGGAGGTCCGCGAGGAGGCTGGCGGCGGCTTCCAGGAGCGCGGGGGCGGCGAACGCGGGGCTCGGCACGGCGGGGAGCGGTTTGCGGGGAGCCGGCTTCTCGCGCGTCCCGCGCGGCGTGCTGCCCTCGCAAACCTCCTGCATCTGCGAGGTCTCCGCCGCCCGGGTCCGGGGGCGGCCGGGGACCACGGTGGGGTGGCGGGCCGCGGCCGGCTGGTTGCAGGAGACCGTGCGGGTGACGATGCGACCGGTGGGGGTGCGGTGGCGCTCGCGCCGCAAGTAGCCGTGGGCCTCCAGCTCGCGCAGGGCGGCGGCGATACGTGTGGCTCCCTCGGGAAACCGGGCAGCGAGGGTCTTGATGTCGGCCGGGGCACCCTGCGGCAGCGACTGGAGGTGCACGCCAAGTCCGATCGCGAGGAGCGATAGTTCCCTGTGCTGGGCCAGGTGGTTGCCGACCACCGTGAAGCGCGTGGTGTGACGGGAGTTGTCGTGCTGGAGCCCGCCGGAGCGGTGGGCCGTGCCGGGACGCCGGTTCGGGTGCTTGTCGCCCGCAATCCGGGCCTGGGCGTGCGGCGGCACGCTAGGGTTCTGGGTACCCATCGGGAAGCTGATTCCTTCCTCGGTGGTCAGGCCCTCGCACTGGGATTGCCGTCCCGGCGGGGGCCGTCTCATGTCTGCGGTTGTGGTGGTGCGCTGCGCTGAGCGTCGAGCCTTGGCGGCTGCGAAATCCAGTCGGACCGGAGATGTTCACCCGCCCGAGTGAGTGCGACCACGGGCGGGAGGGGTGGGGTTTGGCGGGGTCCTTTCCCCCAGCGTTCTTTGTCTTTCAGCCGCCGACGGCACCGGAGCGCGTGGAGTCGGGTTCCGGTGACGTGAGGCCGATCTCCGCCCAGACGGTCTTGCGCGGAAAGCGCCCTTCGCTGGTTCCCCACCGGTCGGCGAGTGCGTCCACCAGGAGCAGCCCCCGGCCCGACTCGGCGTCGGCTCCGGGCTCCCGCAGCACGGGCCGCCGGTCACCGCGTGTGTCGGTGACCTCGATGCGGAGCGTGCCGCCGACCACGTAGAGCGTCAGGCGGAAGCTGCGGCCGGGGACGCGGCCGTGGGTGGCCGCGTTGGCCGCCAGCTCGGCGACGACGTGACTCGCCCGCTCGTCCGGGAGCCCCCAGTTCCGCAGCGCGTTCACCGCGAGCAGCCGGGCGAGGCGGGCACCGCGCGGGGTGCAGGACAGCAGCATGCTGAAGTTGCGGACCCTGCCGTCGGGTTGGGTCCTGGTCTCGGCGAATTCCTGATTCACGTCACTCAGCGTGGCCGACCGGGCATACCGTGAGGAGTAATCACGGGGTTGCGTACGGTGATCGTCCAAGGCTTGTCCGGTGCTGTCCGGACTGTCGGCACGGCTCGTGCGCGCGGGACGTGACGGTACGGAGCAGCGCTACGGAGGGGCACGCATGTCGGTGAACGGTGAGGCGGTGCGGGTCGAGACCGGAACGGAGCAGACCGACGAGCCGGGCTGGGAGGTGGATCCGGACGACGACTGGGCGCTCGCCGTGGTGGCCACGGTGGGACGGCAGTTGAGGCTCCGCCGGGAGGCGGCCGGCATGCGGGTCGGCGAGTTCGCGGTGGCGGTCGGGTACGGCGAGGATCTCGTCTACAAGATCGAGGCCGGGAAGCGCATCCCCCGGCCCGAGTATCTGGACACGGCGGACGAGGTGCTGGACGCCAAGGGCCTCATCGCGGCGATGAGGGAGGACGTGAAGAAGGTCCGGTACCCGAAGAAGGTGAGGGATCTGGCGCAGATGGAGGCGCGGGCGGTGGAGCTTCAGCTCTACGATCCCTTGAACATCCACGGGCTGTTGCAGACGCCTGATTACGCACGCGGACTGCTCCTCATGAGGCGCCCCGCCTACCCAGCGGATGAGGTGGAGCGGTTCATCTCAGCGCGAGTGGCCCGCAAAGCCGTCTTTGAACGGGACCCTGCCCCAGAGCTCAGTTTCGTCCTGGAGGAGTGGACACTTCGGCGTCCGTTGGGCGGGAAGGAAAGGCTGCGTCAACAACTGGAACACCTACTGGAAGTCGGACAGTTGCGGAACGTCGAGCTGCAAGTGATGCCGATGGAGCGCGAGGAGCATGCCGGTCTTGCGGGCGGCATCGAGGTGCTGAAGTTCGAGGACGGTTCGATGGTGGGGCGCTCACCGGCGGTCGCCAACGGTCGACCGGTATCCGAGCCCAGGCAGCTCCGTATCCTGGAACTCCGGTATGGAATCATCCGGGCGCAGGCCCTCACGCCGCGTGAGTCGGCCTCATTCATCGAGCAACTGCTGGGGGAGACATGAGCCGCAAGACCTCGTCCGGGGACGCCTCCGACCTGGCGTGGTTCAAGAGCAGCTACAGCAGCAGCAGCGAGGGAGACTCCTGCGTCGAGGTCGCCACCGAGCCCGGCACCGTCCACGTCCGCGACTCCAAGAACGTCGAGGGTCCCCGGCTGGCCTTCGCCCCCGCCGCGTGGGGCTGCTTCGTGCCGCACGCGGTCGAGGGCTGATCCAGCGGGCCTCTACTCGACCTCGGCCTCCGGTACGTCCACGTCGCCGCCCAGGGAGCGGGCGATGGCCGTGAACTCCGTCAGGGCGGACTGGAGGTCGCGGACGATCTCCTCGGCGATCATCTCGGGCGGCAGACCGCTGTCGGCGTCGTCGAGGGCGGGGTCCTTCATCCACGTGATGTCGAGGTTGACTTTGTCGCGGGCGATCAGGTCCTCGTAGCTGAACTTCTTGAACGGCCCGTTCTCGCCCTCGGACGCGACACGGGAGGAGCGGGGCTCGCCCGGTCGGTAGGCCGCCACGAAGTCGTCCAGGTGGGCGCGGGTGAGCGGGCGCTGCTTGAGCGTGAAGTGCTGGCCCGTGCGGAAGTCGTACACCCACGTCTCGGTGGTGTGGGGCTTCCCGTCCGCGCGGGGGGGCTTTTTCTCGAAGAAGAGGACGTTCGCCTTCACGCCGCCCGCGTAGAAGATGCCCGTGGGCAGCCGCAGGATGGTGTGCAGGTCGAACTCGTCGAGCAGCTTGCGGCGGACCTTCTCGCCCGCGCCGCCCTCGAAGAGGACGTTGTCCGGCAGAACGACGGCGGCGCGTCCGCCGACCGCCGTCAGCGACATGATGTGCTGCAGGAAGTTGAGCTGCTTGTTGGTGGTCGTCGCGGTGAAGTCGTCGCGGTCGTACTGGACGTCGTCCTTCTCGACCTCGCCGTCCTGACCGATCACGGTGATCGCGGACTTGCGGCCGAAGGGCGGGTTCGCGAGGACCAGGGTGGCGTGCTTGCCGCTGGGCTTGTCCGCGAGGGCGTCCCCGACGGTGATCAGGTTCGGGCCGTCGCTCTTGCCGATGCCGTGGAGGAGCATGTTCATCGCGGCGAGGCGGGCGGTGCCGGTGACGAGTTCATTGCCCCAGATCTTGCGACCCTCGTCGTAGGTCCTGCGCTCGTCCAGCGACATGGTCTTCATGTGGTGGTCGCGGATGTAGGCGTGGGCCGCGATGAGGAAGCCGCCGGTTCCGCAGGCCGGGTCGGTGATCGTGTCGTCCGGGCCGGGCTGCATGACGTCGACCATGGCGTCGATGAGGGGCCGGGGTGTGAAGTACTGGCCGGCGCCGGTCTTGGTGTCCGAGGCGCCCTTCGCGAGCAGGCCCTCGTAGGCGTCGCCCTTGAGGTCGGTGCCGGTCACCATCCATTCCTCACGGCCGATCAGGTCGACGACGAGCTTTTCGAGGAGGGCGGGCTTGGTGATCCGGTTCTGGGCCTCGGCGAAGATCGTCCCGATGGTGGTGTCGGGATGGCGACCGAGGTGTTCCAGGACCGCCCGGTAGTGCTTCTCCAGCTCGGGGCCGCGCTTGGTGACGAGGGACTGCCAGTTGTACTCGGCGGGCACGATCGCGCTCATGTCCCTCCCGTCCCACGGGTCGTTCTCCATCTCGTCGACCATCTTGAGGAAGAGCAGGTAGGAGAGCTGCTCGACGTACTCGATGGTGGACATGCCGTTGTCCCGGAGGACGTTGCAGTAGTTCCAGAGCTTGGCGACGAGCGTGTTCGTCTGGGCGACCGCCTTGGCCGTCTTGACCGGCTCTGCGGCGGGCTGCTGGGCGTCTGCGGGGGCGGTCACAGGTCGAACTCCTGCTGTACGGCGAGGGCGGGGACGGGGGTCGGTTGGGGGGCCGGAGCGGCTGGCTCGGCGGCTCGCTGGGCGGGTGGCTTCGCCGGCTGCCTGGCCGCGACTTTGCGCGTGCGCTTGGTCTTAGGTTGAGCAGCGCGCTCGACGCGGAGACGGGTCAGTACATCATGGGCAGGCTCGTCATCCGGATTTTGCGGAACCAGCTTGCCGCTGAAGGCCGTGCCCAACAGCGCGTTCCGGAGTCGGGCCGACCTCCGCCGTGCGCGATTCAGCTCTGCGGAGATACGGGAAACGCGGTCAAACTGCTCTTTTGCCTCTGTAACGACACGCTCCTGCTCCTCCAATGATGGAACAGGGATGGTGAAATCCTCGATCGCAGCTTGATCAATCTTCGGCATCGAGCCGGCGAGCCCTTTGGCTCGCGACTTGAAATAAGAGCGCCCACGACGACTCTGCAAAACCAGAGTCGCGTACGCGGGAAGTACGTCCTCGTTCACTCGGACGCGGATCAACAAGTCCGGGTAGATGGCCCAGTTATCAGGCCCGGTGTATAGGGCGGCCGTACCGACGAGATCCGGCGTGTTCGACCTCTGAACAAGGATGTCACCTGAGGTCAGCCACAGATCCCGCACTCGATTCGGGTCAGCGACTGTCAATTTCGTATTCGCGTCGCTGAAATCTCCCTGCGTAACTGCTGTCAGGTTGAGCGTACGAATACCGGACGAGTCCGTGGTCGCCTTAGCGGAGTGCCCGTTGCGCAGTGGTTCCTTCAGCAGGTCGCCGAGTCGCTTGACGGGAACATCGCCAATTTTTTCCAGCGCAGCCGCCAGGGCCGCGGACTTCAGCCCTCGGGCTCGTCGCTGACCCACATTCAGGCTGCCAACGGCCACGTCAAGCCGCGACAACTGCACTTCCAGAGCCTCGACGATCCTGTGCTGCTCCGAAAGAGACGGCAACGCGACTGGCATTCCTCGCAAAGCATCCTGCGAGAGGTTGCGCATCGCATCCTTGGTACCGCTCGCTTTTTCCTCGACGTAGGCGCGGGCCTGAGGGGAGCGCAAGAAATGCAAAAGCCAGCGTTTATCGACAAACTCCCGCGGAATCAGACGCAAGCTTTTATCCGACAGAAGCAGCCTAGGGCGGCAAGGCCCGACCAAAACTGGGGCACCAACGTATGCCTTGGTGTTGGCCCTGCTTACAAGCATGTCACCCGGGGAGATTTCATAAGCGGGATTTATGTCGCGCCCTGCCGGAACAGCCTTGTTCTCGTCAGGATCAAAGGAGCCCCACGTCATGGCGCTCACCTTGATGATGCCCCACTCCTCAGGAAGGGCAGGACGCGGCTCGCAGGTGAAGGATTTACCGGCTTCAATGCGGTGAAGCAAGTCACCCAGTTCAGCCCAAGCCCACCCCGCCGGAAGCTCGCTCTCCCCGTCCACGCCGCCGCTCTCGCTCAAGCCAGTTCCTGATTCAGCTCATCCAACAGTTCCAGCGCCCGGTCCTTGTCGCCGAAGGCCCGCATGAAGCCCCGGCCTCCGCCGCGCTCCGAGAAGGGTGCGACGGAGAAGTCCCCGGGCTCTATGCCGACGTCGACGGCGATGGCGTTCTTTATCCGCTCCAGCCACCACAGCTGGTCGTCGGTGAACTCCACGCCCGCCTGCCGCTGCCGCAGCAGCCAGCCCTCGAAGCGCTCCTCGACCACCGTACGGTACGGCCGCAGCTCGTCGTCCGCGCCCAGTTCGAAGCGGATGATCCGCATGAGATCGCCGAGACCCGCCTCCTTGCCGGGGCCGGCCGCCGCCCTGCCGAGCTGTTCGTAGTGGTCCCAGAGGACCCCCGTCGTCCAGGAACGGTTCGTCGCACGGATGCGGCCCGCGAGTTCCTTCAGCGCCGCCCGTGCCTCGCGCGGAGGCACCTTCACCCCGCTGCCCAGCGCTACCCGGATCGCCGCGTTCTCGTCGCGCTGCTCCTTCTCCAAGAGGGCGTTCCACTCGGCGATCTCCTTGCGTGCCCGCTCCTCCCTCGGGATCTCGCGCAGCTCTGTGACCTTCACCTCGGTCGTCTCGTCGTAGGTGAGGTCCTGCTGGTGGCGGATCTCCAGGATCAGCTTGCGCAGCTCCGGGCGGGCGGTGAGCGGCGCCACCGCGTCCTGGACCAGCTTCTGCGCCAGTTCGGGGCCGCCCTCGTGCCGGGCACGGTCCTGGGTGTCCACGTCCACCGCGTCCGTGATGCGGCGGGCCAGGTCGGCCAGGCTCACTCCCCCGGACGTCTGGGCCAGGAGCGTCCTCTCCTCGTCTCCCAGCTGTCGGTCGATACGGGCCAGGCGGCGGGCCAGCGTCTCCGCCTCGTCGGCCGTCAGGGACCGCGTGCCGGCCTTGTCGAGGAGCTTGGCCAGCGGGATGCCGCGCTGTGCCCCGGCCGGGATCAGCGGGCGGGCGTCCACCAGCGGGGAGTCGGTGACGCCGACCGCGTCGATGAGGACGAAGCGGTCCTTCTTCAGGTCGGGCGCCGCGTCCGGGGTGACCGCCTTCAGATCGTCCGCGTCGATGGAGCGGGCGCCCCGCCCCTTCATCTGCTCGAACATCACCGGGCTCTTCACCGACCGCAGGAAGATCACGCACTCCAGCGGCTTCACGTCCGTGCCCGTGGCGATCATGTCGACGGTGACCGCGACGCGCAGCCGAGGCGAGTTGCGCAGGTCGTTGATCAGGGCCTCGGGGTCGTCACCGTTGTCGCGGGAGCGGTAGGTGATCTTCTTGGCGAACTCGTCGCCCCGGCCGAAGACCTGCTTGACCTGCTTGAGCACCTCGTCGGCGTGGTCGTCGTAGGGGCCGGCGAAGATCAGGGTCTTGGGGACGTCGGCACGGCCGGGGAACCAGCGCTTCCAGTTGTCCCGGTAGACCGTCAGCACGGCACGGACCTCGTCCTCCGTGATGACCGTGCGGCCGATCTGCGGGGCGGTGTAGGTGAAGTCCTCGTCCAGCTCCTCGTACCGCTGGGCACGGGTCTGCCGGTCGCGAATGCGGACCGTCGTGCCCGCCTCGATCGTCGCGACGGCGCCCTCGTCCCGCAGGTCGGTCTTGATGCGCACGATGTCGAAGTCGACGTTGACGCCGTCGGCGACGGCCTGCTCGTAGGTGTAGCGCGAGACCTCGTTGTGGTCGAAGAAGCCCTTGGTCTGGCGGGTGGGCGTGGCGGTGAGGCCGACGAGGTGGGCGTCGAAGTACTCCAGGACCCCGCGCCACAGGCCGTAGATCGAGCGGTGGCACTCGTCGACGACGATCACGTCGAAGGACTCGATCGGGACATCGGGGTTGTACTCGACCGTGATCGGCTCGTCCGCCACGTAGGACTCGTCCAGGGGCGAGGTCGCGTCGTCCTCGCGGTCCTCGGTCTCCGGCCCGTCCTCCAACGGCTCGCCCTTCAGGAGGGCGTACATCCGCTGGATCGTCGAGACGACGACCGAGGAGGTCTCCTGGAGGCCGCCGCGGCCCAGCATGTCGACGTTGTAGAGGTCGGTGAGCTTCCGGTTCTCGTCCGGCGTGCGGTACTTGTCGAACTCCGCGCGGGCCTGGCGGCCGAGGTTGTTGCGGTCGACGAGGAAGAGGACCCGGCGGGCACCGGCGTACCGGAGCAGCCGGTAGGTTTCGGTGACGGCGGTGAACGTCTTGCCGGCGCCCGTGGCCATCTGTATGAGGGCGCGCGGCTGGTCGGCCGCCAGGGAGCCCTCCAGACCCGTGATGGCCTCCACCTGAGCCATGCGCAGGCCGTGGGTCTCCAGCAGCGGCATGCGGGTCCGCAGGGCCGCTCGGAAGGTCGGCGCGTCCGGGTGCTCGTCGGCGTGCCGCATCCACGCGAGGACGGTGTCCGGGCGGTGGAAGGTGAAGACCTCGCGGGAGCGGGCGTCCGGGTCCACACGGTTGAGGAAGTACGTCTCGGTGCCGGTGGTGGCGTAGCGGAACGCGAAGGGCTCGTCGCGGCGCCACACGGCCATGGCGTGCTCCTTGAGCACGCCCGCCGCGTACCGCTCGTTCTGGGCGAGGGCACCGGCCAGGGGGGTCCCCTCGCGCTTGGCCTCGATGACGCCGACGATCTTCCCGCCGACGTAGAGGACGTAGTCGGCACGGCCGGTGGCGAGGGTGAACTCGCGGATGGCGACGCCCGTACCCGCCAGTGGATTGGCGTCCGTCTTGTCCTGGATCAGCCAGCCCGCCTTGGCCAGCATGGTGTCGATCTTCTCCCGTGCCTGCACCTCGTTGAGCGGGGCGGGGCGCTGGGCGCGCTCCACGATCGCGTCACGGGCGGCGGAGGCGACCGGTCGGGGCTTGAGCCGCTCGACGTCGTACCGCTGCTGGTGGGTGGCCCTCAGTTCCGCGACCTGCGCCCGCAGTTCCTCCACCTGTGCGGCGTACGTCGCCTTGGCCTGCTCGGCGCTGGCGATGATCCTCTCGGCCTCGGCACGGGCCCGGCGCTCTGCCTCCAGGCGGTCGCCGGCCTCCGACAGCTTCACGCGGGACTCGGCGAGCGTGCGCTGGTGTCCCTCCAGCGTCTCGCGAAGCTCCGCGAGTTCCTGCGGGTCGGTCTCCGGCGTCTCGGCTGGGAGCGTGGGCGGGACGAACGCGGTCACCGCGCGGGTGCCGCCCATGGCGCGGTCGAAGAGGTCGCCGAGCTGCCAGCACAGTTTCAGAGCTTCCAGAGCCCTGGTGGTGTCGAAGAGGTGATTGTGCGCGGCGTCGTTGCGGCCCCGGCGCAGCTTGTGGAAGGCGTCACGGCTCCAGCCGACGAGGACGCCGGCCCGGGTCAGAGCGTTGATGCGGTCGACCTGGTTCGTCCCCTGCACGCGCGTACCCGTCCGCGTGACGAACTCCTCGGCCAGCACCTCACCGAACTGGCCAGCGCTGACGTAGGCGGCGTTCGGATTGGTGAAGACGGTGAGTTCGGCCTGGGAGCCGTAGATGGCGAGCAGCGGCTGGTATCCGTACAGACGTCCGAAGTTGGGGGACGCCTTCGCCAGCTCCCGAAGCCGCTTGTCCACGCTCTCGTCGTCCACCCTCCGGCCCCCCAGCCTCGCTCGTCCAGGACGGCACAGCTTACGGAGTCGGGTGGTTACAGGCAGCGGAATCGGACAGCTGGCGACCAGATCGGGTGGTCAGCCGTCCAGCCGCCGCCACGGCGGCCGTCAGAACTTGATGCTGCTGATCATGCTGGCGACGTTGGTCGTCAGCTGACTGATCGTGGGGGCGACGGTCGAGGAGGCGAGGTAGAAGCCGAGCAGCATGCAGACGAGCGCATGACCGCCCTTCAGCCCCGACTTCTTGATCAACAGGAAGACGATGATCGCCAGCAGCACCACCGCCGAAATCGAGAGTGCCACGGCGGCTCACCTCCAAAGATCGCCAGATCTAGATCAGTTGAGCAAATCCATGCAGACGCCAGCAGGTTCATACCCACACAGCGGTAGTGATCATAACTATCCGTGCTCGCGCATCGCTCGGCGCACGGCCGCACAAGGGGGCGCATGGCCAATATGGTCGGGGTATGACGACCGAGTCTGACTCCTTCCCCCGTCGGCACGCCCGGACGCAGCGGTTCACGCTCGGCGCGCCGCGCGCGTTCACGGTGGCACCCGACGGTACGCGTGTCGCGTTCCTGCGCTCCGGCTCCGGCACCGACCGGGCCAACTCCCTGTGGATCCTGGACCTTCCGGAGGGCGCGGAGCGCCTGGCGGCCGATCCCGGCGCCCTGCTCGGCGGCGCCCTGGAAGAACTCTCCGCCGAGGAGCGGGCGCGCCGGGAGCGCAGCCGGGAGGGAGGTGCCGGCATCGTCGGCTATGCCACCGACACCGCCCTGGAGTTGGCGTCTTTCGCCTTGTCAGGGCGGCTTTTCGTCGCCGAGCTGCAGGCGGGTACGGCGCGTGAACTCCGGGTCCCGGGGCCGGTGATCGACCCGCGTCCGTCGCCCGACGGCACGCATGTCGCGTACGTCGCGCAGGGGGCGCTGCGGGTGGTGGACGCCGGGGGCGAGGGCGACCGGGCGCTCGCCGAGCCGGAGCCCACGGACGGACCGGGGCGGGTCACCTACGGGCTCGCGGAGTTCGTCGCCGCCGAGGAGATGGGGCGTTCGCGGGGGTTCTGGTGGGCTCCGGACGGGCGCCGGCTGCTCGTGGCGCGCGTGGACGACACGCCGGTGCGGCGGTGGTGGATCGCCGATCCGGCCCACCCGGAACGTGAGCCGAACAACATCGCGTACCCGGCCGCCGGCACCCCCAACGCGGACGTACGGCTGTTCGTGCTGGGGCTCGACGGGGAGCGCACGGAGGTCGCGTGGGACCGGGACCGTTATCCGTATCTGGCCCGTGTGCACTGGTCAGGGGCGGGAGCGCCGCTGTTGCTGGTGCAGGCGCGGGACCAGCGCAGCCAGCTGTTCCTGGCGGTGGACCCGGACACGGGGGCCACCCGGATGGTGCACGCCGACGAAGATCCAAGTTGGCTGGAACTTTTCCCTGGGGTGCCGTGCTGGAGCCCGTCCGGGCAGCTCGTCCGGATCGCGGACGAGGGCGGCGCGCGGGTGCTGACGGTCGGCGAACGCCCCTTGACCAGCGCCCAGTTGCACCTCCGCGCAGTGCTGGACGTGGGCGACCACGACGTGCTTGTTTCCGCCTCGGCCGGCCCCGAGGCACCGGAGCCCGAGATCGGCCAGGTCCATGTGTACCGGGTGAACGAGCTGGGCGTGGAGCGCGTGTCACAGGAGCCCGGGGTCCACTCGGCGGTGCGCGGCGGCGGCGTGACCGTACTCGTGTCCGCGACGCCGGACACTCCGGGCTCCCGTGTCCAGGTGCTGCGTGACGGAAAACCGGCGGCGAGTGTCCGGTCGTACGCCGAAGATCCCGGTTTGTCCCCGCGGGTGACGCTCACCCAGGGGGGCGCACGTCGAATTCCGTGCGCCGTGCTTATGCCACGGGACTACCACGGCGACACTCCCCTGCCCGTCCTCATGGACCCCTACGGCGGCCCGCACGGCCAGCGGGTGCTCGCCGCGCACAACCCCCACCTCACCTCCCAGTGGTTCGCCGACCAGGGTTTCGCGGTGGTCGTGGCGGACGGGCGGGGCACTCCGGGGCACTCGCCGGCCTGGGAGAAGGCGGTCCGGGACGAGCTGGCGGCCGTCGTGCTCCAGGACCAGGTGGACGCGCTGCACGCGCTCGCCGGGCAGTTCCCGCTGGACCTGGGCCGGGTGGCGATCCGCGGCTGGTCCTTCGGCGGCTATCTGGCGGCGCTGGCGGTGCTGCGCCGCCCGGACGTCTTCCACGCGGCCGTCGTCGGCGCCCCGGTCACCGATCTGCGGCTGTACGACACCCACTACCAGGAGCGCTACCTCGGCCTCCCGGACGAGCAGCCGGAGGTCTACCGCCGCAACTCGCTGATCGACGACGCGGGCCTGGTCGGCGCGGCGGAGCCGCACCGGCCGATGATGATCGTCCACGGTCTCGCGGACGACAACGTCGTCGTGGCCCACTCCCTCCGGCTGTCCTCCGCCCTGCTCGCCGCGGGCCGCCCGCATGAGGTGCTGCCGCTGTCCGGGGTGACGCACATGACCCCGCAGGAGACGGTCGCGGAGAACCTGCTGCGGCTGCAGCTGGACTTCCTCCGGCGTGCGCTGCCCGATCAGGGAAAATGACCGTGAACCGCGTTAACGCGCAGGCAACTTCACGGAAGCGGTACCGATATACGGACGCGCGAGGCTGATCAGCGTACGGCCGTGCGGGTGCCGTAAGCGGGCCGGGGTGCGCCATGTCATCCCGGCCCGCTGCCGTACGCGCACTCCCACGGATCCCCCGCTTCCGGATTCCCCCCGCCTACGCCTCCTCCGCCGGAACGACCCGTTTCTCCTCGGCGAAGTGACAGGCCGAGGCGTGGGCCGCCGGGCCGGACGTGTCACGGAAGACGGCCGGCACCGCCAGGGCCGGTACCTCCCGGGCGCAGCGCTCCTGCGCCTTCCAGCAGCGGGTGCGGAAGCGGCAGCCGGAGGGGATGTTCGTCGGCGACGGCACGTCCCCGCTGAGAATGATCCGCTCACGCTGCTCCCTGGCCTCGGGATCCGGCACCGGGACCGCCGAGAGCAGGGCCTGGGTGTAGGGGTGGGTGGGGTGGTCGTAGATCTCGGCGTCCCCGCCGATCTCCACGATCCGCCCGAGGTACATCACCCCCACCCGGTCGGAGATGTGCCGGACGATGGACAGGTCGTGCGCGATGAACACATAGGAGAGGTCGAACTCCGACTGGAGACGGGCCAGGAGGTTGATCACCTGGGCCTGGACCGAGACGTCGAGGGCGGAGACCGGTTCGTCGGCGACGATCACCTCCGGGCGCAGCGCCAGACCCCGTGCGATGCCGATGCGCTGGCGCTGGCCGCCGGAGAACTGGTGCGGATAGCGGTTGATGTACTCGGGGTCGAGGCCGACCACGTCCAGCAGTTCCTGGACCCTGCGCCGCCGGTCGCCCTTGGGTGCGGCCTCGGGATGGATGTCGTACGGCTCCCCGATGATGTCGCCGACCGTCATCCGGGGGTTGAGGGAGGTGTACGGGTCCTGGAAGACCATCTGGATGTTGCGGCGTACGGCCTTCAGGGCCTTGCCGGACAGCCTGGTGATGTCCTCGCCCTTGAACCTGATGGACCCCGCCGTCGGCCGCTCCAGGTTGCAGAGCAGCTTGGCGACCGTCGACTTGCCGCAGCCCGACTCGCCGACGATGCCGAGGGTTTCGCCCTTGGCGAGGGTGAAGTCGACGCCGTCGACGGCCTTCACCGCGCCGATCTGCCGCTTGAACAGGATGCCCCGGGTGAGGGGGTAGTGCTTGACCAGTCCGGTCACTTCGAGGATCGGCTCAGTCACCGAGGTCGTCGAGGCCATCGAGGCACTCCCTCCAGAAGTGGCAGGCGCTGCCGCGGGTGCCGGAGACCTCGTACAGCGGGGGTTCGTCGGTGCGGCAGACGTCCCTCGCCATCGGGCAGCGCGGGTGGAAGGAGCAGCCCGGCGGGATGTGCATCAGGTTCGGCGGCAGGCCCTGGATGGCGTACAGCTGCTGCCCCTTCTGGTCCAGGCGCGGGATGGAGTCCAGCAGGCCGCGGGTGTACGGGTGGGCCGGCGCCTTGTAGATGTCACGGACGGGCGCGGACTCGACGATCTTCCCGGCGTACATGACCGCGATCCGGTCGGCCACGTCCGCGACGACCCCCAGATCATGGGTGATGAGAATGAGCCCCATGCGGTACTCGCGCTGCAACTCCGCGAGCAGGTCCATGACCTGGGCCTGGACGGTGACATCCAACGCCGTCGTCGGTTCGTCGGCGATGATCAGCGCCGGTTCCAGGGCCAGCGCCATGGCGATCATGATGCGCTGGCGCATACCGCCGGAGAACTGGTGGGGGTAGTCCCGCACCCGCTGGGCGGCACCCGGGATGCGCACCCGCTCCATCAGCTCGACGGCCCTGCCCCGCGCGTCCTTCTTCGACATCCCGCGGTGCACGACGAACATCTCGCCGAGCTGGTCCCCCACGGGGATGACGGGGTTGAGGGCCGACAGCGCGTCCTGGAAGATCATCGCCATTCCGGCGCCGCGGATCCTCCTCCGCTCCTCTTCCTTCAGTGTGAGCAGATCCCGCCCCTGGAACAGGATCCGGCCGCCCGTGACCTTTCCGGGCGGGGTGTCGAGGATGCCCATCACGGCCTGCGCGGTCACCGACTTGCCCGACCCCGACTCGCCGAGCACGGCCAGGGTCTCCCCCGCCGCCACCTCGTAACTCACCCCGTTGACGGCGTGCGCGACCCCGTCCCGGGTCCGGAACTCCACCTTCAGGTCCCGCACTTCCAGCAGCACGCCACCATCACCTCGTCTTCGGATCGAGGGCCTCACGGACTCCGGACTCCCCACCCTCACCCCGCACGTCCCGTGCCACGTCCCTCACCTCGGCTTCGGGTCGAGGGCGTCGCCGGATCGCGTCGCCGGGCAGGAGAGAGCCGGTGGCCGGACCGCCGGCACCTCCGAGGGCTGCGGCAGGGCGCACCACGCCCCTCCCACCGGCCCGCCGCCCGCACCGCACACCTCCAGTAGCACGTCCTTCACCTCAGCTTCGGGTCGAGGGCGTCGCGGACCGCGTCGCCGAGCATGATGAAGGCCAGGACCGTGACGGCCAGGGCGCCCGAGGGCCACAGCAGGGCGTGGGGGGCGTTGCGGATGTAGGGGGAGGCGGCGGAGATGTCGATGCCCCAGGAGACGCTGGGGGGTTTCAACCCCACGCCGAGGTACGACAGGGTCGCCTCCAGCGCGATGTAGGTGCCGAGGGCGATGGTCGCGACGACGATCACGGGGGCCACGGCGTTCGGCGCGATGTGGCGCAGCAGGATGCGGGAGTCGGAGGCGCCGAGCGCGCGGGCGGCCTGGACGTAGTCGTTCTGCTTGGCGGTGATGACCGAGCCGCGGGCGATGCGGCCGATCTGCGGCCAGCCGAGCAGCACCATGAAGCCGATGACCGGCCAGACCGTGTTGCTCGTCACCACCGACAGCAGGACGAGACCGCCGAGGACGACCGGGATGGCGAAGAAGATGTCCGTGATCCGGGACAGGACCGAGTCCCAGAAGCCGCCGAAGTAGCCCGCCAGGGACCCCAGTACCGACCCGGCGACGGCCACCCCGAGCGTCGCCAGCACGCCGACCGTGACGGAGGTACGGGCGCCGTACACCGTGCGCGTGTAGACGTTGCAGCCCTGGCCGTCGTACCCGAAGGGCGCGCCCGGCCCCGCGCCGTCCTGGGCCTTGGCGAGGTCGCACGTCAGGGGGCTGCCGGAGGCGATCGCCGAGGGCCACAGGGAGATGAAGACCAGGAAGCAGATCACCACGGCGGAGATCAGGAAGACCGGGTTGCGGCGCAGGTCCCGCCAGGCGTCGGACCAGAGAGAGCGCGGCCTGCCGGCCGGGCCCGTGCCCTCCGGGCCGCCCGGGGTCCGCTCCAGTGTGGCCGCCTCGCTCGCGCCCAGGTCCATCGCGCCGCCCATGCCGGTCCCGGCGATCGCGCGCTCGGGCTCGTACTGGTCAGGCATAGCGGATCCTCGGGTCGAGTACGGCGTACAGGAGGTCGACGAGGAGGTTGGCGACGAGGAAGACGAGGACGAGGACCGTCACGAAGCCGACGACCGTCTGGGTGTTCTGGCGCAGGATGCCCTGGTACAGCTGGAAGCCGACGCCGTGGATGTTGAAGATCCGCTCGGTGACGATCGCACCGCCCATCAGCGCGCCGATGTCGGCGCCGATGAAGGTGACCACGGGGATCAGCGAGTTGCGCAGCAGATGACGGACGACGACCCGGTGCCGGGGCAGGCCCTTGGCGATCGCCGTACGGACGTAGTCGGCCCGCTTGTTCTCCGCGATGGAGGTGCGGGTGAGCCGGGTGACGTAGGCGAGGGAGACGGAGGCGAGGACCAGGCCGGGCACGATCAGCTCGCCGAAGGTCGCGTACGCCGACACCGACGGCCTGATCCAGCCCCACTGGACGCCGAGCAGCAGCTGGAGCAGCAGACCGGTGACGAAGGTGGGGACGGAGATCACCACCAGGGTGGCCAGCAGCACCCCGGTGTCGACGGGCCGGCCGCGCCTGAGGCCCGTGAGCACGCCCAGGGTCACACCGATGACGATCTCGAAGAGGATGGCGACGATCGTGAGCCGGATGGTGACGGGGAACGCCGTCCCCATCAGCTCGGTGACCGGCTGGCCGTTGAACGCCGTACCGAAGTCTCCGGTGAAGACGTTCCCCATGTAGGTGAGGTACTGCTGCCAGAGCGGCTTGTCCAAGCCGAACTCCCGCTTCAGCTGGGCGGCCGTCGCCGGATCGCAGGCCCGCTCGCCGCACAGGCCGGCGATGGGATCCCCCATCACGTTGACCATGAGGAAGATCAGCAGGGTGGACCCGATGAACACGGGGATCATCTGGAGCAGCCGCCGTGCGACATAGCGCCCCATGCCGCTCAGCCGACCTTGATCTCGTTGTAGACCGGCACGCTGAAGGGGTTGAGCGCCACGTCGGAGAGCCGGGAGGTGTAGCCGGCGCTGCCGTTCTGGTACCAGAGCGGGATGGCCGCCATGTTGTCGCGGACGACCTCCTCGGCCTGCTGGAACAGCCGGACGGCCGCGGCCTGCCCGGTCTCGGCGTTGGCCCGGTCGACGAGCCGGTCGAACTGCCTGTTCGACCACTTGCCGTCGTTGGAGGACGCGCCCGTGTAGTACAGCGGCTGCAGGAAGTTCTGGATCAACGGGTAGTCCATCTGCCAGCCGGCCCGGAAGGGACCGGTCATCTTGTGCTGCCCGATCTGGTTGCGGAAGTCGGCGAAGGTGCCGACCGGGTTGCCCACGCAGGCCTTGTCGTTGCCGAGCGTGTTGTTGACGGAGTTGCACACGGCGTCCACCCACTGCTTGTGGGAGCCGGTGTCCGCGTTGTACGTGATCTTCAGCTGGCCGCCGGGGAATCCGCCGCCCTCCCGGATGAGCTTCTTGGCCTGCGCGGGGTCGTAGTCGCAGGCGTGCCCGCACAGCCCGGGCTTGTAGCCGCCGGCCGCGCCGAGGACCGGGGAGGTCCAGTCGGTGGCGGGGGTGCGGGTGCCGCGGAAGATGGTGTCGGTGATCTGCTTGCGGTTGATCGCCATGGACAGGCCGGTGCGGACCTTGCGCGCCCCGCTGGTGTTCCACTTCGGGTCGTAGTACGGGAAGGCGAGGGTCTGCAGGATGCCGGCCGGGGTGTTGATGTAGCGGCCGTTCAGGTCGGTCCCGACGTTCTTGAGCTGGGTGGAGGGCACGTCGTCGACCAGGTCGAGGTTGCCGGCCAGGACGTCGGTGTAGGCGGTGTTGTTGTCGGTGTACACCAGCAGGGTCACCCCGGTGTTCCGGGCCTTGTCGGGGCCGGGATAGCCGTCCCACTTCTTCAGGTTCATCGCCGAGCCCCTGGTGTACGACTCGATCCGGTACGGCCCGTTGCCGACCGGCTTCTTCAGCCAGGCGGCGTGGTCGGTGAAGAAGGCGCGGGGCAGCGGGGCGAAGGCCGCGTAGCCGAGGGTGTCGGGGAAGCTGGAGAACTTCTGGCTCAGCCGGACGGTGAAGGTGCGGTCGTCGACGACCCGGAGTCCGGACAGGGTGTCGGCGGTCTGGGCGCCGCTGTCGGGGTGGACCTTGTCGTACCCGTCGATGTAGGCGAAGAAGTAGGCGTCCTTCTGGTTGTTCCGCAGGCTCGCCCCGTAGTTCCAGGCGTCCACGAAGGAGTGGGCGGTCACCTTCTCGCCGTTGGAGAAGGTCCAGCCGTCCTTCAGCCTGATCGTGAAGTTCTGCGAGTCCGTGGTGTGGATGGACCGAGCGAGCCAGTTCTGCGCCTTGCCGGTCCTGGGGTCGTACTTCTTCAGCCCCCGGAAGATCATGTCGAGGACCTTGCCGCCCTGCACCTCGTTGGTGTTGGCGGGCTCCAGGGGGTTCTGCGGGTCGCCCCAGGAGGAGGTCAGCACGCCGGGTCCGCCGAATCCGGCGCCGCCCCCGCATCCGGTGGCGCACATCAGGCCGGCGGCGATCACACAGGCGGCCCATCGGGCGCGCGTGGTACCCCGCATGGCTGCCTCCTCCGCGATCACTGATCCAATACCGGACAATATCGGCTAATACGACACATACCGCGCGAGTGCCGCCGAATCGAGGGGCCGTTGGAGGGACGCGTGACCCGTACGCGCGCGGGACGCGTGACCCGTACGCGCGCGGCCGCCGGGAGGGGGCGGACGATCTCACCGGGCACGGACGGACGATCTTCCGGAGTCGCGCAACAGATCTTCGGACAACGATGCCGAAACGTTGGATTGCGACGTGTCGATGTACGCATTTCGACACCCCACCGTCCGCATATCGAACTTCTTGCCTGATTCGCCCGGTTGGTCCGATGTGAAGCACGGATTGATTACGGCGTACTACCCGCGTAGCTACGGAATGATCAAGTACGAGTAAAGAAGGTAAAGACGCAACCAAGGCGACCGAGAATTTATTGACCTTGAATGAATTGCGTTGAAAAAGTCCGGCGTAGCCCGTAGGGGAGCGCCCTGCGGAGCCTTGACCCACAAGGCACGGAGCATCATGACCACCCCCGCATCCCCTTCCCCGGCCGCCGCACTCGAGGTGACCGAAGAAGACAGCGCCACTTCGGCGAAGCCCGGCAACCCCAAGGGCACCGAGAGCCGCTCTCCGGGACGGCTGGCCTGGACCCGCTTCAAGCGGGACCGGACGGGCGTCATATCCGCCTTCGTGGTGATCTTCTTCTTCGTCATCGGCATCGCCGCGCCGCTGATCGCCAAGGTGTACGGCAAGGACCCCTACACCACCTACGGTCAGAACGACCCGAGCCTGCTCAACGACTTCGGTTTCCCGGTCAAGCCCAACGGCGGCATGAGCGGGGACTTCTGGTTCGGCATCGACCCGCAGCTGGGCCGGGACGTCTTCACGTTCCTGCTGTACGGCATCCGCAACTCGCTGCTGATCGCGACGGCGACGACCGTACTGGTGGCCTTCTTCGGCGTGGTCATCGGCATCACCGCCGGCTACCTCGGCGGCAGGACGGACTACCTGGTCGGACGGATCATCGACATCCTCCTGGCCTTCCCGCAGACCCTGTTCTTCATCGGCTTCTTCCCGGTGATGCTCACGATCCTGGTCGCGCCCGACGAGGCGACCCCGACCTGGCTCATCGTCGTCTCCCTGATCACCATCATGACCGCGTTCGGCTGGGCACCCATCGCCCGGCTGCTGCGCGGTGAGGTACTCGCCCTGCGCGAGCGGGAGTTCGTGGAGGCCGCCAAGGTCACCGGCGCCTCCCCGGGCCGCATCATCTTCAAGGAACTGCTTCCCAACCTGTGGACGCCGATCCTCATCCAGGCGACCCTGGCGCTCCCGATGTACGTGACCGTGGAGGCCGGTCTGGCCTTCCTCGGAGTCGGCCTCTCCGACCCGACGCCCGACTGGGGTGTCATGGTCCAGAACGCGTCCAAGTACTACCAGGACGACATCACGTACATGCTCTTCCCGGGCCTGACGATGGTGATCTTCGTGATCGCCTTCAACCTCCTCGGTGACTCGGTGCGCGACGCGCTGGACCCCAAGGCCGGGCGCTGAACCTCCCGTTCCATCTTCCGGTCCGGGCGACGGGGCCCGCCGGAGAAGCTCGTATCTCTCCTCGACCAGAGCAGGAAACCATGTCCCTTTCCCGCAGAAACTTCGTCATCGCCACGTCGGTCGCGGCCGGCGGCTCCATGGTCCTCTCCGCGTGCAGCAGCGGCGGAGGTGGCGGGAACAGCGGCAGCGGCGCCCACGCCGGCACCAACACGTACACCGGTCACGTGACCGTCGGTACGAAGGAGGACTCGACCGGCCCCGCACCCGAGATCCCGGGTGCGAAGAAGGGCGGCAACATCATCGGCATCGGTCCGGACGACTTCTCCCACCTGGACCCGCAGCGGATCTACTTCGCGTGGAACTCCACGGTCGGCAACCTGTACATCCGCGCCCTGACCGGCTACAAGATCGCCATGGACGGCTCCATGAAGCTGGTCGGTGACCTCGCCACCGACACCGGCACCATGACCGACGGCGGCAAGACCTGGACCTTCACCCTGAAGGACGGTCTGAAGTGGGAGGACGGCAGCGACCTGACCGTCGAGGACGTCCGCCACGGCATCGAGCGCGGCTTCGCCAGCTTCACCACCGAGGGCGCGCAGTACGTCCAGTCCGCGCTCGTCGGCTCCAGCGACTTCCGGTCCAAGTACAAGGGTCCGTTCAGCGGCAAGCACCTGGACTCGATCGTCACCGACGACACGAAGAAGACCATCACGCTGAAGCTGAAGGTGGCCCGTCCGGACCTCAACTTCACGCTGGCGATGCACTCCTACGGCGCCGTGCCGGCCAGCCACGACACCAAGGACAAGTACGACAAGGACCCGGTCTCCGCCGGCCCGTACAAGATCGCCCAGCACTCCGTCGACAAGTCCCTGAAGCTCGTGCGCAACCCGCACTGGGACCCGGCCACGGACTCGATCCGCAACGCCTACCCGGACAGCTTCACCTTCCAGTTCGGAACCGAGTCGCTGCCGGCCACCGACCGTCTGATCGCCGAGAGCGGCGACGACCAGTACGCGGTCATGGCCTACAGCGGTGTCCCGGCCGAGCGTCTGCAGAAGGTCCTGGGCGACGCCCAGCTGAAGCAGCGCACCATCAACGGCCTGCTCAGCGGTCTGTACTACTACGCCATCAACTGCAAGCGGATCACCGACCCGAAGGTGCGCCAGGCCCTCAACTACGCCTGGCCGCTGGAGCAGATCCGCCGTATCTACGGTGGCCAGGCCGCAGGTGACTACGCGACCTCCATCATCAGCCCGGACATCCTCGGCTACGAGCACCAGGACGTCTACGGCAAGCTGAAGACGCCGCAGGGCGACCCGGAGAAGGCCAAGGCGCTGCTGAAGGAGGCCGGCAAGCTCGGCCAGAAGATCGTCTACACCTACCCCAAGGGCAGCAACGACGCCTACACCAAGACGGCGGTCGTCATCACCAACGCCCTGAAGGCGGCGGGCTTCGACCCGGTCGTCAAGCCGGTGGACTCCACCAGCTACTACGACCAGGTCCAGCAGATCAACAACAGCTTCGACGTGATGTGGTTCGGCTGGTCCCCGGACTGGCCGACCGGTTACACCGTCATGCAGCCGCTGTTCGACGGCGCCACCATCGCCAACGGCTCCAACAACGTCTCGCAGCTGAACGTGAGCTGGGTCAACGACGCGATCAAGACGAACGCCGTCATCACCGACCCGAAGAAGGCCGGCGAGGCCTGGGAGGCGCTGGACAAGAAGATCATGACCGAGCTCGCGCCGATCATCCCCGAAACCTTCCAGCGCCGGTTCTACCTGCACGGCTCGAAGGTCGGCGGCGCGCTGTTCGACCCGCTGTTCTCGGCGTTCGTCATGTACAAGCTGTACGTGAAGGCCTGACGACCAAGCCAGTCCAGGGGCGGGGCGCCACACACCGGCGCCCCGCCCGTCCCCCTCCGCCCCCACCACGGCGTCGCCCAGGGAATCCCATCGCCATGTTCCGCTTTCTCGTCCGCCGGACAATCGGCGCAGCGGTGATCCTGCTGATCATCAGTGCCATCACCTTCTTCCTCTTCTACGTCGCTCCGCGTGACCCCGCCCGGGTCGCCTGCGGCAAGGTCTGCACGCCACAGACTCTGGCGCTGGTCAAGCACAACCTGGGGATCGACGATCCGCTGCCGGTGCAGTACTGGCACTGGCTCGAAGGCGTCTTCGTGGGCCGCGACTACGCCTCGTTCGGACACTGCAACGCCCCGTGCCTCGGCTACTCGTTCATCAACCGTGAGCCGGTCACGGGCATCATCCTGGACCGCTTCCCGACCACGATCTCCCTGGCGCTGGGCAGCGCGGTCGTCTTCTTCGTCTTCGGTGTCGGCACCGGCATGGTCGCCGCCGTCAAGCAGGGCAAGGCGCTGGACAAGATCGCCTCCTCGGCCTCGCTGATCGGCTCCTCGCTGCAGATCTACATCGTCGGTATCGTCGCGATGTTCTACCTGTCCGACGAGTGGCACATCCTGCCCCGCCCGAACGACAACTCCGGATTCACGGACAACCCCGGCTCCTGGTTCGGGGGCTTCATTCTGCCGTGGTTCGTGCTGGCGATCATCTTCACCGCCAACTACACGCGTATGACCCGCTCGCAGTTGGTCGAGACGCTGAGCGAGGACTACGTCCGCACCGCGCGGGCCAAGGGCCTCGCCTGGCGCACCGTGTTCTTCCGCTTCGCCTGGCGCGGCGCGATGGGCCCGATCGTGACGATCCTCGGTCTGGACCTCGGCTCACTGCTCGGCGGCGCGGTCATCACGGAGCAGACTTTCGGTCTGCACGGTATCGGCGCCGTCTCGGTGAAGGCCGTGAAGGACAACGACCTGCCGATGCTGCTCGGTGTCACCCTGGTGGCCGCAGCCGCGATCGTCGTCTTCAACATCCTTGTCGACGCGGTGTACGCCCTCATCGACCCGCGCGTCCGCCTCGCCTAAGGAGAGACAAGATGAGCACCCCCTTCCTCTCCGTCCGCGACCTGCGCGTGCACTTCTCCACCGAGGACGGCATCGTCAAGGCCGTCGACGGGCTCTCCTTCGACCTGGAGAAGGGCAAGACCCTCGGCATCGTCGGCGAGTCCGGCTCCGGCAAGTCGGTGACCAACCTCGCGATCCTGGGCCTGCACAACCGTGAGCGCACCGCCCTGGAGGGCGAGATCCTGCTCGACGGGCAGGAGCTTCTCACCGCCTCCGAGCGGACGCTGGAGAAGCTGCGCGGCAACAAGATGTCCATGATCTTCCAGGACGCGCTGGCCTCCCTGTCGCCGTACCACAAGGTCGGCGTGCAGATCGCGGAGACGTACCGCAAGCACACCGGCTGCTCCAAGAAGGAGGCCCGGGACCGCGCGATCGAGATGCTCCGCCGGGTCGGCATCCCCCAGCCGGACATGCGGGTGGACGACTACCCGCACCAGTTCTCCGGCGGTATGCGCCAGCGCGCGATGATCGCCATGGCGCTGGTCTGCGACCCCGAGCTGCTGATCGCCGACGAGCCGACCACGGCCCTGGACGTGACGGTCCAGGCCCAGATCATGGACCTGCTCAAGGACCTCCAGCAGGAGTTCGGCACCGCGATCATCTTCATCACGCACGACCTGGGCGTCATCGCCGACATCGCGGACGACGTGCTGGTGATGTACGGCGGCCGGTGCGTGGAGCGCGGCACCAAGCAGGATGTGCTCCGCACCCCGGACCACCCCTACACCCTGGGCCTGCTGAACTCGATGCCGAGCCTGGACGGCCCGGTCGACGTGCCGCTCTCCCCCATCCCCGGCTCCCCGCCCTCGCTGCTCAACCCGCCCTCCGGCTGCCGCTTCCACCCGCGCTGCTCGTTCGCCGAGAAGGTCGACGGCGGTCTGTGCTCGGCCGAGCGGCCGAAGCTGGAGGTGGTCGAGGGCCGCGGCTCCGCCTGCCACCTCACGGCGGAGCAGAAGCGGGATCTCTTCTCCGACTTCGCCGGAACCCGGCACAACTGACGGACAGCAGACGGGACTTCACGACCATGAGCAACACGAACCCCCTCCTGGACGTCTCCGGGCTCACCAAGCACTTCCCGATCAAGGGCGGCTTCCCGATCCGCCGTACGGTCGGCGCGGTGCAGGCCGTGGACGGGCTGGACTTCCAGGTCGGCGAGGGCGAGAGCCTGGGCCTCGTCGGCGAGTCGGGCTGCGGCAAGTCGACCACGGGCCGGCTGATCACGCGCCTGCTGGAGCCGACCGGCGGCAAGATCACCTACCGCGGGCAGGACATCACGCACGCGGGCCGCAAGGAGCTGGCGCCGATCCGCTCCGAGATCCAGATGATCTTCCAGGACCCGTACGCCTCGCTGAACCCGCGGCAGACGGTCGGAAAGATCATCTCCGGCCCGATGGAGATCAACGACATCAACCCGGCCGGCGGCCGCGAGAACCGGGTCCGCGAACTGCTGGAGATCGTGGGCCTGAACCCCGAGCACTTCAACCGCTTCCCGCACGAGTTCTCCGGCGGCCAGCGCCAGCGCATCGGGGTGGCCCGAGCGCTCGCCCTGGAACCGAAGCTGATCGTCGCCGACGAGCCGGTCTCGGCGCTCGACGTCTCCATCCAGGCCCAGGTCGTCAACCTCCTGCAGAAGGTGCAGAAGGAACTGGGCATCGCGTTCGTGTTCATCGCCCACGACCTCGCGATCGTCCGCCACTTCTCACAGCGCGTCGCGGTCATGTACCTCGGCAAGATCGTCGAGATCGCCGACCGCGCGGACCTCTACGACAACCCGCGCCACCCCTACACCCGGGCCCTGCTCTCCGCCGTACCCGAGGCGACGGTGGACGCGGAGCCGCGCGAGCGGATCCGCCTGGTCGGCGACGTGCCCTCCCCCATCAACCCGCCCTCCGGCTGCCGCTTCCGCACCCGCTGCTGGAAGGCGACGGAGAAGTGCGCGACGGAGGCCCCGCCGCTGGTGCAGGTGGAGGGCAACGAGCAGGGGCACCTGACGGCGTGCCACTACCCGGAGACCCGGGAGACGATCCCCGCCCCCCGCACCTCCAAGGACAGCCTCTCCAAGGACCCCGAGGCGGCGGCCTGACACACCCCTTTTCGTCAGCCGCCCCCTCGCGGAACGGACTTTCACCGGCCCATTGACCCGAGCCCATGAACGTCCGCTTCCAGGGACCGAAGGCCCGCGCCTCCCCAGGCGTGGGCCTTCGGCGTATCCAGTCGTCCCTTGGGCCACACTCCTTACGCGACCCCCAGCTCACACCACACGTACTTCCCCCGGTCCCCGAACCGCGCCGTCGGCTGCCACCCCCAGTACTCCGCGCGCGCCTTCACCAACCCCAGCCCCCGCCCGTCCTCCCACTCCAGCTCGGCCACCTCCTCCAGCGGACGCGGCGGATCCGGCGGCGCGGGGTCGGTGTCCCACGCCCCGATCCACACCATGCCCTCCGGGGTACGGCGGACCCTCAGCGCCGCCGGCCCCTTGGTGTGCCGTACGGCGTTGGAGACCAGCTCCGCCGCCAGCAGCTCAGCCGTATCGACCAAGCCGATCAACCCGTGGAGGGTCAGGATCAGGCGCAGGGTGCGGCGGCACACGGTCACCGCTCTGAGGTCGTTGGGGATGTAGAGGGTGTAGTCCCAGGTTTCGTTTTCAGGCATGCGTCACCAACTCGGTTTCAATGAAGGGTCTTCGCGCGAGGTGGCATTGCCGCAGTCGTCATGGCACGACGGAGCAGTGCACTTCCGCTGCGCGTCCGGTACGTCACTGACGGTAGACCTTAGAATTAAGAGGCGGCAAGGTGATCCCGTAATCTGACCCCGAACGGGGCGCATGGTGAGGCAGGTTGAACCAAGGAGCAGCCGATGGGGACCAAACGCGAGCCCACAGCACGCCAGATGCGGCTGGCCGTGGAACTGCGCAGGCTCCGCGAGGCGGCGGGCCTCAGCTCCCGTGAGGCGGCGGCGCTGCTTGGCGTGAACTCTGTTCAGATCAGCCAGATCGAGGCCGGTACCTCAGGAGTGAGTGAGCAGCGTCTGCGTCGCATGGCAGCCAACTACGCCTGCGTCGAATGTGAGTTCATCGACGGCCTGGTGGCGATCGCCACCGACCGAACGCAGGGCTGGTGGGAGGAGTACCGGGGCCAGCTGCCCACGCCCTTCATGGACCTGCCCGAGCTGGAGCATCACGCCCACTTCCGCTGGGACGTGGAGTTCCTCCATGTGCCCGGTCTCCTGCAGACAGCGGATTACGCCCGGTCCCTCTTCTCGTACGTGAACCCGGAGTATCCACACAGCGATGTCGAGCGGTGGGTCGATCACCGGATGAAGCGCAGGGTCATCATCGAGCGCCCGGCCCCCGTCCCGTACGAGGCCGTGATCCACGAAGGGGCACTGCGCATCAGGGTCGGCAACCGATCCACAGCACAGGCTCAGCTCACCCAGGTCCTGGAACTCTCCGAAGCCGACCATGTCACCGTACGGGTCATCCCGTTCGACCTGGACAACTTCGGCGGCGCGGGCAGTGCGATGGTGTACGCGGGCGGCCCCCTGCCCAAGCTGGACACGGTCGTCCGTGACGGGCCCAACGGGCCGGTCTTCATCGATGCCGAAGCCCAGCTCAACCGATATCGAACGCTGTTCCGTAGGGTAGAGGCAGTGTCACTCGACCCCGACCGTTCGCGTGACTTCATCCACCAGCTGTCGAAGGAGCTGTGAGCATGCTGACCCCGGACACCTGGCAGAAGTCGTCCTTCTCCGGTGGCGGCCAGGGTGACGCCTGCGTCGAAGTCGCGCATCTGGACACCCACATAGCCATCCGCGACTCAAAGACCCCGGACAGAGCCACCCTCATCTTCCCGCCCGCCACCTTCACCCCCTTCATCAACGCCCTGAAGCACCAAAGTTGAGAGCCCCTCAAGAACTGCACCGGAACCTGACACACCGTTCAGCAGGGTGTGTCAGACTGCGGCGGTGGTGGATCACGCGTTTACCGATCTCACGCTCGCCGCGCTCTACGACCGCCTCAACCCCTGGGGGCCGGGAGACGACTTCTACCTAGGTCTGGTGCGGAAGGCCCGGTCGGTGCTGGACGTAGGGTGCGGCACCGGGCAGCTGCTGCGGCGGGCCCGGGCCGAGGGCCACCGGGGCCGGCTGACGGGGCTCGATCCGGCCGCCGCCATGCTCGTACAGGCGCGGCGGGCCCGGCCGGACGTGGAGTGGGTGCTCGGGGACATGCGTGCCCGGCTGTGGGCCGGGGAGTTCGACCTCGCCGTCATGACCGGGCACGCCTTCCAGGAACTGGTCCGGGACGAGGACATCCGGCACTGTCTGCGCGGGGTCCGGGCGGCGCTCGGTGACGGCGGGCGGTTCGTGTTCGAGACCCGCAACCCGGGCGCCCGCGCCTGGGAGCGGTGGACCCCGGACCGGGTCCACGAGATCGCGGCCGCCGACGGCACCCCGGTGCGGGTGTGGCACGAGGTCCAGGGCGACGGGCTCAGCGGTGACCGGGTGCGGTTCACCGAGACCTACGACGGCGATGTCTGGCCGGCCCCGCAGGTGTGCCACAGCGTCCTGCGGTTCCTGGACGAGGAGTCCTTGGCGGGCTTCCTGGCCGAGGCCGGGCTCACGGTCGTGGAGCAGTACGGGGACTGGGGGCGGGGACCGCTCACCCCCGCCAGCCCCGAGATCATCACCGTGGCCCGGCCCGCCTAGGGCCTAGTCGGCGTCCTCCTCCAGCGCGGCCAGTGCCGGGTCCAGGATGATGTCCTCGTCCCGTGCCTCGGTGGTCGGCTCCTCCGGGAAGTGGCAGGCCGTCAGATGGCTCTCGTGGTTGCCGGAGATCCGGACCAGCGGCGGTTCCTCGGTCGCGCACTTCTCCTGGGCCTTCCAGCAGCGGGTGCGGAAGCGGCAGCCGGAGGGCGGGGAGATGGGGGACGGCACGTCACCGGCCAGGCGGATGCGCTCACGCCCGCCGGAGTCCTCGTCCGTCAGGTTCACCTCGGGGACCGCGGACAGCAGGGCGTGGGTGTACGGATGGCGCGGACGGGTGTAGATGGAGTCCCGGTCACCCACCTCGATGATCTTGCCGAGGTACATGACCGCCACGCGCTGCGAGAAGTGGCGGACGACGGCCAGGTCGTGGGCGATGAACACGAACGCGATGCCCAGTTCCTTCTGTACCTGCTGCAGCAGGTTCACGACCTGGGCCTGGATGGAGACGTCGAGCGCCGAGACCGGCTCGTCGGCGACGATCAGCTTCGGTTCCAGGGCGAGCGCTCGGGCCACGCCGATGCGCTGGCGCTGGCCGCCGGAGAACTCGTGCGGGAAGCGGTTGAAGTGCTCGGGGTTCAGGCCCACGATCTCCAGGAGTTCGCGGACCCGCTTCTCCCTCCCGCCCTCCGGCTCGATCCCGTTGATCTCCATCGGCCCCGAGATGATCTTTCCGACCGTCTGCCGCGGGTTCAGCGACGAGTACGGGTCCTGGAAGATCATCTGGATCTCGGAGCGGATCGGGGCGAGCTGCTTGCGGGTCGCGTGGCTGATGTCCTGCCCGCGGTAGGTGACGGTGCCGCTCGTCGGCTCCAGCAGACGCGTGATCAGCCGGCCCGTGGTCGACTTGCCGCAGCCCGACTCCCCGACCAGGCCGAAGCTCTCCCCCGCGTGCACGGTGATGTCGATGCCGTCCACGGCCTGCACCGCGCCGATGGTCCGGCGGATCGGGAAGCCGCCCTTGACCGGGAAGTGCTTGGTCAGTCCGGAGACCTCCAGCAGCGGCTCCCCGTCCGCGCCGGCCCCTTTCTCACGCGGGGCCGGGAGGACCATGTCCTCTGTCATGACGATGTCCTCCTAGGACGACTGACGACTAGCCCAGACGGGGCTTGATCTCTTCGATGAAGATGGTCCGCTTCTGTTCCTCCGTGAGATGGCACGCGGAGGCACGGTCCGGCGCCGGCAGCGGGCGCTCGCGCACACAGCGGCCCGTGCCCTCGACCCGCTCCTGATAGGTGCAGCGCGGGTGGAAACGGCAGCCTGACGGTGGGTTGAGCAGCGAGGGCGGGGTGCCGGGGATCGGGGAGAGCTGGGCGTCGAGGTCGGAGTCCAGGCGCGGCATCGAGTTCAGCAGGCCCCAGGTGTAGGGGTGGCGCGGAGCCTTGAGCACCTCGTCGACCGTGCCCCGCTCCACCGCGCCGCCCGCGTACATCACCATGATGTCGTCGGCCATGTCGGCGATCACCCCCAGGTCGTGGGTGATGAAGATGATGCCGGATCCGAACTCCCGTTGCAGGTCCTTGAGCAGATCGAGAATCTGCGCCTGGACCGTCACGTCCAGGGCGGTCGTCGGCTCGTCGGCGATCAGCAGGTCGGGGTCGCAGACCAGCGCCATGGCGATCATGGCGCGCTGGCGCATGCCGCCGGAGAACTGGTGCGGGTAGTCCTTCGCCCGCTCCCTCGGGTTGGGGATGCCGACCTTGCCGAGCATCTCCACGGCGCGTTCCCAGGCCTGCTTCTTGGAGGCGCCGGTGTGCTTCGTGTACGGCTCGGCGATCTGCCGGCCGACCGTGTAGTACGGGGAGAGCGCGGTGAGCGGGTCCTGGAAGATCATGGCGACCTTGTTGCCACGCAGCTTCTCCAGCTCGGACTCCCGGGCGGTGGTCAGCTCCCGTCCGTCCAGCAGGATCTCGCCCTCGACCGTGGTGAACATGGGGTTGTGCAGGCCGAGGATGGTCAGATTGGTCACCGACTTGCCCGAGCCGGACTCCCCCACGATGCCGAGCGTCCTGCCGCGCTCCAGGTCGAAGGAGAGCCCGTCCACGGCCCGTACGACGCCGTCCTCGGTCTTGAAGCTGACGTGCAGGTCCCGCACCGAGAGCAGGGGCCCGGATCCGGCCGGGATCGGAGCACCGGCCTCCTTGGTCAGAGTGGTCACGACAGTGCTCCTAGGACAGCCGCACGCGCGGGTCGATGAAGGCGTAGGCGGCGTCGACGACGATGTTGAACAGCAGGATCATGGTGGCGGAGAAGAGCATCACGCCGAGCAGCAGCGGCAGGTCGCTGAAGAAGACGGACTGAACGGCCAGGTTGCCGAGGCCGGGCAGGCCGAAGGTGTACTCGGTGATGATGGCGCCGCCGAACAGCGAGCCGAGGTCGATGCCGAAGATGGTGACGATCGGGATCAGCGAACCGCGCCAGGCGTAGCGGAAGAAGACATAGGACCGGGACATGCCTTTCGCGCGGGCGGTCCGGACGTGTTCCTCCTGGAGCTGTTCGATCATCGAGGACCGGGCCATACGGGTGTACTGCGCGGCGAAGATCGTGGAGAGGACCACCCAGGGGATGATCAGGCCGGTGAACCAGGAGACGGGGTCCTGGGTGAACTCGTTGTAGGCGGGCTTGTCGAACCAGTGGGTCTGGTAGACGAGGACGGCCAGGGCCAGCGGGCCGAGGAAGTAGATCTGCAGCGAACTGATCACCATGGCGCCCGCGGTGGCCGTCTTGTCGATCAGCGTGCCGCGCCGCCAGGCGGCGAGCAGCCCGGTGCCGAGACCGACGGCCAGGAAGCACACGGCCGCGCCCAGGGTGAGCGAGACGGTCGTGGGCAGCCGGTCCATCAGGGTGCTCCAGACCGCCTCGTTGGTGTGGTACGAGTAGCCGAAGCAGGGGGCGGGGCACGGTCCCTGGGCGAACTGGTTGCTGCCCATGACGAGGTTGTGCAGGAAGATCCAGTACTGCTCGGTGATGGGTTTGTCCAGGCCGAGCACATGGTGGATGTTCGCGATGCTGTCGGGGTTGCAGGTCTTGCCGCACATCATCAGCGCGGGGTCCCGGGGCACCCCGAAGAACAGTACGAACGTGACGATGCTCAGCAGGAACAGGATGACGACGGCACCGATGATCCGGCGGACGAGGAAGCGCAGCATGACAGGGCAGCTCTCAGACGTCGGCGGCCTTGGCGGTGCCCGGCGCGCCCCCTGCTCGGGAGCGCGCCGGACACCGGACGGGGACGGTTACTTGATGAAGAGGCGACGCGGGTCGATGCCGCCGATCACGTCGTCGTAGACGAGGCCGCCGACCTTGGAGCCGGCGATCTGGGTCTGCTTGTAGTACGCGGTCGGGACCACGTTGACGACCTTGGTGAGCAGGTACTTGTCGAGCTTCTCCCACTCGGCCGCGGCCTTGACCGGGTCGGTGATCGCGTTGATGCGGTCGATCTCGCTGTTCACGTGGGGGTCGTTGATCTGCGAGTAGTTCGACGCACCGTCGGCGATGATGCGGCCGTCGTACAGCAGCGGGAGGACCGTCGAGGCGGACGGCCAGTCGGCGCCCCACGCGGTGTGGAAGATGTCGTAGTTGTTGTTGAGCTTGGAGACCTGGTCGTAGTAGGTCTCGGACGGGATCTCCTGGCGCTGGACGTCGAAGCCGGCCTTCTTCAGGCCCGCCGCCATGGCCGTGGAGTACTGCTGGCCCTCGGGGGTGTTGGTGTAGCCGAAGGTCAGCTTCATGTTGAGCTTGCCGGCCTGCTTGAGCAGGTCGCGGGCCTTGTCCGGGTCACCGGCCGGCTTCTTCTTCTTGCCGAACGGGTCGAACGAGGCGTCGTAGCCGCTGACGGTCGGGCTGAGCAGGCCGCCGGCGACCTCCATCGCGTCCGTGCCGCCGAAGGCGCGGACGAAGGGGGTGACGGGGAGTGCGTAGGCGATGGCCTCGCGGACCCGGATGTCCTTCATCTCCGGCTTGCTCATGTTGATGTTCATCTGGCCGACGTACGGCTGGTAGCCGGAGACCGTACGGGACTTGAGCTTCGGGTTCCTGAGGACGCTGGACAGGTTGCCCGCGTCGACCTGGTTGCTGAAGCTGAGGCCGGTCTGGTCGGGGCCGCTGTCCGCCAGCAGTGCCTTGGTGGAGGTCTCGAACTGCTGGTTGAACGTGAAGTTGAACTGGTCCACGTACTGGTGGCGGATCGGGTCCGTCTTCGGGTCCCAGTTGGTGTTCTTGACCAGCACCATCGACTTGCCGGACTTGAACGACTGGATCTTGTACGGGCCGGTCGCCAGCGGGGCCTTGTCGTACTTCTCCTTGGTGTCGCCCTTCGCGGACACGATGGAGTAGCCGGCCATGGCGAGCGCGTACGGCAGGTCCGCGTGCGGCTTCTTGAAGTGGAAGATGATGGTTTTGGCGTCGGGCGTCTCGAGGATGCTGTCCGGGAGGTGCTTGCCCTTGTACGGCCCGTCGGGGAGCAGTTTGCGGTAGTCGGCGCCCGGGGTGTTGGCCAGCCACTGCTGGAGGTAGGGCGGGCCCTGGGTGATGAAGGGCGCGAAGAGCCGCTCGAAGGTCTGTCGGACGTCCTGGGACGTGATCGGGGTGCCGTCCTGGAACTTGATGCCGTCCTTGAGCGTGTACTTCCAGGTCTTTCCGCCGTCCGTGGTGGTGCCGGAGTCGGTGGCGAGGTCGCCGACGATCTCGTGTTTGTGGCCGTCGTCGCTGGTGGCCTTGTAGCCGGTGAGGCCTCTGTGGATCAGCTGGGCGAGCGCCATCTGGTCGGAGACGTAGATCTGCCCCGGGTCGAGGTGCGCGAAGCTGTCGCGCTGCAGCACCTCCATGCTGCCGCCGCTCTTGGCGCCCGGGACGTCGGCCGCCGGGCCCTGGGAGTCCGCGGTGCCGCCGAACTTGATGGCCGCCTGCTGTGCCTCGGCGTTCTTCTGGTCCTTGTTGCCGTTGGTGCCGGTGTCGCTGCCGCCCTTGCTGCAACCGGTGAGCACAAGGGCTCCGGCGGCGAGCACGGAGAGCGCGCTGGAGACGTGGCGTCCGCCCCTACTCATCACGAAATTCCCACCCATCCTTGAAACTGACGTTCCGTGTGGTTGACGAAGTGCGGTCAGCGCGCGGTCTTGGGATCGAAGGCGTCTCTGACCGAGTCCCCGAGCAGGTTGAACGCGACGACGAAGATGATCATCGATACGCCGGGGAAGAACATGTAGGTGATGTCGTTCTGCATCACCAGTTCGGTGGACGCCTTGGAGAACATCTGCCCCCAGTCCGGCGTCGGTTCGACGATGCCGACCCCCAGGAAGGACAGACCGGCCTCGGCCGTCACGAACCCGGGCAGCAGGTACGTCGCCTGCACCAGCAGCGGGGTGACGACGTTCGGGAGGATCTCCCTGCGGATGATCCGCCACGACGAGGCGCCGCTGACCCGTGCCGCCTCGATGAACTCCCGTTCCCGCAGGGCGAGTGCGGTGCCGCGCAGGATGCGCCCGAGGCCCATCCAGCCCAGGAACCACTGGACGATGATGAGGGCCACCACCCGGACGTAGGTGGGCGTCTCGTCGCGGGGACTGACGAACAGGGACACCACGACCGGCATGCTCGCGATGAAGAAGAGCTGTGCCGGGAAGGCGAGGAGGAAGTCGATGACCCGGCCGATGAAGTAGTCGGTCCTGCCGCCGAGATAGCCGGCCGCGACACCGAGAAGGATGCCGGTGATGACGACGGCGATGGTGACGGCGACCGAGATCATCAGCGAGGTGCGGATGCCGTAGATCAGCTTGGTGAAGACGTCGTAGCCGTTGCCGGGTTCGAGTCCGAACCAGAACTGGCTGCTGATGCCGCCGTTGGGCTGCACCGGCACGCCGGCGCTGTCGAAGAGTTCCGGTCGCTCGTCCGCGTACACCGTGTACGGATTCTTGCCGTACAGTTTGGAGATCAGCGGGGCGAGCAGGCCGATCAGGAAGAAGAAGCCCACCACATAAGCCGAGATCACGCCGGTACGGTCGCGTTTGAAGCGCAGCCACATCAGCTGGCCGGGAGAGCGGCCTTCGAGCTTGACGACTTCGCTCTCCGCCTCCGGCCCTGGTTCGCCGTCGACGACGACCGAAGTCCCGCCGCCCTCAATGTCGATAGGACTTGTCACGGTTCGTCCGTTTCACAGGTATGAGTGTGGGAGGTGCCCGGGTACTCCGAGGACGCGCGTAACCGCGAGGCGGACGCGCGTAGTTCTACCGCCGAATCACACCGCTGGACGTGACGAACAGACCCACCTGGTGTTTGTGACACCGCGCATGGGGGTTCCTCCTCATGACTCCACGTGTTCACCAACAGGAGAGGGTTTCCGTCTTCCCTCCGACACCCCTGACGGAGGGTCAGGCACCCCCTGGTGCTCGTGAGTCGGCACACTGTCCCCACAGTGCGCTGGACCCATTGACCCGAGCGCTACGCGGCTAACTATCTGCCATGGGTCGAGTACCGACCACTGCCCGCAGATCTCAATTCAGTCACGGATCGCGGCTACACCTTCCAAAATCTGGACAAACTGTTCGACCGAAGAAGGCGCGAAACGGACGTGTTACATGGCTATCGGGCAACGATCTCCGCATGTCGGACATGGGTCCCCCGAAAACGGGTTGCAAAAAGCCCGGGTACCCCCATCCTGGGGGCACCCGGGCTCGATTGCGCTGGGATCAGCCGTGCTTGGCGCGGCTCGCGGCGCGGGCCCGCTCACGCTGGTCGAGGTTGACCTTGCGGATGCGAACGGCCTCCGGGGTCACCTCGACGCACTCGTCGTCACGGCAGAACTCCAGCGACTGCTCCAGCGACAGCTTGCGCGGCGGCACGATCGACTCGGCCACGTCGGCCGTCGAGGACCGCATGTTGGTGAGCTTCTTCTCCTTGGTGATGTTGACGTCCATGTCGTCGGAGCGGGAGTTCTCACCGACGATCATGCCCTCGTACACCTCGGTGCCCGGCTCCACGAAGAGCACGCCGCGCTCCTGCAGGTTCGTCATCGCGAACGCGGTGACGGCACCGGCGCGGTCGGCGACCAGCGAGCCGTTGTTGCGGGTCTGCAGCGCACCGAACCAGGGCTCGTGGCCCTCGTGGATGGAGTGGCCGATACCGGTGCCGCGGGTCTGCGTCAGGAACTCGGTCCGGAAACCGATCAGACCACGGGACGGCACCACGAACTCCATGCGCACCCAGCCCGAGCCGTGGTTGGACATGTTGTCCATCCGGCCCTTGCGGACGCCCATCAGCTGCGTGACCGCGCCCATGTGCTCCTCGGGCACGTCGATCGTCATGCGCTCGACCGGCTCGTAGACCTTGCCGTCGACTTCCTTGGTGACGACCTGCGGCTTGCCGACGGTCAGCTCGTAGCCCTCCCGGCGCATGGTCTCGACCAGGATGGCGAGCGCCAGCTCACCACGGCCCTGGACCTCCCAGGCGTCCGGCCGCTCGGTGTCCAGCACGCGCAGCGAGACGTTACCGATCAGCTCGCGGTCCAGGCGGTCCTTCACCTGGCGGGCGGTGACCTTGCGGTCCTTCACGGCCGCCTTCGCGTCCGCGCCCTTGCCGGTGCCGCCCCGGCCGACCAGCGGCGAGGTGTTCGTACCGATGACCATGGAGATCGCCGGCTCGTCCACCGTGATCAGCGGCAGCGGGACCGGGTTCTCGGTGTCGGCCAGGGTCTCGCCGATCATGATGTCCGGGATACCGGCGACCGCGCAGATGTCACCCGGACCGGCCTTCTCGGCGGGCTTGCGGGTGAGCGCCTCGGTCATCATCAGCTCGGAGATGCGCACGTTGCTGATGGAGCCGTCGCGCTTGATCCAGGCGACCGTCTGGCCCTTGCGCAGCTCGCCCTGCTCGACCCGGAGCAGCGCGATACGGCCGAGGAAGTTGTCGGCGTCGAGGTTGGTGACGTGGGCCTGGAGCGGCGCGTCCTCCTCGTACGTCGGCGCCGGGATGTGCTCCAGGATCGTGGAGAAGAACGGCTCCAGGCTGTCGCTGTCGGCCGGGACCGTGCCGTTCTCCGGCTTGGTCAGCGAGGCGATGCCGTCACGGCCGCAGGCGTAGACGATCGGGAACTCGATCTGCTCCTCGTCCGCGTCCAGGTCGAGGAAGAGGTCGTAGGTCTCGTTGACGACCTCGTCGATGCGGGAGTCCGGGCGGTCCGTCTTGTTGATGCACAGGATGACGGGCAGGCGCTGCTGGAGGGCCTTGCGCAGCACGAAGCGGGTCTGCGGCAGCGGGCCCTCGGAGGCGTCCACCAGCAGCACGACACCGTCCACCATGGACAGACCGCGCTCGACCTCGCCGCCGAAGTCGGCGTGGCCGGGGGTGTCGATGATGTTGATGGTGATCGGGTCCCCGCCGTCCTTGGGGTGGTACTTCACCGCCGTGTTCTTGGCGAGGATCGTGATGCCCTTCTCACGCTCCAGGTCATTCGAGTCCATCATGCGGTCGTCGACGCCTTCGAGCTGGTGGGCGGCGAACGCGCCGGCCTGCTTCAGCATGCCGTCGACGATGGTGGTCTTGCCGTGGTCGACGTGAGCGACGATGGCGACGTTGCGGATGTCGTGGCGCGTGGCCATAGTGCGACGAACTCCCGGAGTGTGAGGATTGCCCTGCGCGTACGTCTGTGTCACGCGGGTCCTGCCGGGCTGGACACGCCACGGCCTCACCCCATGGTACGTGGCCCCGGCGGAGACGGCCTCCGCAGGGCGGTGTGACAATCTCCGTGGAGGTCAGCCGCTCGGGCTGGGCGAGGGCTGCGGAACCTTCGCCCCCTTCTTCAGGAAGCCCATGTCCTCATAGACCGGCGTCCGGAATCCGAAGGCTCCGGCGTTGACCAGGTTCTGCCGCACCGCCACGAGCTGAGGCCGCTGATACAGCGGGATCGACCCGGCCGAGGCCCAGATCCGCGAGTCCGCCTTGCGGATCAGCGACACCTCCTCGTCCTCGTCCAGGGTGGCCGCGGCCTCGTCGAACAGCTGGTCCACCTGGTCCGTGCCGATCCGCGTGTAGTTCTGCTCGATGTTCAGCGAGCCGTCCGCCGCCGGCACCGGCTTCGCGTACACCGGCCGGTCGTCCGTCGCCGGGAACGCGGAGGACGGCCAGGAGTACAGCGCGAGGTCGTAGTCGCCGGAGGCGATGTGGTCCTTGAAGTAGCTCGCGTCCGGGACCTTGCTGATCGTCGTCCGGATGCCGACCCGCCCCAGCATGGCCGAGATCCGCTCGGCGACCGCGTTCAGCGTCTGGGAGCCGGCGCCGGACGGGAGCACGAAGCGGAGCAGGAGCGGCTTGCCGTCCTTGGCGAGCGGCTGCGCCGCGGCCGCCGGCGCGGCCGTGCCCTGGGGGGCGTACGCCCCCTGTGCACCCCCGTGCCTACCCTCCTGGGCCAGGCGCCGGTCGCCCCCGTCCCCCCGTCCGCCGTTCTTGTTGTCCCCGCTCTTGTCGCCGCCGTCGTCTCCCTCACTGTCCCCGCCGACGATGTACTCGCCGTCCCTGCCGCCGTCGGACTTGTCTTCCTTGGCGCCCTTGTCCTTCTTGTGTTTCTTCTCGCTCTCGGGGCCGGCCGCCTTCTCCCCCTTCTTCTGCTCCTTGATCGGGCCGCCCGGCACCCAGCCGGCGTCGGCGAGCAGCGCCTGCGCCTCCTTGGTGTCCTGAGCGCCGATCGCGCCGCTGTCGTCGGCGTACGCGGCCTGCCCGGACAGGGCGAGATGGCTGCCGACCGGGACGGCGGGCAGGCCCAGCGGGGTGAGCACCAGCTTGGCCAGCTCCCGGCGGTCCAGGGCGCGGGCGACGGCCCGCCGGACGCGCTCGTCCGCGAGGGGGCCCGCGGAGCCGTTCAGGGCGAGCTGGGTGTAGGCGGGCTCCAGCGACCTGCGGACCTCGACGCCGCTCAGCGCCTGCTGCTCGTCCAGGTACTCGGAGATCGCCTTGCGCAGCTTCGTCCGGCCGGCCTTGACGTCGTCGGGGCCGAAGTCGTGCGCACGCGCCCACGCGCGCAGCTTCTTCACCGAGGTCTTGCCGGAGCCCTGCAAGGGGTTCGCGATGCCGTGGGCGGCGAGTCCGATCCGCTGGGCGTCCCCGGGGTCGACATCGGCGAGGTCCACGCTGCCGTCGGCGAGCGCGGCGGCCCGCTTGTCGCGGGGTACGGCGTGCAGCACGATCTCGTTCAGCTTGGCGGGCCGGCCCCACCAGCGCGGGTTGCGGGTGAGGACGACGTTCTGCTGGGCGGTGTCGACCTTGTCCACGGTGAACGGCCCCGCGGTGACCTGCAGCTTGCGGCGGGCTCCGTCGTTGAAGGCGCCCGGGGTGCCCATGACGTCCTTCGGGTACAGCGGGGAGAACAGCGACTTCCAGTCGGCGTAGGGGCGGGAGAAGGTGACCCGGACCTCGAGGTCGGTGGCGCCCCGCTCAATTTTCTCGATGCGGTCGTAGCCGGCGTTGCGGGCCGTCCAGTACGCGCTGTTCCTGCCGGACAGGGCGCGCCACTGGGCGAGGAAGTCGGCGGCGCCGATCTCCCGGCCGTCGCTCCACACGGCCTGCTGGTTCAGCTTGTACAGCACGACCTGGCGCGGCTCGGTCTCGATGACCTTGGCCGACTCCAGGTAGGCGGGGTCGGGCACCGGCCGGCCACTGGCGTCCAGCCGGAACATCGACGGCAGCACGGCCTGGGCGACGCGGCTGGTGCCGGCGTCGGCATCGGCCTGGAAGGTGTTCAGGGTCGGCGGTACGGCGTCGACGGCCCACTTCACGGTCCCGCCGTCGGCGACCAGGTCACGGGCGACGGGGGCGATGTCCTGCCCGGCGAGCGGCCCCGCGACCTTCTCGTCGGAGTCGCATCCGGCGAGGAACGGCACCACGAGCGCGCCGGCGGTGAGGAAGGAGACCGAGCGCATCACGGCACGCAGTCCGACGCGGTCGTAGGACATCGCTGCTACCTCCAGGAAGCCGCGGGTTTATGCTCACTTGTGTCGAAATGTGGAGCTGATCACCTTTGGCGGTATATGGAGCTGATCAGATCTATGCGGCCCACTGAAGAGGAAAGGATCCGGCCCCCACGGGCGACACGGCGAGGACGGGCGGTAACCCCACCCGTGTGGCGCAACACCACCGGAGATGCACCAGTGCGCCTCCGCCAATCGCTGCACACGCCTTCACACCGACAGGTGTGACGCGCAACACTCCAAGGCGCATGAACGTTGCCGCCCAGGGCCCGCCGGACCCACGGAAGTGAGGGCAAGTCATGTCCGTGCACGACGACATCACCTCGGTCCAGCGCTCCATCGACGATCTGTACCGGTCGCTGGGACGCCTGGAACACCAGCTCGGCAGCGGCGGCCTGGAGATGCGCCGGGTCCGGTTGGACGCCGACCATCTGCGCGAGAGCGTGGCGCTGCTGCGTGACGCCGCCACCACCGGGGAGGCCCCGCGCCGCCCCGACCTCGTCACCATCTCCGACGCGCCGTACGACACCAGCCTGTGGGTGGGCTCGGACGACGAGGGCCTGGGCGCCCGCGACCGGCACGCCCCCTGATCCCCGACGACCGGAGCCTGCCTTGGCCACTGGTACGGAACCCCAACAGAACAGCGGCGGCGTACGGACCACTGCGCGCGCCGCGATCACGGCCCCGCATCTGCGGACCGACCGCTGGTGGCTGGCTCCCGCCGTCACCGCGGCCGGTCTGCTGGCCTTCGTCGTCTACTCGACCTGGCGGGCCTTCGCCAACGCGGACTACTACGCGGCGCCGTACGTCTCGCCGTTCTACTCGCCCTGCCTGGCACAGAACTGCAAGAGCATGCCCGCGGGCCCGAACGCCGACCTCTTCGGCAGCTGGTGGGCGATCTCCCCGGCGATCATCATCCTGATCTTCCCGCTCGGTTTCCGCCTGACCTGCTACTACTACCGCAAGGCGTACTACCGCAGCTTCTGGGCGTCCCCGCCCGCCTGCGCGGTCGCCGAACCGCACCGGACGTACAGCGGCGAGACCCGCTTCCCGCTGATCCTGCAGAACGTCCACCGGTACTTCTTCTACGCGGCGATCCTGGTCGCGGGGGTGCTGACCTACGACACGGTGCTGTCCTTCCGCGACCCGCACGAGAACTGGGGCCACATGGGCCTCGGCACCGTCGTCTTCCTGATCAACATCACGTTGATCTGGGCGTACACCGTCTCCTGCCACTCCTGCCGGCACATCGTCGGCGGCAAGCTCAAGCACTTCTCCAGACACCCGGTGCGCTACAAGGCCTGGCAGTTCGTCGGCCGGCTCAACGCCCGCCACATGCAGCTGGCCTGGGCGTCGCTGCTGAGCGTGGCCCTCGCCGACTTCTACGTCTATCTCGTCGCGTCCGGGGTCTTCGCCGACCCGCGCTTCTTCTAGGAACAGGTGAGCCGTCTGATGTCCGTGGTGGACCGCCAGGAGTGGGACGTCGTCGTGGTCGGTGCCGGCGGCGCCGGGCTGCGGGCCGCGATCGAGGCGCGCGAGCGGGGCGCCCGTACGGCGGTGATCTGCAAGTCGCTGTTCGGCAAGGCGCACACGGTGATGGCCGAGGGCGGCATCGCGGCGGCCATGGCCAACGTCAACGAGCACGACAACTGGCAGGTCCACTTCCGCGACACCATGCGCGGCGGCAAGTTCCTCAACCAGTGGCGGATGGCCGAGCTGCACGCGCAGGAGGCCCCGGACCGGGTGTGGGAGCTGGAGACCTGGGGCGCGCTGTTCGACCGTACGAAGGACGGCCGGATCTCCCAGCGCAACTTCGGCGGCCACGAGTACCCGCGCCTCGCGCACGTCGGCGACCGTACCGGCCTGGAGCTGATCCGCACGCTCCAGCAGAAGATCGTCGCGCTGCAGCAGCAGGACTTCAGGGAGACCGGGGACTACGAGTCGGGACTGAAGGTCTTCCAGGAGTGCACGGTCACGAGGGTCCTGAAGGACGGGGAGCGGGTGTCGGGCGTCTTCGCCTACGACCGTGAGACCGGCCGCTTCTTCGTCCTGGAAGCCCCCGCCGTGGTGATCGCGACCGGCGGGATCGGCAAGTCCTTCAAGGTCACCTCGAACTCGTGGGAGTACACCGGCGACGGCCACGCGCTCGCGCTGCTCGCGGGCGCCCCCCTGCTGAACATGGAGTTCGTGCAGTTCCACCCGACGGGCATGGTCTGGCCGCCGTCGGTGAAGGGCATCCTCGTCACCGAGTCGGTGCGCGGCGACGGCGGGGTCCTGCGCAACTCCGAGGGCAAGCGGTTCATGTTCGACTACATCCCGGACGTCTTCAAGGAGAAGTACGCCGAGTCGGAGGAGGAGGCCGACCGGTGGTACGAGGACCCGGACAACAACCGGCGCCCCCCGGAACTCCTCCCCCGCGACGAGGTGGCCCGCGCCATCAACGCAGAGGTCAAGGCGGGCCGGGGCTCGCCGCACGGCGGGGTCTTCCTGGACGTGTCCACCCGCATGCCCGCCGAGGTGATCCGGCGCCGGCTGCCGTCCATGTACCACCAGTTCAAGGAGCTGGCGGACGTCGACATCACGGCGGAGGCCATGGAGGTCGGGCCGACCTGTCACTACGTGATGGGCGGGATCGCCGTCGACTCCGACACCGCGGCGGCCCGCGGGGTGCCGGGGCTGTTCGCGGCCGGCGAGGTGGCGGGCGGCATGCACGGCTCCAACCGCCTCGGCGGCAACTCGCTCTCCGACCTGCTGGTCTTCGGGCGCCGCGCGGGCTGGCACGCGGCGGAGTACGCGCAGGGGGTGGCGCACCGGCGTCCGCCGGTGGACGACGCCCAGGTCAACACGGCGGCGGCGGAGGCCCTGCGCCCCTTCTCCGCGGAAGCCGACCGGGAGGGCGAGGCGGGTCCGCCGGAGAACCCGTACACCCTGCACCAGGAACTCCAGCAGACCATGAACGACCTGGTCGGCATCATCCGCCGCGAGGGCGAGATGGGGCAGGCCCTGCAGAAGCTGGCCGAGCTGCGGGTACGCGCACGCCGGGCCGGTGTCGAGGGCCACCGCCAGTTCAACCCGGGCTGGCACCTCGCCCTCGACCTGCGCAACATGCTCCTGGTCAGCGAATGCGTGGCCCGCGCGGCCCTGGAGCGCACCGAGTCGCGCGGCGGCCACACCCGCGAGGACCACGCCGCCATGGACCGCGCCTGGCGCAACGTGAACCTGCTCTGCACCCTCGCCGACCCGACCGGCGGTCTGGCGGCGACCGACCCCGCCCGGGGCCAGATCCGCCTCACCCGCGAGACCACTCCCCCCATCCGCCCGGACCTGCTCGCCCTCTTCGAGAAGGAGGAGCTGGTCAAGTACCTCGCCGAAGAGGAGCTGTACGAGTGAGCAGCTACGAGGCCCGCTTCAAGGTGTGGCGGGGTGATGAGCAGGGCGGTGACCTGGCGGACTTCAAGGTCGAGGTCAACGACGGCGAGGTGGTGCTCGACATCATCCACCGGCTCCAGGCGACCCAGGCCCCCGATCTGGCCGTGCGCTGGAACTGCAAGGCGGGCAAGTGCGGTTCGTGCTCGGCGGAGATCAACGGCCGCCCCCGGCTGATGTGCATGACCCGGATGTCGGTGTTCGACCGGTCGGAGACGATCACCGTGACACCGATGCGGGGCTTCCCGGTGGTCCGGGACCTGGTGACGGACGTCGGCTTCAACTACCAGAAGGCCAGGGAGGTCCCGGCCTTCGTACCGCCCGCGGGGCTCGGCCCCGGTGAGTACCGGATGATGCAGGAGGACGTGGACCGCTCGCAGGAGTTCCGCAAGTGCATCGAGTGCTTCCTGTGCCAGGACACCTGCCATGTCGTCCGCGACCACGAGGAGAACAAGACGGCGTTCGCGGGCCCGCGCTTCCTGATGCGGATCGCCGAACTCGACATGCACCCGCTGGACGCCGCCGCCGAGACCGGCCTGGACCGCAAGCGCACGGCCCAGGACGAACACGGACTCGGCTACTGCAACATCACCAAGTGCTGCACGGAGGTCTGCCCCGAGGGCATCAAGATCACCGACAACGCGCTGATCCCCCTGAAGGAGCGCGCGGTGGACCGCAAGTACGACCCGCTGGTGTGGCTGGGTTCGAAGATCAGGAGGCGGCCTTCGTAGGAGAGGCGGTTTTCGTAGGAGACGTGGTCTTCGTAGGAGCGGGACGGCCGGGGCGCCGGTTCGGTCACCGGACCCAGTCCTCCCGGTAGGCCGCCCAGTCCGCTTCGGTGGCCGCGAAGTCGACGTAGAGGGCGACGCCGAAGCGGGCCCGCTCCCTGTCGGTGCGGGACAGGCCCAGGCGGACCCCGCGTACGGCGGCCGGGACGGTCTCCGCACGGGCCCAGTGCCCGAAGCGGTTCTCGTGGTAGAAGGGCAGGCCCATGAGGAGGTCGGTGGACTCGGGCGTGACCTCCAGGGCCAGCGAGGTCTGCTGGGCGACATAGCCGCCGTACAGGCTCTGCAACGGCTGCATGGTGTCGTACGACATCACCGCGATCTGGTCGACCCGCCGCGCGACCTGCCCGAAGTACGCCTGCGACCACCACTTGGGGTGGCCGGTGACCGTGCCCCAGAGGGAGTGGAAGGCCGGCAGCGGATCGATCTGGTGGGCGGCGACGGAGAGCACGGCGTGGCGGGCGCGGGTGACGCGGTGCAGGGCGTCCAGGAGGGTCAGGTAGTTCCGGTCGCCGGAGTGCAGGGGCTCCAGATCGAAGTGGGCTCCCTGGAAGCCGGCGGCCAGGATCTGCCGGGTGGACCCGACGACGGCGGCGCGGGTCGCGGGGCGTTCCAGGTGCATGGCGTACGGCTTCTCCGGGGCGACCTCGTCCCCGAGCCAGGCCTGCACACGGATGTCCGGCGCCCGGCGACGCAGGGTTTCCGTGAGCCAACGGGCCCTGGGGTACGCCGACTCGGGGAGCGTGCCGTCGTGTTCCAGGGGGCCTGCGTGGACGTACAGGTCGCGGATGCCGGTGTCGCGCAGACGGCTGACGAGTGCGGTCACGTCGGCGTCGGTCTTGCGGCCGTCGACCCAGGCGTGGCCGAGCCAGACGGCGTCACGGTTGCGGGTGTACGTGCCGGGTGCGGGGGTGCCGGTGTCGTTGAAGCGGAGGGCGGTCTCGGCGGTGAGGGCGGGGAGCAGCAGGAGAAGGACGAGGGCGAGCGCGGTGCGCCTCAGTGTGCGCGGCCATGTGCGTCTGCGCCCGGCACCGCCCGCGTGGCTTTCGTCGACGGGCGCGGGGGGCTTTGGAGGGCTGTCCTCGGCGTCGTCCTCGGCGTCAGGGGTGGGCAGCCCCTCCGTATCCGCCCCGTTGTTTCCCCCGGTGTCCATTCCTGTCCCCCTGCCCATCCCGTCCCCCACCCGTATCCATCCCGCTCGCGAAGGCGCCTACCTGCCCATACGCTCCGAAATGTGACGTCCTCCCTGATCCGCGGCCGGCCCCGGCGCGCCAAGGCGCACATATGCGTGCGGGTGGCGCATGCCGTGCTGGGTGTCGTGGTCGGGGCCGGGTGGCTGATGTTGCCGGTGATGACGGTCGGTGCGCAGGATCCGGTTCCCGTGGCGCCCGCCGGGACCGTGGCGAGCTCCGCCGCGCCGCCGCAGGACGGGACGTCCACCACCGACCTCGTGCTGCCCCTGATCGTGGGGGTCGCCGCCGTGGCGCTGGCCGGATACGGCTACCTGCGCCGCACCCGCCGCGCCCGTACCCGTACGACCCCCGGGATCGTCTCCGCCGCACCGCCCACGCCCACTCCGGCCGACTCCGAGCGTCAGGCGCGCGCGGCGCTGGTCCTGGCCGACGACTGCGTGCGCACGAGCCGGGAGGAACTCACCTTCGTCCAGGGGCGTTTCACGGAGGCGGAGACCGAGCCCTTCGTCCATGCGCTGCGGGCCGCCGAGACCGAGCTGTCGGCCGCGTTCGCGATCTGGCGGCGGTACGAGCAGGGGGTGCCGGAGGACGACGTGGCCCGGCGGCAGGCGCTGGTCGGCGTGGTGGGCCGGTGCGCGGAGGCGGGGCGCAGACTGGACGCGGAGGCTCCGGCGCTGGACCGGCTGCGGGAGCTGGAGGGGCCGGGGCTGGCCGGGGCGCTGGAGGTGGCCGAGGGACGGTTCAGGGAGCTCGCGGGGCGCACCATGACCGCCCAGGACACCCTGACCGCGCTGCACGACAGCTGCACGCCCTCGGCCACCGAACCCGTCCTGGGACACGTCGAACAGGCCAAGGACCGGCTGGTGTTCGCCACGACCCGGCTCAACGAGGCGCGCCAGAGGGCCGACGCGGGCGACGGCGCACGGGCCGCCGCCCATCTGCGCGCCGCCGAGGGCGCGGTGGCCCAGGCCGACGTCCTGGTCACCGGGGTGGAACGGCTCGCCGCGGAGCTACGGGAGGCGGCGAAGCTGGTGCCGGCCGCCCTGACCGGCGCGGAGGCGGAGATCGCGGCGGCCCGGAAAGGGGGCGTGCCGGGTCCTCTGACCAGCGGTGAGCTGCACGCCCGGCTGGCCCACGCGGACCGTGTGCTGACCGCCGTACGGCAGGAGCTGACGTCGGGCCCGTACGACCCGCTGGACGCCCTGCGCCGGATCGCGCGGGCGGTGGAGCGGCTGGAGACGGGCCACACCGGTGCGTCGTCCGCTGCGGCGCTGCTCGTGGCGAGGAGTTCCGTCGCCGGGGCGGAGGGCTTCGTCACGGTGCACCGGACCGTGGTGGGCCCGGAGGCCCGCTCACAACTGGCGGCGGCGGTACGGGCCCTGGGCGCGGGAGACCCCGCCCGGGCCGACACCCTGTCCAGGGAGGCCCGGGAGACGGCGGAACGCGACGTACGGGCCCATGGCAACGCGTCCGTCGACGTGGAAGACACCGACGGCAGCTCGGCGCCGGGCTTCGGGGGACCCCAGACCCGTACACGTCCTGTCACATAACTGTTTCTGACTCCCCATAAGTCTCTTTGTACGATGGTCAGATCGCGATGAAGGTCGATCCGAACCAGCGGTGCGGACGTACGGGGGCAGAGACACGTGATCAAGCCGGAGGAGATTCCTGAGTTCACCGGTGATCTGGAGCAGTTGGAGAAGGACTACGGCGCGCTGAAGAAGGACGCCGGGAACATCCGCACCACGGGTGGGGATGTGCACTCCAAGTTCCAGGGGTTGTCGGCGTATTACAAGGCTCCGGAGGCGGAGCAGCTGTTCGCGTCGACGAAGCCGGTCTCCACGCGTGCGGACACCTTCGCGTCGGATCTGGAGACGGTGGCCGGGGCGCTGTCGGGGTATGCGGCGGAGGTCCGTCCGCTGGTCGCGAAGCTGAAGCAGCTCAAGCACGACGCGGTCGCGTTCGTCGACTCGGTCAAGGACGATCACGACTGGCAGTACGACGGCGACAAGGTCGAGAA